>NZ_CEYXRG010000006.1:0-177095 GCF_982940295.1 Leisingera sp.
TGCCCAACGCTTTCGGGACGGCCTCAGGCAGGCCGGAAAGGGGCGGGAGTGTCTGGCCTCGAATTCCGGCTTTTTTTCAGACCACGGACCGTTCGATTCACCCCCCGTATGGGACGCGTCAGATTGAAACGAACCCGGCGGCGGAAGCGCAGTTTGGGCGACTGGATGCGCAAGCGCCTGCCTCTGGCGATCAGCGAATTCCGAAAGTTCGCGGCTGAATCTCGCAACCGGAGTGAGGGCTGGCGGTGTTTTTTTAACATTTTTCCGTGGCGGCCGAGAATGCAGGTACAGGCACCAGGACCTGGTTGTATAACGGGCAGGTCAGCGGCGAGTGGGAGAGCAACGCCAAGATGGGGTCTTGGCACCTGCTGCTGCATTTCAGCTTCGTCACCGTCACGCTGGTCTTCCTCGAGGTGCTATCCCCGGCAGCTTCCCCCGCCCGGCACACCGAAGTTGTCAGCCAATAAGCGTCCGCGCAAACAGCAGCGTTCTGCCGCCTCGGCAGCAAGTGGCCAGATCCCGGATTTCGCGCTCGGCGGGGCGCCTTCCGGATATGCCAATCTGCGGCGGCCCGGTTTCTGCGGAACGCAGCTTCCGCCGGATTTGAAGTGCGCTCAAAGCACTGGGTACGGCGGCAACGTAACGCGGGAAATCAGATCAGGCCGCGCCAGCGCAGGACCACGATCAGCAGGATCAGCACCACCAGAATGGAGAACGCGATATTGCCAAGGATGCCCAGCCAGAAGCCCTTGCGCCGGTCGGCAATGTCGATTTCCTTGAGATGCGCCTTAACCTCGCGGGCGGCGCCGCGCAGCGGTTTTTCGTCCACGGTCTGCCGCAGCTTGGGATGTTCCAGCGCCGGCAGGGCATCGGCAATTTTCATGCCCTGCTTGTAGATCCGGCGCGGCAGGCGGCGGCGGACGCGTTTCAGCGCGGCGGCGAGGTCGCCGGAGGCATGCTCGCGCTCCTTCAGCAACATGCGGATCTCTTCGATATCCTGGTCCAGGCTGGCGGCCATTCCGGCACTCTCCCTCAACTGCCTATTGCCGCCACCCTAGCCTGCGGCGGCGTCCGTCTCAATGGGGCTGGCAAGCCTCCGCCTGCCCGGCTATCAAGGCGGCATGCTGAACACGATCACTCATGGCTCCGCCACCGGACAACCGCCGCTTCTGATTGCCCACGGTCTTTACGGCTCGGCCCGTAACTGGGGCGTCATCGCCAAACGCCTGTCGGATGAGCGGCTGGTGGTGGCCGTGGACATGCGCAACCACGGCGACAGCCCGCGCACGGACAGCCACACCTACCCGGAGCTGGCAGAGGATCTGGCCGAAGTTATCGCGGCGCATGGCGGGCAGATGGATGTGATCGGCCATTCCATGGGCGGCAAGGCTGCGATGATGCTGGCATTGAACCACCCCGAAGCGGTGCGCCGGCTGGTGGTCGCCGACATTGCGCCCGTCGCCTACGGCCACACCCAGATCCAGTTCATTGACGCCATGCGCTCGGTCAGCCTCGAAACAATCGAGCGCCGCCCCGAGGCCGCAGCGCAGCTGGCGGAGGCCGGGGTGGAGCCGGCGCTGCAGAGCTTTTTCACCCAGTCGCTGGACCTGCCGAACAAGCGCTGGAAGCTGAACCTCGATACGCTGGCGGATCAGATGCCCAGTATCATGTCCTTCCCCCAGACAGAGGCGTCCTGGCAAGGGCCTGCGCTGTTTCTGTCGGGGTCCGAGTCGGATTACGTGCTGCCGGAGCACCGGGATGAAATCCGCGCGCGCTTCCCCTCTGCCCGGTTTGCCAAGCTGCCCGGCGCGGGCCATTGGCTGCACGCCGAGAAACCGCGGGAGTTTGAGGCCGCCGCTCGGGTATTCCTCAACGCCTAGGCGCCGCGGGCATAGAGCTGCTTGGCGACCAGCCAGGCGACCGGCAGCCCCGCAACCGCTCCTGCCGCTGCCGCAGCGAGAATCGCCTGAACCGAGACCATTCCTGCCGCCAGAACCGCGATCACGCCAACGCCTGCCAGGCTGCTGCCGATCAGTGAATAGAGGATGGATGCAAGGCGCAACATGGGCTTTCTCCTATGCCTTCGACTGTCTTGCGCACAGGCATATGGATTCGCGAATATATACGCCTTGATCCTGATCAGTTTGCGCCTGAAGCAATCCTAGCGGGTATACATTTGTTTCTTGAAGGCGCGGGTCCTGTCCGTCGCTGCGGCTGAGCCGTCGTGATAGGTGCCGAACCATTTGTCGAAGGGAATTTCCGAAGTGCCGTAGTTGCACTCGAAATACCGGTGATGCAGCTGGTGGAAGAAATCGCCGGCCTTGGCGGCCTCTGTTCCCCCCGCAATCACCCGCTCGAAGCCGGAATGGGACAACACAGGGCTGATCTGCTGGAACATCGCATGAAACGCGAGGTGCAGCGGATGCGAGGGCACGATCAGGTGGATGAAATAGGTGGTGAAGTAGAGCAGGTTTTCATACCAGTGGTTGGAAATCCCCGACCACGGACCAGTGTTTACGTTGCGATGGTGCACCGCGTGGACGTGTTTGTAGAGCCGCGGATGATGCTCCAGCCGGTGCACCCAGTAGAAATGCAGGCCGGACCACATCGGGATCAGCAGCATCCAGAGCACGCACCAGACCGGCGCTTCTGCAAATGTCACAACCGGCACCCAGCCGTTGGCCATCAGCCAGTAGATGCCCCATTGATAGACCGTGGCCACCGTGATGGCGCTGCCGAGAGTCCACCAGATGTTGTCCAGCACCTGGTTTTTGAAAGTGAAGGTGCCGTTGCCGCGGGACAGGTCGCGCTTGTCGAACTTCTTCTGCATCCCCTGGCCCTTGCGCATGTAGAGCCACCAGTGGAGCCCCCCGGCCACCGCAGCCTGCGGCAGCAGGTTGGCGAGCCAGACCTGCAGCATCCAGCCAGGCCGGAACTCGGCCATGTCAGCCAGCGGCGGCAGCAGCCAGGCATAGATGGCAAGCGCCAGCAGGAAGCAAACCGTCAGCGCTGTAATCTCCAGCCAGGCGCCGCGGTACCAGGCAAGCACCGCCGCGGGCCGCGGCGGCCAGCTGAACAAAGGGTTGAGCGGCACCGGCCCCTTGGGGCGGTAGTGCCAGCGCTCAGCTTCGCGGTCGGGGATTGTGCCGTGCATCGGGCTGCCTCCTGCCTGGTGTCTCAGGTTGCGTAGTTGGAACCTTCGTCGTCGAGGATCGCCTTCAGTTCCGCCAGGTGGCGTTCTGCCTGATCCGGGTAGTCCTCCAGTTCCTGCGCGGTTTTCTCGGCGATCTCGTCGCTCAGCACCCGCAGCTTCTGGCCGGTTTGCAGGGCGCGGATGTAGGTCTCCGCGGCGCGCTCGAAATAGTAAAGGCGGTTGAAGGTGTCCGCGACGCTGTCGCCGATCACCAGCATGCCGTGGTTGCCCATGATCATGGTTTTGACCTTGGGATCGGTCAGCATCGAGGCGCAGCGCGCGCCCTCGCCCTCAAACGCCAGACCGCCGAAATCTCCGTCAACCACATAGCGGTTGTAGAAGGTGGCGGTGTTCTGGTCGATCGGCGGCAGGGTGCTGTCGGCGAGGCAGGCCAGGACGGTTGCGTGGATCGAATGCACATGCATCACACAGCGCGCGTGCGGGCAGAGCCGGTGGATCGAGCCGTGCAGCCCCCAGGCGGTGGGGTCCGGCGCGTCGGGGCGCTCCATTGTCTTGGGGTCATTTGCGTCAAGCAGCAGCAGATCCGAGGCCTTCACGCGCGCGAAATGCACCTGGTTCGGGTTCATCAGGAACTGGCTGCCGTCCTCATTCACGGCAAGGCTGAAGTGGTTCGCCACTGCCTCATGCATGTTCAGCCGCTCGGTCCAGCGGAAGGCTGCGGCCATGTCGACGCGTTCCTGCCAATGGGTGAGGTTCGGGTTCACCGCTGTTTGCTTGTTCATCTGCACCTCCAAAGCCGGTTTACCTAGTGGTGCCAGCCGCATTCCCTGCTGACAAACGATTGATTCAACCGCTATGCATTAATTGAACTAATGCATAGGTCGCGCATCCATGTCTTCGCCCGTTTCGCCATCACCTTCCCTGCCCCCGCTCACCTGGCTGCGCGCCTTTGAGGCCAGCGCCCGGCACCTGTCCTTCACCCGTGCCGCAGCGGAGCTGAACCTGACGCAATCCGCAATCAGCCAGCATGTGCGCAGTCTTGAGAACTTTCTGGGCCGGGAGCTGTTCATCCGCAAAACCCGCGCGCTGGAGCTGTCGGAGGCCGGCGCCAACTACATGCCGATTGTGCGGGAAGCCTTTGACCTGATCGCGGCGGGCACTCAGGCCTTTACCGGCGGCGACCAGGGGCGGCATCTGGTCCTGCAATGCAATATGGCATTCTCAGTATTCTGGCTGTCACCGCGCCTGCCGCGGCTGTATGCGCGTTTCCCTTGGCTGGTGCTGAACATCGTGACCCCGATCTGGGACCCGGAGCGGCATGCCGCCTCTGCCGGAACGGAAATCCGGTTCGGCCGCCCCAATGACATGTCGGCGGCGGCGGTGCGGCTGACCCGCGACCGGTTCTACCCGGTCTGCGCGCCGGGCTATCAAGGCGGTGAGGTTGATTTCAGCACTGCGACGCTGCTGGATTGTGCGGGCGTCACAGGCTCTTGGGGGGCGTGGTTCAAGTCACAGGATCTGCCATTTGACCGCAATCACGAGATCAACCTGGCTTCCACCTACGTGATTGCCATGACGGCTGCGGTGAATGGCGCGGGCATGGCGATGTCGCATGACACGCTGGCGGGCGGGCTCTTGGAGAGCGGGCAGCTGGTCCGCGCCAGCGGTCATTCGGCAGAGCTGCTTGAGAACTATTTTCTGATGCCGCCGCCAAGCCATGCCAGCACCCCGGCGTCGCGGGCGTTCCTGGAGTGGCTGGAGGGGGAGCTGCCGCCAATTTAGAAAGTTCCGCCCGGCGGCACGCCGGGCAGCGCCCGTCCGCCCCCATGGGCGGGCGCTTCGCTTCCGCCCGCGGACGGTCGCCGCCCTTTTCATGCGCTCACCAGCTTTGAATTTTCAACTTTTCCCTACAAGTCCTGCCGAATGTTCGCAATACGCCCGTACCTTGCACCATTACCCGCTTGCTGCTAAACGCGCGGCACCGGTCGCAGCCTACCCGGTCACCAAAACAAGGGTTCAAAAATGAAAACTATCGTTATCTGCTCGGGCGGGCTGGATTCCGTTTCGCTTGCCCATATGGTCGCTGAGGAACATCAGCTGACCCGTCTTGTTTCCTTCGATTACGGCCAGCGCCACAAGAAGGAACTCCACTATGTCGCCGCCGCAGCCAAACGGCTGGGCGTGCCGCATGACATCATCGACATGCGGGGCATCGGTGCCGCGCTTTCGGGCTCTGCTCTGACCGATGACATCGACGTGCCGGACGGCCACTACGAGGAAGAGACCATGAAGGTCACCGTGGTGCCGAACCGCAACGCTATCATGCTCACCATCGCCTATGGAATTGCCGCTGCAAACGGCGACGACGCCGTGGCCACGGCGGTGCATGGCGGCGACCACTTCATCTATCCGGACTGCCGCCCGGCATTCACCGAAGCGTTTGATGCCATGCAGCGCGCAGCACTCGACGGCTACGCCAACGTGCAGCTCTACACCCCGTTTGTGCATCGGACCAAGGGCGACATCGTTACCGCCGGCGCCAAGCATAACACCCCCTTTGCCGAAACCTGGTCCTGCTACAAGGGCGGGGAGAAGCATTGCGGCCGCTGCGGCACCTGCGTGGAACGGCGCGAGGCCTTCCATCTGGCAGGCGTTGAGGATCCGACGGAATACGCCGACCCCGATTTCTGGAAGGCGGCGATTGCCTCCAAGGACGGCGCCTGATGTTCCGGATCACCAAGGAGTTCCATTTCTCCGCCTCGCATCAGCTGACCCACCTGCCTACGGACCACCAATGCGCCCGGCTGCACGGCCACAACTATGTCGTGGTGGTGGAACTGGCGGCCAATGAGCTGAACAGCGACGGGTTCGTGCGCGACTATCACGAGCTGAAGCCGCTGAAGGACTATATCGACGAAACCTTCGACCACCGGCACCTGAACGACGTGCTGGAGGGGCATTCGACGGCGGAAAACATGGCCAAGCACTTCTATGACTGGTGCCATGAGCGGTGGCCGGAAGTCGCCGCCGTGAAAGTCTCGGAGACCCCGAAAACCTGGGCGGAGTACCGGCCGTGACCCTGCGCATCGCGGAAATCTTCGGCCCCACGATCCAGGGCGAAGGCGCCCTGATCGGGGAACCAACGGTGTTTGTACGCGCAGGCGGCTGCGACTACCGCTGCTCCTGGTGCGACAGTATGCATGCGGTCGACAGCGCCTACCGGCATGACTGGGCGGTGATGGCGCCGGAACAGGTCATGGCCGAGGTGCGCCGCCTGTCGGGCGGCAAACCGCTGACCGTCTCCATTTCCGGCGGCAACCCGGCGATCCAGGACTTCGCCCCGGTGATCGCCTACGGCAAGGCGGAAGGCTACCGTTTTGCCTGCGAGACCCAAGGATCGGTCAGCAAGCCCTGGTTTGCCGATCTCGACACGCTGGTGCTGAGCCCCAAGCCGCCCTCAAGCGGCGAAACGGTGGACTGGAAGGCCTTCGACCGCTGCCTTGAAGCGGCCGAGGGCTGCGGCCAGGCGGTGATGAAGATCGTGATCTTTGACGACAAGGATTACGCCTGGGCCAAGGCCGCCGCCGAACGCCACCCCGAGCTGCCGCTGTACCTGCAGCCCGGCAACCCTGAGGTTGACCCGGACCTGCCGGTCGACTTGCAGCAGGCCACGGACCGGCTGCTGTGGCTCATCGAAAAAGTGACCGGCGACGGCTGGTTCACCCCCCGCGTCCTGCCCCAGCTTCATGTGCTGGTCTGGGGCAACAAGCGCGGCGTCTGAAGACAAGGAACCTGATATGTCCGACAGCATCTACAGCAACCTGAAACAGCTGGGCGGCGACACCATTGTGCCCCAAAGCCCGGAAGAGGCGGAACTGGAGCGTGTCCAGAACCCGCAGGCCGATGTGGCCTACAACGTGCGTTTCACCGCGCCGGAGTTCACCTCGCTCTGCCCGATGACCGGGCAGCCGGATTTTGCGCATCTGGTGATTGACTATGTGCCCGGCGAATGGCTGGTGGAGAGCAAGTCACTGAAGCTCTTCCTCACATCCTTCCGCAACCACGGCGCCTTCCACGAGGATTGCACCGTCTCCATCGCCCGCCGCCTGGCGGACTTCCTGGAGCCGCAGTGGCTTCGCATCGGCGGCTACTGGTATCCGCGCGGCGGCATTCCGATCGACGTATTCTGGCAGACCGGCCCGATGCCCGAAGGCGTCTGGATCCCGGACCAGGGCGTGCCCCCCTACCGCGGCCGCGGCTGAGCGGATTTTGCAGTAAGAAATGGAAACGGCCCGCGAGCACTTTGCTCCCGGGCCGTTTTTTTGAAGCACGTTTCACACCCATCTCCGCAGCGGCGCCCGGCATGTGCTGGAACCGGTCCTCTATCCAAGCGTTAAGCTGATAACGCCGCGGATCCAAATCCTGCGGCCTTCGGCAAAGCGTATGCGTAACGGAGGGCAACTTATGGCAAAGGATTACACCCAAGGGGACCGCATCGTCCGGCATTCCCCCGCAGGCGATGGCAACAGCCCCGAAGTCTGGGGCCTGTACGAGCCGGAAACCGGGTCAGTGCAATACATCTGTGCGGATCCGCAAACACGGAAAGCAGCGCTGATCGACGTGGTCTGGGATTTCGACACGCAGAGCGCCCGCACCACGCAGGACAGCATCGACCACGTGATGCGCGTGGTCGAGAATGAAGGGCTGGAGCCCGCCTGGATTTTAGACACCCATCCGCACGCCGACCATCTGATGGCCTCGGCCCGGCTGAAAGAGCGCACGGCAGCGCCAACGGCCATCGGTGAAAAGGTGCGCGACATCGCTGAGCTGTGGCGCGATTACTACCACATGCCGGACGCGTTCGATCCGGGGCGTGACTTTGACCGCCTGCTGGCGGATGGAGATACTTTGGAGCTAGGCAATCTGCAGATACGGGTAATGCTGTCGCCCGGGCACACGCTGGGCTCGGTCACCTATGTCTGCGGCGACGCGGCCTTTGTGCACGACACGCTGATGCACGTCGACGTTGGCACTGCGCGGGCGGATTTCCCGGGCGGGTCGGCGGAAGAGTTGTGGCATTCGATCCAAGCTATACTGTCCCTGCCGGAAAAAACCCGGCTCTTCATCGGCCATGACTACGGCACCGATGACCGGGACACCCCGGCTTGGGAAGCCACCGTGGACGAGCACCTGGAGCACAATCCGCACGTGAAGGCGGGCACCCGGAAGGAAGACTGGATCGCGCAGCGCGAGGAGCGCGACGAGACGCTCGCCCTTCCGGACCGGATGCTGGCAGCACTGCAGGTGAACCTGCGCGGCGGCCGCTTTGCCAAGGCAGAAAGCGACGGCAATCACTACCTGAAAATCCCCGTCAACAAATTCTGAGGTGAGACCAATGGCACTCAGCGTGAAAGAGATGATCGAATCCGCCCGGGCGCAGATCAGCAAGGCCAGCCCCCATGAAGCACATGCCGCGGCCGGTACGGGCGGCCTGATCCTGGATGTGCGCGAAGCCAATGAGCTGCAGCAGGAGGGCACCGTATCCGGCAGTCTCCACGTCCCCCGCGGCCTGCTGGAATCCAAAGCCGATCCGGACAGCGGCGGCGCCGAGTCCGCACTCACCACCCAGCGTGACGAAGCGAAAGTCTATGTGCTCTGTGCGTCCGGCGCCCGAGCAGCGCTGGCCGCGCATACGCTCTGCCAAATGGGCTATGACGCCGCTCTCATTGAAGGCGGATTGGAAGGATGGAAAGAAGCCGGGCTTCCGGTTCAGCAATCAGCATAGGGCCGTCCGGCAGCTGTGACCGGACGTTGCCGGGCGCGCCCCGCAGCGCCTCGTCAAACCTGTTTCAAAGCAGTTTTTTCTTGGGTGCAGCCGTAAAAACCGGATGCACCCGAAAGCTGCATTAATGGGACTCGAAAACCGGTCAATTTTCTGAAAAAATGTTTAAGATTTTATGCAACTCTCACTCTTTGGCGGCGCCAACGGGAGTTTCAGGCTATTGGGAGGGAAAAATTAAATAACGGGGGACCTTAATGAATTCGCTCGATATGGGAAAAACACTTTCAGGCTACTTGCATACGCTTTCGCAGGCTGGCCTTCAGATCGAAATGTTCACCGATTTCGAGAAAGTGCCCGCAACCGCTGCCCTGTCAGGCCGCCAGTTCCAGATGCCGGGTTTTGCAATTGAGCGCGCCGACCACACCGAGAATTCGGCCTTTTGGCTGTTTCTGAAGGAGAATGGCACCTATATCGGCGGCGCAGCGGCGATGCTGCAGGACCTGGGCCGCGAAACTCTGGCGGAATTCCTGCTGCGCACGTCCCGCCACCAGTTTCCCAATGCGGCAGGCGGTGGTGTCGAAAGCGTCGCTGAGCCGCTGGCGCGTGAAGTCAGCGGGCGGCTGGCCTATATCGGCGAGCTGAATTTCCTTCCCGGTCGCCGCGGAAAGCGGGCGGAGCGGCTGGCGCCATTCATGCGGACCTTCCAGATTCTGGCGATCCAGAAATGGGACGTGGACTGGATCTATGCCTTCATTCCAGACCGCCACATGCAAGCGCGGCTGGATCTGGTCTATGGCTTCAGCCGGGCGATTCCCCGCGCGCAGAAATGGCGCGCCCCGGAACCGGAAGTGCGCAGCAGCACCGAATGGTTTGTCGGCTCCTCCCGGCTGGAAATGGAGCACATGCTGCAAAGCGACCTAGCCGAATTTGATATCCTGTGAGAAATTGGCCACCAGCAGCTTGCCGTCCGGCAAGTAGACCGGCGCGAGAACCCGCCGGTACTGCCGGGTAAAGCGGCGGCCGTTCAGCAGCTTTACGTCTAGCGACGGGTGGGTGATGACCGGCTCGCCGCGGTTGATCGCCTCGCTGTGGGCCATCACCAGATCGGCGTTAACCTTGTCGCTGAAGCCGTTCAGCGTGTCCCGAAGCTGACCGCTGCTGGACACCTCAAAGCAGATGGAGGCGAGGCTGTGGGCTCCGGACTGGATCGGCTGGATGCGGTTCTTCTCCGGATCCGGCGGATCGAACATGTCCACCGCGTGCTGCAGCTGGTCAAAGCCTTCCAGCCGCCCGCTGTTGGAAAACCACCAGTCCAAGAAATCCTGCAACGAGACGTCCGTGCCGCAATACTGCCGGGTGCGGGCAGCGGCCTGCATCTGCGCGTTCAGGATGTCAAATGCCTTGCTGCTGTGCCCGCCTGCCTGGCGTTCCGGCAACAGCTCCAGCGCCGTCGTCTCAGATGCAAAGTAATGAAACGACACCCCAAGCCCGCGCGCCAGTGCATCAAGGGTGCTCCAGCCGATCTCGCGCTCATTTTTGAGCGCACTGTTGAAAGTGCCATAGGGAATGCCGCATTTCAGCGCTGCTTGGCGGTTGGACAGGTTCATGTCCGCGAGCAGCGCGGAGATTTTTTCGTGTATCAGCGCCATGTGTTAAAGATCTTTCACATTTCAACCGACATCTTGCACAAAACTACCGTTACAGCAATGCAATCTTTACGTGATCGCGCCATGTTTCGATTGCTCTGGAGCCAAAGCCGGATCCAGCCGCGGCTGGTGCTCTAGGGGCATTTGCTGCTGAGAAAACAATGGTGCGGACGGCGGGACTCGAACCCGCACGGCCATAAGGCCAGGAGATTTTAAGTCTCCGGTGTCTACCATTCCACCACGTCCGCGTGCAGCATCTGATGCGCTGCCACAACAGCAGGTCTAGCCTCCTGATTTCAGGCGGACAATCGCTTTTCGGCGGTTGCCGGGAATTTTCTGGGTTCCGTGTGCAACTACAATTCAACGTCACCTGCCCCCGGCGGCGCCAGCGGCCCGCCCGGATCGGCCAAATAGCGCTCCGGCAGCCAGGGATTCAGCGCCAGCGCCGCGGCCAGCGCCTCCCGCGCCTCCTCCATCCGGGACAAGCCGTAAAGCGACAACGCCCGCCCGCTCATCGCCGCGACATGGCGCGGCGAAAGCTCCAGCGCCCGGTCAAGATCCCGCAGCGCCGCGGCAAAATCCCGGCGCAGGTAATGCACAAAGGCGCGCTGGTTGTAGCCCTCCGCATACTCCGGGCAATAGTCAATCAGTTGGTCGAAATCCTCCAGCGCGCCTAGGAAATCAAAAGACGAGCGCCGGGTCATGCCGCGGTTCAGGATCTCTTGCGCGCGCTCATCCGGAGCATCGGCCCAAAACTCCCACATCCGGTTGGCGATCTCGCGGGCCTGCGCCTCGCTGTCAGCCTCCTGCACCTCGCTCAGCAGCGCTTCAAGCGGAGTGCTGTGGTCAGGCGCGGAGGGGCAATCCGCCGCGGCAGCCTGCGAAATCAGCGGCACGGCGGCAGCCACCAAGACAAAACAGACCGGAAAATGCGGGGCGCGGAACACAGAACAGGACATGCCCTTATGCTGGCACAATTACGGTTTCGTTCAAGTCAACTGTGCGCGCGCTGCATCCGCAACGCCCTATAGCGGCCCCAGCGCTCCGTCCTCCTTCACCGCCTCCATCGCGACATAAGTGGAGGTCGAGGAGACATGCGGCAGCGAGGATATCTTTTCCCCCAGCACCGCCCGGTAGTCGGTCATCGAGCGGGTGCGCACTTTCAGCAGGTAGTCGAAATGCGAGGCCATCATGTAGGCCTGTTCAATCTCCGGCAGCTTGGATACCGCGGCGTTGAATTTGGCCAGAGCCGCCTGCCGGGTGTCGTCCAGCTTAACCTCGACAAAGGCGACGTGGTCCAGCCCCAGGCGGATCGGATCGACCAGCGCACGGTAGCCGGTGATGATCCCCTCCGCCTCCAGCCGCCGCAGCCGGGTTTGGGTCGGAGTTTTCGACAGGCCGATCCGGCGGGCAAGATCAGCGATGGAGATCCGTCCGTCCTCCGCCAGCACATTCAGAATCGCGCGGTCGAACCTGTCGATGTCGGAGAAGGCCATTTGAACCTCAAATTCTCATTTTTTCATCCATTCGACCTGCTTGTGTCACATTTTCGGGCGATTGTCCCGCGGAAAAGCGTGTAATCTAAGCAAAAGCCCTGCATGTTTTCTGTGGAGTTCCCTGCATGACCACCCAACCCAAGCTGCGTTACCGGATCGATGCCGGCACTTATGCCGATCAGACCGCCATGCGCGACCAGCTGATTGCCCAAGCCGCCCTCTCCGAGGCCGACCGCGCCCGTATCTGTTCAAATGCCGCCGCCCTGGTGCGCGACATCCGCGGCCATTCGGCGCCTGGGATGATGGAGGTTTTCCTCGCTGAGTACGGCCTGTCGACCGAGGAAGGCATCGCCCTGATGTGCCTTGCCGAGGCACTGCTGCGGGTGCCGGACGCCGACACCATCGACGCGCTGATCGAAGATAAGATCGCGCCTTCCGACTGGGGCAAGCACCTGGGCAAATCCACCTCCTCGCTGGTCAACGCCTCCACTTGGGCGCTGATGCTGACCGGCAAGGTGCTGGACGAGGAGCGCAGCCCCATCGGTGCCCTGCGCGGTGCCATCAAACGCCTGGGCGAGCCGGTGATCCGCACCGCAGTCAGCCGCGCGATGAAGGAAATGGGCCGCCAGTTCGTGCTGGGCGAAACCATCGAAAGCGCGATGAACCGCGCCGCCGGGATGGAAGCCAAGGGCTACACCTATTCCTATGACATGCTGGGCGAAGCCGCCCGCACCGAGGCCGACGCGTCGCGCTATCACCTGTCCTATTCCAAGGCGATTTCGGCGATTGCTGCCGCCTGCAATAGCGACGACATCCGCAAGAACCCCGGCATCTCGGTGAAACTGTCGGCGCTGCACCCGCGCTATGAGCTGGCGCAGGACGCCAGCGTGATGGAGCATCTGGTGCCGCGCCTGAAGGCGCTGGCGCTGCTGGCCAAGGCGGCCAAGATGGGCCTCAATGTCGATGCCGAGGAAGCCGACCGGCTGTCGCTGTCGCTGGAAGTGATCGACGCCGTGGTTTCCGACCCGGCTCTGGCGGGCTGGGACGGATTTGGCGTGGTGGTGCAGGCCTACGGGCCCCGCACCGGCCTGGCCATCGACGCGCTGCATGAGATGGCGGAAAAGTACAACCGCCGCTTCATGGTGCGGCTGGTGAAGGGCGCCTATTGGGATACCGAAATCAAGCAGGCGCAGGTCGAGGGTGTCGACGGCTTCCCGGTGTTCACCTCCAAACCGCTTACCGACGTTTCCTATATCTCCAACGCCCGCAAATTGCTGGGGCTGACAGACCGGATCTACCCGCAGTTCGCTACCCATAACGCTCATACGGTCGCCGCTATTCTGCATATGGCGGATGGCATGGATAAGGGTCTTTACGAATTCCAGCGCCTGCATGGGATGGGCGAGACCCTGCACCAGATGGTGCTGGAGCAGAACAAGACCAATTGCCGGATCTACGCGCCCGTCGGCGCGCACCGCGACCTGCTGGCCTACCTGGTGCGGCGTCTGCTGGAAAACGGCGCCAACAGCTCCTTTGTGAACCAGATCGTGGACGAAAACGTGCCGCCGGAGGTCGTCGCCGCCGACCCGTTCGCCGCGGTTGAAGACATTACCCGCAAGATCCCGACCGGGCCGGAGCTCTACGCGCCGGAGCGGCCGAACTCCAAGGGTTTCGATCTGGGCCACGCGCCGACGCTGGCGAAGATCGAAGAAGCCCGCGCGCCTTGGCGCAGCCACCAGTGGCATGCCGGGCCGCTGCTGGCCGGCGATGCCCAGCCGGAGGCCGCAAAAGACGTGACCAGCCCGACCGACCTGAGTGTCGCCGGCACCGTCAGCCAATGCAGCCCCGAGGATATCGAACTGGCGCTGGCCGTGGCCGACCCTTGGGATGCTCCGGCAGCAGAGCGCGCTGCCATCCTGAACAAGGCCGCGGATCTCTATGAGGAGAACTTTGGCGAGCTGTTCGCCATCCTTGCCCGCGAGGCCGGCAAGACCATTCCCGATGCCGTGGCGGAGTTGCGCGAAGCGGTGGATTTCCTGCGCTACTACGCGGCGCGCATTCCCGACGCGCCGCCCGCGGGCATCTTTTCCTGCATTTCGCCGTGGAACTTCCCGCTGGCGATCTTCACCGGCCAGGTCTCAGCCGCGCTGGCCGCGGGCAACGCGGTGCTGGCCAAGCCTGCAGACCAGACGCCGCTGATCGCCCACCGCGCCGTGCAGCTGATGCACGAGGCCGGGGTGCCGCGCAGCGCCCTGCAGCTGGTGCCGGGCCGCGGCAGCGTGGTCGGGGCGGCCATCACCTCTGACCCGCGCGTGAACGGCGTTGCCTTCACCGGCTCCACCGCCACCGCGTTGCGCATCCGCAAGGCGATGGCCGACAACCTGCAGCCGGGCTCGCCGCTGATCGCGGAGACCGGCGGCCTCAATGCGATGATCGTCGACTCCACCGCGCTGCCGGAACAGGCGGTGCAGGCGGTGATCGAAAGCGCCTTCCAATCCGCGGGCCAGCGCTGCTCGGCACTGCGCTGCCTGTACCTGCAGGACGACATTGCCGACACCGTGCTGAAGATGCTGAAGGGCGCGATGGACTGCCTGAAACTGGACGATCCCTGGCACCTGTCCACCGACAGCGGCCCCGTCATCGACGAAGGCGCCCGCGCAGGCATCCTGGCCCACATCGACCAGGCCCGGGCTGAAGGCCGGGTCATGAAGGAGCTGATGGCGCCGCAGGGCGGCACCTTTGTGGCGCCCACTATGATCGAGGTGCCCGGCATCAGCGCGCTGGAGGAGGAGATCTTTGGCCCCGTCCTGCATGTGGCGCGGTTCAAGTCGCACGAACTGGACCAGGTGATTTCCGACATAAACGCAACCGGTTACGGGCTTACTTTCGGGCTGCACACCCGCATCGACGACCGGGTGCAGCATGTCTGCGACCGGGTGCATGCGGGCAACATCTACGTGAACCGCAACCAGATCGGCGCGATTGTCGGCAGCCAGCCCTTTGGCGGCGAGGGCCTGTCCGGCACCGGCCCCAAGGCAGGCGGCCCGTTCTACCTCAACCGCTTCTGCGCGCCGGACCGGCAGCAGGTCCACGACGAGTGGGAGACAGAAGCTGCCGGGCTTCCCGGGGCAAGCGGCGTTCCCGCGCAACCGATGACCACCTCCCTGCCTGGCCCAACCGGTGAATCGAACCGCCTGACGGTCTCGGCCCGCCCGCCGCTTCTGTGCATGGGCCCGGGGCCGGAGGCCGCCGCGGAACAGGCAAAACAGGTGATCAGCCTCGGCGGCACCGCGATTGAGGCGCATGGCCTTCTCGGGCTGAACCAGCTGGAAACCATCGAAGGCATCTCCGGCGTGCTGTGGTGGGGCGATGAGAAAACAGGGCGCGACATTGAGCAATGCCTTGCCAAGCGCGACGGCCCGATCATCCCGCTGATCCCCGGCAAGCCCGACCGCGCCCGCGTCCTGGCAGAGCGCCACGTCTGCGTCGACACCACCGCCTCGGGCGGCAACGCGGCGCTGTTGGGCGGCAACGCCTGAACTACCGGCGCTAAGCACTTGACGCTGGGCCCTTTCCGGCCCAGCGTTCCCCCATGTTTCCGATCCGCGACCACAACCCGTCCGGCCGCAGGCCATATGTCGTCTATGCGCTGATGGCGGCGAATATTCTGGCCTATTTCTATTACTCGGCCAGCTACGCCTCGCCCCTGGCGCTTGCCTATTTCTATGACGCCTACGCGGTGGTGCCGGCCGAGATCAGCCGCGGTTACGGGTTTGAGACGCTCATCACCTCTCTCTTCATTCATGCAGGGTTGATGCACCTGGGCGGCAACATGCTGTTCCTGTGGATCTTCGGCGACAACCTGGAGGATGAGATGGGGCATATCCCCTTCCTCCTGTTCTACCTCGCCAGCGGCATTGGCGCCGGGCTGATCCATGTGATGTCGGCGCCCGGCTCCATGGTGCCCACCGTGGGGGCGTCCGGTGCGATTGCCGGCATCATGGGCGGCTACCTGCTGATGTTTCCCAAGGCCCGCGTCGATATCCTGCTGATACTGATTGTCTTTTTCCGCATCTTCTCGATCCCCGCCTTTGTAATGCTGGGGGTGTGGCTGGCGATGCAGTTCCTCGGCGGCCTCGGCGCGGATCCCGACCAGGGCGGCGTGGCATATTGGGCCCATGCCGGAGGATTTGCTGTCGGGCTGATCCTGTGCCTGCCCCTGTGGCTGCGCCGCGGCGGCCCGGCGTTCTGGAACCGGACACATGGCACCCCGCCGCATCCGGAAAACGAGTATGAATACTCCGCCAGCCGCATCCCCAAGCTGCCGCGCAAGAAGCGCAATCCGGGGCCTTGGGGGAAGTGAAGCCCCCCAGCAGCGCCGTGCTTTTAGTGACTGACGTAAAGGACAAAAGCGGCCTGCAGGACCATGGGAACAGGTGACTGGTTAACTCGCAGGCCGCTCCCCCGACGGGCATCGGGGTAGGGAAACGGTAGAGCTGCACTGGAGAATTTTGCGGGGAATTATTGACGCAGTTGCTCAGACTCCACCAATCAAAGGAACCTAACGTGACACACCTGAAAGCCACCTGCCACTGCGGCGCTGTTGAGATCGAGGCGGAGTTCCCTGAAGGCCTCGCCTCCGCCGCGCGCTGTGACTGTTCCTTCTGCCGCCGCCGCGGGGCGGCTGCCGTCACCGCCCTGACCGCCAGCCTGAAGGTGCTGAAAGGGGAGGAAAACCTCAGCCTCTACACCTGGGGCACCCACACGGCCAAACACTACTTCTGCAAGACCTGCGGCATCTATACCCACCACCAGCGCCGCTCCGACCCCAAGGAATGCGGTGTGAACCTGGGCTGTATCGAGGGCGCCAACCCGCGCACGCACGCCGAGACCTATGGCGAGATCCCCTGGAACGACGGGGTGAACCATCCGTCGGATCAATAACTCTTACGCCTGGCCGATAGGCCAGGCAGCGCCCGTCCGCCCCCATGGGCGGGCACAGCCCTCATCGTAGACAAATATCCTCCGCAACAATAAAAAACGCGGCACAGAGGCCGCGTTTCAAAATCTCATTTTCTCAGGCCGGTTCAGCCGCGGATCACCTTGGCGAAGTTCTCGAAGATCGGCTCGTTCGAGCAGACGACGGAACCGCTGTCGACGATGCCTGCCTCCGGGTCGATCGCTTCGGCCAGGCCGCCGGCCTCCTTCACGATGATGATGCCTGCCGCCAGGTCCCACGGGTTCAGGCGGCGCTCCCAGAAGCCTTCGTAGCGGCCGGCCGCCACATAGGCCATATCCAGCGCCGCGGAGCCCCAACGGCGCACACCAGCGCAGGCGGGCATCAGGCGGGCCAGATCCTGCAGCGTCAGCGGCAGGTCGGCGCGGCCGCCGAACGGCACGCCGGTGGCGAAGATGGACTCGATCATCCGGTGGCGGCCCGACACGCGGATCCGGGTGTCGTTCATCCAGGCGCCCGCACCCTTCTCGGCAAAGAACATCTCATCCTTGGCAGCGTCATAAACCACGCCCGCAACGATCTTGCCCTTGTGTTCCAGCGCAATGGAGATCGCCCAGTGCGGCAGCCCGTGCAGGAAGTTGGTGGTGCCGTCCAGCGGATCGACGATCCAGCGGCGGGTCGGGTCTTCCCCCTCGATCTCGCCGCCCTCTTCCGCGATCCAGCCATAGGTCGGGCGGGCATTGCGCAGCTCTTCCTTGATGATCTTCTCGGCGGCGATGTCGGCCTTGGAGACAAAATCACCTGCGCCTTTCATCGACACCTGCAGGTTTTCCACCTCGCGGAAGTCTTTCACCAGGGAACGGCCGGCCTTGCGGGCGGCTTTGATCATCACATTGAGGTTTGCGCTGCCAATCATGTCTGCAGAATCCTGTCACGTCGGGGAGATGCCGGGTCAAACCGTGCCTATACGCCCCCTGCCCCCAATTGCCAAGGGGCTTTACCGGAAAGAGGGTATCGGCTCTGACGCCCGGTCACGGCCCGGTAAGCGGTTGAATTCCGCCCCGGCGAGGCCCAGTCTCGGCTGCAAATAATCGAAGGAGAGCTCTCATGCCCGACCAAATGCAGCGTATCGTGCTGGCCAGCCGCCCCGAAGGCCAGGCCAGCGAAGAGAACTTCCGCTTGGAAAGCGTGGACATGCCTCAACCCGGTGATGGCGAAGTGCTTGTGAAGGTTCACTATATGTCGCTGGACCCCTACATGCGCGGGCGCATGAATGCAGGCAAGTCCTATGCCCCGCCGGTCGAGATCGGCGAGACCATGACCGCAGGCGGCGTAGGGGAAGTGATTGCCTCCAACAGCCCGGACTTTGCCCCGGGCGACTTTGCCCTCGGCGCCTTCGGCTGGGCCAGCCACGCCTGCGCACAGGCCCCCGACATCCGCAAGCTGGACCCGGATATGGCGCCGCTCACCACCGCGCTTGGCGCTCTCGGCATGCCGGGGTTTACCGCCTGGCATGGCTTGGACGCCTATGGCCGCCCGCAAGCGGGTGAAACCCTGGTGGTTGCCGCCGCGACCGGCCCGGTCGGCTCGATGGTCGGCCAGCTGGCCAAGCAGAAAGGCCTGCGCGTGGTCGGCATCGCGGGCGGTGCGGACAAGTGCAAGCTGGCGGTGGAGACCTTCGGCTTTGACGCCTGCCTCGACCACCGCGCCTATAACAGCGCCGAAGCGCTGAGCGAGGCCCTGGCGGCGGAATGCCCGGACGGCATCGACATCTATTACGAAAATGTCGGCGGCAAGGTGCTGGAGGCGGTGCTGCCTTTGATGAATAACTTCGGCCGTATCCCGGTCTGCGGCATGATCGCCTGGTACAACAGTGCTGAGACGGATCTGACCGCGCCTGCGATCTGGCGCTCGGTGCTGACCAAGTTCCTGTCGGTCAATGGCTTTATCATCTTCAACCACTACGACCGCTATGCGGCGTTCCTGCAGGAGGTGGCCCCGAAGATCGCCAGCGGAGACATCAAGTATCTGGAAGACATCGCCGAAGGGCTGGAGAACGCGCCCAAGACCTTTCTGTCGATGATGCAGGGCGGCAATACCGGCAAGCAGATCGTCAAACTGGTCTGAGCCGCGCGCCGGCACCTGCCGGATTGAGCAACCGCGCGGAGCGGGCACAGGCGCCGGAACCGCGCAGGCCGCTCCGCGCCTTGCCTGGGTGCGGCCTCTATTGAAGCTGCAGCTTGCGCGCCTCCACCTTGGCCAGCCGGATCAGCTCTTGCATGTAGGGTTTCTCACGGTCCTCGGTCCGGATCGCAGCATACAGGCTGCGGGTAATGCCGGACTTCGTCAGCGGCCGGGTCACGTAGTCTGAGGAGTATTTCACCTCCCGCACCACCCAGTCCGGCAGCACCGACACCCCGCGGTTGGAGGCGACCAGCAGCAGGATCACCGCCGTCAGCTCCACCTGGCGGATCGAGGCCGGCTCCACCCCGGCCGGGATCAGCAGCTGGCTGAACACATCCAGCCGGGTCTTCTCCACCGGATAGGTGATGAGGTTCTGGCCGGTGAAATCCTCTGCCTCGATAAAAGGCTTGTCCGCCAGCGGATGCTGGGCGGAGGCAACAAACACAGCATTGTAATCAAACAATTCGATAAACTCGACGCCATTGATGTCCTCCGGGTCGGAGGAGACCACCAGATCCACCTCCTCCTTTTGCAGCGCGGGCAGCGCGTCAAAAGCCAGGCCGGGCCGGATGTCGACATCCACGTCGCCCCAGTTCTTGCGGAACCCCTCCAGCACCGGGAACAGCCATTCAAAACAGGCGTGACATTCGATCGCGATATGCATCCGGCCTGTATTACCATCGCGCAGAGATGAAAATTCTGCTTGCGCTGCCTCAACTTGCGGCAACACCTGCTCTGCCAGCCGCAGCAGCCGCAGGCCCGCCGGGGACAGTTTCATCGGCTTAGAGCGGCGGATGAACAGCTCCACACCGGCCTGGTCCTCCAGTCCCTTTACCTGATGGCTCAGCGCGCTTTGGGTGATGTTCAGCTGCTCGGCAGCCCGGGCCAGACCGCCGGCCTCATGGATGGCCTTGATGGTGCGGAGATGGCGGAATTCGATATGCATCCTATCAGATCGCTCATGTTAATCTTGAGTATTATGAAATTGTCTCACAATGCTGCGCGTGCAACAAGAGCAGACATAAACCTAGCGAGAGACCTGAGATGACGACGCCCAAGATTTCCTTTGAATTCTTCCCGCCGAAAAATCTCGAAGCCTCCTTCCGGCTTTGGGACACCGTGCAGGTTCTCGCCCCGATGGACCCGCGCTTTGTTTCTGTGACCTATGGCGCAGGCGGCACAACGCGCACCCTGACCCGCGATGCAGTAGCGACCCTGCACAACTCCTCCGGCCTGAATGTGGCGGCGCATCTGACTTGCGTGAATGCTTCCAAGGCAGAAACACTGGAGATCGCGAACCAGTTTGCCGAGGCTGGTGTGACCGAGATCGTCGCCCTGCGCGGCGACCCGCCTAAAGACGAAGGCAAGTTCACCCCGCATCCCGAAGGCTTTGCCGACTCGGTGGAGCTGATCAAGGGGCTGGCCGCGCGCGGCGGCTTCACGATCCGCGTTGGCGCCTACCCGGACTGCCACCCGGAGGCCGCCAGCCAGGCCGCAAATGTGGAGTGGCTGAAGCGCAAGCTGGATGCCGGCGCCGATGAGGCTTTGACTCAGTTCTTCTTTGAGGCGGACACTTTTTTCCGGTTCCGCGACGCCTGCGAAAAGGCGGGTATCGACGGCAGCAAACTGACACCGGGCATTCTGCCGATCGAGAACTGGAAAGGCGCGCGCAATTTCGCCAAGCGCTGCGGCACCGTCATCCCGGAATGGGTCGAGAAGGCGTTCGACAAGGCGCTGCGCGACGGCCGCGAAGAGCTGCTGGCCACCGCGCTTTGCACCGAGCTGTGTTCCGACCTGCTGGAAGGCGGCGTGGACAAACTGCATTTTTACACGCTGAACCGCCCGGAATTGACCCGCGACGTCTGCTTTGCCCTGGGTGTGACCCCCAAGGTAGCGCTGGAGAACGTGGCGTAAGCCTTGCGGGCCATGGCGCGCGGTTTCTAATGCAGGGGACACCCCTGCCAAGGACCCGCGCGCTATGTTCTATGCCAAACAGCCTTCCGACCTGCTGACGATCGAGCAAATCTCCCGGATTTCCGGCCTCGATTTCATGCGGGGCATTCTGGACGGCCGCCTGCCCGGCCCGCCGATCGCCGAGACGCTGGGTTATCACCTGCACAGCGTGGAGGAAGGCCAGGTCGTGTTCCGCGGCACGCCGGAGTTCCATGTCACCAACCCGATGGGAACTGTGCATGGCGGATGGTACGGCACGCTTCTGGACAGCGCCATGGCCTGCGCCGTTATGACCAAGGTGCCGCTGGGCTCGGTCTACACAACGCTGGAATACAAGATCAACATTCTGCGCCCCATCCCGCTGGGCACGCAGATCGACTGCACCGGCACTATCGACCATGCGGGCCGCTCTACAGGCGTGGCGCACGGTGAGCTGCGCGGGGTCGAAGACGGCCGCCTCTATGCGACCGGCTCCACGACCTGCATCGTGATGCAGATCGCGTGAACAAAGCTACGGGAATGCAGCCCCCCGCCTTGCCGGCCGCAATTCTCCGATTATCTTCAGAGCAGTAAATTGACGAGCAGCGGAAAGGCCGGCCATGCCGCCAAACTCCTTCGCGCGGGCCGCCACCGCCCGCATCCAAATCCTGGCCCCCGCCGCGGAGCTGGATTTCCTGGATACTCAATCCGTCGTCCTGCCAGAACAGATCACTCCGCTGGAGGCCTGGAACCTGATGCACGCGCGGCCGCTGCCGGGCCTGAAACTGGCGTTCTGGCTGCGGGATGCGATATCCGCCTGTTTTGGTGTCAAACGCATCGGCGGCATTACCGGCAAGCCGCGCACGGGCGTGCAGCCCGGCGACAAGCTGGACTTCTTCCTGGTGGAAGCGGTGTCCGGCACGGTACTGACCCTGACGGTGCGGGACCAGCACCTGGACGTGATGACCTGCATCACCAGCAAACACGGTGTTGTATCTGTCACATCTTCGGTCAAAACCCACAACTGGTTCGGCCGCGCCTACATGATCCCGGTCCGGCCGGCTCATAAGCTGATCGTCGCGCTGTCGCTGAAGCGCTTGGAGCGCGCGCTCAAGCAGCGCCGCGCCGCAGGCTGATCCGCTTCCCCCCTCGCCAGCCGCACAGCCGGCGGCGGAACCGGTCCATTCGCGGAACTTATGCATGCCCCCGGCTGAGCCGCGTGGCGGCTCTCAGGTCTTGGAAAACATCGCCAGCCAGCCGCCGGAAGACGCAACGCTCTGCTTGCCCGCATCGACGCTGCTATGCAGCCGCTCGCTGCCATCCAGCCCGACCCGGCGGCGGCTGCGCAGCAGGAAGATCTTGCCCCAGCCGCGCCAGGTGCCGACCGACGGCGCGTTCGGGTCAACCGGGTACCGCATCCGCCAGTCCAGGGGCAGCGGCAAGCCACGGTCTTCGGCCTTTTCCAGCATCCAGATCAAAGAGACATTGGCCAGCGGCCGGGCGTCTTCATAGCCGCCCAGCTGACCGCCGACATCACCGTGGGCGCCGCTGAACCAGACCTGCTCAACATGACCGTCCCATCCCTTGGGGCAATCCCACAGCACCGGCCGGAACACATCACGGGTCTCGTCCAGCGCCAGCGCGTGATACCCGCTTTTAACGTGATGGCCCAACTCGTGGTTGTGGAAGTTGTGCCGGTTTTCCGCCCAGCGCCACAGCAGCGGCAACCGCAGGCCCAGCGCCTTGACGGTGTCCCAGACGCCGACCATCTCGATCTCGATCTCATCATGGCAATGCGCATTGGTGAAGGCGGCGCCGGTCTTGGAGCGCCCGTTCAGCCGGTAGTGCCGGTAGGCTGTGCGGATGTTGCGCACGGTGGCGTGCTCAGCTTTCAGCAGGCCGATCCGGTCGATCACCCCGGCCAGCGACCGCACCGCATAGGCGCCGCGGGAGTAGCCGAACAAGTAGATCTGATCACCGGGGCGGTACCGCGATGCAAGATAGCCATAGGCGCGGCGGATCTGGCGGTTGATGCCGCGCCCCATCATTACGTCAGGCGCACTGCCCCAGCCCTTCCACTGGACGCCGGATTCGTAGAAAACCGAAACCGGCCCGCCCATCTGGCGGCACAGACGGTACAGCTGGCCTGCGTGGGTTTCATGCCCCTCCTCCAGCGTCGACATGGTGCCATCCAGGATGATCACATGGGCCTGCGGCCCGCGCAGCTTGGTTTCGCCGGAATGCTCCGAGCGCAGCGGCCGTCCCAGCCACCCTAGAACCCTTTTACTCAGCTGCGTCAGAAACATCCCTAAGCACTTCCCAAATTCTCAGCGGGGTGAACGGCATGTCCACCTGCCGCACGCCGCGGTCCCAGACCGCGTCCTGCACCGCGTTTGCAACCGCTGCCAGCGCGCCGACGGTGCCCGCCTCGCCGCAGCCTTTCATCCCCATCGGGTTCTGTGTCGAAGGCACCGGCTCGGAGGTGAATCCAATCATGGGGACGCCGCTTGCCCGCGGCAAGGCATAGTCCATGAACGAAGCCGTGAGCAGTTGTCCGTCCTCGTCATAGACAACCCGCTCCAGCATGGCCTGTCCCAGCCCCTGCGCCACCCCGCCGTGCACCTGGCCTTCGGCCAGCACCGGGTTGATCAGATTACCGAAATCGTCGACTACAGTGTAGCGCTCCACGTCGGAATTCCCAGTCTCCGGATCGATCACGACCTCGGCAACATGGGCGCCGTTCGGAAACGAGCGCCCCGGCAGCCGGGCCCGCGCCGCGTGACGCTGCAGATCAAGCCGCCCTTGCGCGCGGGCCATCTCTGCCGCTTCCAGCATGGTGGGGGTCAGGTTGGATCCCGGCGCGCGGAAGGTTTCGCCATCAAATTCAACGGCCTCCTCCTCCACGCCCATCTCCTCCGCCAGGAAGGGGATGAAGGCGGCGATCATCGCGTCCACTGCCGCCAGCGTGGCATTGGCCTGGGTTGTCACCGACCGCGACCCGCCTGTGCCGCCGCCTGTGGCAATGCGGTCGCTGTCGCCCTGAATGACCTCGATCTTGTCTGCCGGAATACCGCTCTGGTCGGCCAGAAACTGGGCATAGACAGTTTCATGCCCCTGTCCGTTGCTTTGCGTGCCAACGTAGATCTGCACCCGGCCGTCCTCCAGAAACTCCACTTCCGCGCCTTCAGAAGGATCGCCCAAAATGCTTTCGATATAGTAACAAAGCCCGACGCCCCGTAACTTGCCGCGTTTACCATCTTCGGCGCGGCGGGCTGCGAATCCTGCGATATCAGCCTCTTGCGCGGCGCGGCTCAGGACTTTGCTATAATCACCCACATCATAGGTTTCTCCGGTCACGGTGTCATAGGGAAACGCGTCAGTCCGGATGAAGTTCCGCCGCCGCAGCTCCCACGGGTCCACGCCCAGCTCACGCGCGGCCCGGTCCATCGCCCGCTCCAGCACATAGATCGCTTCCGGCCGCCCGGCGCCGCGGTAGGCATCGACCTGGGTGGTGTTGGTATAGATCCCCTCCACCTGCAGCCAGGCGGTCTGAATGTCGTAGACGCCCGCGAGCACCCGGCTGAACAGCTGGGTCTGGATCGGCTGGCCGAAATGGGAGTTGTACGCGCCGAGGTTGCAGCGGGTAGTGACCCTGTAAGCGGTGATCTTCAGGTTTTCGTCAAAGGCCAGCTCCGCCAGCGAGGTGAGGTCGCGGCCGCCATTGTCGCTCAGCATCGCCTCAGAGCGATCGGACATCCAGAACACTGGCCGTCCCAGCGTGCGGGCGGCATGTGCAACGGCGAAATACTCCGGGTAAGGCATCGCCTTCATGCCGAACCCGCCGCCCACATCGGGGGTGGTGACCTTCACGTCAGCTTCATCCAGCCCCAGCTTGGCAACCAGCTGGGACTTCATCGCCCAGACCCCCTGCCCGCCATAGCAGAAATGCAGCCGCCCTTCGGACCATTCAGCAAAACAGCCGCGCGGCTCCATCGAATTGACGATGATCCGGTTGTCGTCGACCTGCAGCGCAACGGTATGGGCGGCGCTTGCGAACGCCGCTTCGGTCGCGGCCTCGTCGCCCATGCCCCAGTCAAACGCCTTGTTGTCCGGCACCCCGTCATGCAGCGGCTCACCGCCGGGCAGTACATCCAGTTTCACCGGCAGGTCGTCGATATCCAGTTCGATCAGCTCGCCCGCGTCGCGGGCCTGATCCAGCGTGTCCGCAATCACCACGGCGACCGGCTCCCCGACATAGCGCACCCGGCCGCGCGCCAGCATCGGACGCTCGGGCGACGCGCCCTTGGTGCCGTCGCGGTTGGTCACCAGCGAGCCGTCCATTGAGGTGTTGATGCCCGCGGCTTCGAGATCGGCCAGGGTGATCACCGCATGGACACCGTCCGCTTCACGCGCGTCCTCCACATTCAGTGCAGAAATCATCCCATGCGCCACCGGGCTGCGCAGCACCCAGGCGCGCAAGGCATCCGCCGGGGCGGCATCCTCGATGTACCGCCCCTGGCCGGTCAGGAACCTGACGTCCTCGACCCGTTTTACCGGCTGGCTTTTCCCGAATTTTTCCATGCTCGCCCCCTGTCCGCGCTGGCTGCTGTTGCGGGGGCGAGACTACTGTCAGCGGGCCGCTTGTCCAGCCAGCTCGATCACCGTCGCCACGTCAGACAGCCCATAGCCGTTGAATTGCGTGCTCATGGCGGAAGAATAGGCGCCCAGCCCCGGAAACAGCACATAGTCCCCCGCGACGCAATCGCAAGGCAGCGGCAGCCCGTCCGGCAGCCGGTCCAGGCTGTCGCAGGTCGGGCCGAACACCACCCGCGGCTTGCGGACGCCGCCGCGGTGGGTGCCGTCTGAGGCGACGACCTCCACCCGGCCCGGCAGGCCCATGTCGCGGATGTCGACCAGCCCGCCATAGATGCCGTCATTCAGGAAGACCACCGCACCGTCCTTACGCATCCCCTTGATGCGGGCGGCCAGGGTGAAGCTTTCGGAGACCATCGCCCGGCCCGGCTCGCAGATCAGCGTGGGCTTGTCCGCGCGAAACGCCTGATCCGCCGCCTTTCCGATGGCGGCAAAGACCTTTTCCAGATCCGGCGCCACACCGTCACGGTTGGCAGCAAAACCGCCGCCCACGTTCAGCCGCGCAATCCGCACACCCGCCGTATCGACGATCCGTTTGGCCGCATGGACGTATTCGACCCAAGCCATCTCATCTTCGCATTGGGTGCCCGGGTGGAAGCACAAGGCGGGTGTCCAGCCCTTGGCCGCGACCTGCTTCAGCAGTTCCACGGCCTCCTCCGGCGCGGCGCCGAACTTGCTGCCGAAATCATAGGCCGCCCCCGCCACTGGCAGCGCAAAGCGCACCGCGATCTCGCAGGAGCGCGGCACCGCGTCCAGTTTCTCCAGCTCGCTCAGCTCATCCACCGACCAGCTGTCGACGCCATGTTCGATCCCCGCGGCAATTTCAGCCTTCGACCGCATCGGGTTGTTGTAGTGCATGACCGCATCGGGGCTGGCCGCACGCACCGCTTCCATCTCTGCGGGCGAGGCCACGTCAAACGCGGTGATTCCCGCCGCCACCAGATTGGACAGAACCGCCGGGTGCGGATTTGCTTTCACCGCGTAGGTTACCAGCCCCGGAAACCCCTGGCTGAACCGCCGCGCCACCTCGTGCAAAACGCGCGGCGAGAAATACAGGATCGGATGATCCGGCGCGCTGCGGGCCAGGTGGGATTCAGGCGAAAGCCATAGCGGGGGAATCTGCTGCATCGTGTAACCCTCATTCGTTTTGCATATTTTCCGCGAATTTTCCGTCGATTCCGCTCGTCACTCTGCATATAGTGACGAATACTTTCGTCATATCGCAGGAAAAACATGCAAACCGACGGCACAGACCAGCGCCTTATCACCCTGCTGCGGGAGAACGCCCGCCGCCCGATGGCCGAGATTGCCCGCACGCTCGGCCTGGCCCGCACCACCGTGCAGGCCCGGATCGAGCGGCTGGAGGCCACTGGGGTGATCACCGGCTACACGCTCAAGTCCTCTGCCGCCGCGCGGCCGCCGCTGCAGGCGACAGTGCTGATGTCAATCGAACCGCGCTCCGGTCCCGAGGTGCTGGCCCGGCTGCGCAAGCTGCCGGGGGTTGAGGTGGTGCATACAACCTCCGGCCGCTTTGATCTGCTGGCGCAGGTGGTGGCGCAAAGCACCGCGGAACTTGATGAAACCATCGACAAGATCGCGGAAGCCCGCGGGGTGCGCTCTTCCGAAAGCCTGATCCATCTGGCGACCAAGCTGGACCGCACCGGGCAATAAGGATCAAACGGTCCGCACGTAGTCCAGCAGCCAGTCCCGGAACAGCTTGGCAGCGGGACGCATGGCGCCCCGGTCCGGGTAGATCAGGTGATAGGCCTCCTGCCCCGGCACTTCGACATCCGGCAGACAGCGCACCAGCCCGCTGGCGGCGGCCACCGCGTCAGAGGCAGGCGCCCTCGCCAGCGCAATCCCCATCCCCTGCGCAGACAATTCGGCCGCCATCAGCGAGTTATCGGCAAAGAAATAGCGTGCCTGCCCGTGGGAGAGCCGCAGATGCTCAAACACCTGTATCCAACTGGCGCGGTGGGTGGACACCTCTATCAGTGGAAAGCGGAACAAATCCTGCGGGGATTGGATCAGCGCGGCAATCTCCGGCGGCGCAACCGGATAGAGCACCTCGCGCAGCAGTTCGTCCCCCTCGGTGCCGAACAGTGACGGGTTGCCAAAGACAATCTGCAGATCGGTGAACTGGTTGGCAAAATCCGCCGCCATATTTCCGGTGCTGAGCGCTAGGCTGACCTGCGGGTGCGCTGCCTGGAACTGCGGCAGAGCCCGCGCCAGCACCCCATGCGCAAAGAGCAGCACAGACTGCACAAACAGCCGCTGCTCGCGGCTCTCCCCGAACAGGCCGGTGGTGGCGGTTTCCAGCATCAACAGCGACTGCTGCACCGAGGGCAAATAGGCCCGCCCCGCCTCCGTCAGCGTCACCGCATGGGCGTGGCGGTGAAACAGCGGCGTGCCCAGCTGCGTCTCCAGCGCCTTCACCTGCTGGCTGACGGCGGCGGCCGACATGTTCAGCTGCGCCGCTGCGCGGGCAAAGCTCTCGGTTCGCGCCGCCGCTTCGAACACGCGCAGCCAGTTGAGAGAGGGGATCCGGGTCGCCATGCAGGCAGGCTAAGCAGAACTTAGCCTAACCGGCAAGACATACCGTGCTGGGATTTTCCGCCCGCCGCCTAGGGTTTCCGGCAGCCAACAAACCCCGCGGCGGCAGCCGCACTTCCACCACCCACATAAGAGACGCGATATGACAGGTCCCGCCAACGCCCCGCGCCCCAAACGCAAGATCTGGAACTTCACTCCCCAGCTGCCGATCCAGACCTCCCCCTATTGGGATTGGCCGATGAAGCCATTAGCCTCAATCAAATACCTGCTGCAAAGCTGGAACCCGCTGGCGCTGCGGGCACTGCTGCTGGTGTTTGCCATCATCACCTGGGCGTATCTCACCCCCGCGCTGGACCGCATCGCGACATTCAGCTGGGACTGGGTGTTCGAGATCTGGCTGCGCAACTTCTGTATCCTGATGGTGGTGGCCGGCGGCCTGCATCTTGCCTTGTGGAAGTTCCGCACCCAACAGGATGAATACCGCTATGACATGCGCCCGATGATGAAGGGCGCCAAGGTCTTCACCTTCAAGAACCAGGTCTGGGACAACATGTTCTGGACACTAGGCCCGGCACTCACCTTCTGGACCTTCTGGGAGAGCTTCATCCTGTATGCCTATGCCAACGGCTGGGTGACGATGATCACGCTGGAGAGCAATCCGGTCTGGTTCACGATCATGACCGTCTTCATCCCGATCTGGGCAGGCTTCCACTTCTACTGGCTGCACCGGCTGCTGCATGTTGGCGCGCTCTATACCAAGGTGCACGCCTGGCATCACCGCAACATCAACACCGGCCCTTGGTCCGGCCTGGCGATGCACCCGGTGGAGAGCTTCTTTCTGATGTTCGACACCATGATCTTTTTCCTGCTGCCGTCGCACCCGGTGCACGCGATCTTCCTGCTGTTCCACCACGGCATAGGCGCCCCGACGTCCCATGCAGGGTTCGAGCATGTGAAATTCGGCAACAAGGCCAAATTCCTGGTGGGCGACTTTTTCCACCAGCTGCACCACCGGTTTTTTGACTGCAACTACGGCACCTGGGAAACGCCTTGGGATGAGTGGTTTAACACCTTCCATGACGGCACCGAAGAGGGCAACGAAATGGTCAAGGAGCGCCGGCGCAAGATCTGGAACACGGGCTGAACCCGTCAGCCACCCTGAGCGCGATCCTGGAAATCGTGCGCCCGGCCCGTACCGCGGAATGCGCGTCAGCAAGGGCCGGGCGTCTTTGACCGCGCCGCCGCTGCGGCACGCCTTGAAGACCGGTGCGCGCCCGCTGGACCGCGTGGCGCACAGTGGTGGAGAAACGCGCCCGCCCGCCTCTGGTTCCATAAAATTCGATTTATGCAGCGCCCCGCGGCCTGCCGGCCTGCTCCGGTGCCTCTGGGACTTTCCCTTTGCCGCCCCTTTCGGTAAGGGATAGCGCGACCCGAAATTGATACGCACGCAGGACCAAGCGCATGGCGATGGAAAAGACATTTAATGCGGCCGAAGCCGAAAGCCGACTTTACAAGGCCTGGGAAGAAGCCGGCTGTTTCAAGGCAGGCGCAAATGCCAAGCCGGAGGCCTCCGCCTACTGCATCATGATCCCGCCGCCGAACGTGACCGGCGTGCTGCACATGGGCCATGCCTTCAACAACACCCTGCAGGACATCCTGATCCGCTGGAAGCGGATGCAGGGGTTCGACACCCTTTGGCAGCCGGGCACCGACCACGCAGGGATCGCGACCCAGATGGTCGTGGAGCGCGAGCTGGCCAAGACCCAGCAGCCCTCGCGCCGCGAGCTGGGCCGCGAGAAATTCCTGGAGAAGGTCTGGGAATGGAAAGAGAAATCCGGCGGCACCATTGTTGAGCAGCTGAAACGCCTCGGCGCGTCCTGCGACTTCTCCCGCACGGCCTTCACCATGGCGGGCGCCCATGGCGACACCCGCGTGGGCCACGAAAACTCCCCCAACTTCCACGATGCCGTGATCAAGGTGTTTGTGGAGATGTACAACAAGGGCCTGATCTACCGCGGCAAGCGGCTGGTCAACTGGGACCCGCATTTCGAGACCGCGATCTCCGACCTTGAGGTCGAGAACATCGAAGTGGCAGGCCACATGTGGCACTTTAAATACCCGCTCGCGAATGGCGCCACCTACACCTATGTGGAGAAGGATGAAGACGGCAACGTCATCCTTGAGGAGGAGCGCGACTATATCTCCATCGCCACCACCCGGCCCGAGACCATGCTGGGCGACGGCGCGGTTGCGGTGCATCCGAGCGACGAGCGGTATGCCCCCATCGTCGGCAAGCTGTGCGAAATCCCGGTCGGCCCAAAGGAGCACCGCCGCCTGATCCCGATCATCACCGATGAATACCCCGACAAGGACTTTGGCTCCGGCGCGGTGAAGATCACTGGCGCGCATGACTTCAACGACTATCAGGTCGCCAAGCGCGGCGGCATCCCGATGTACCGCCTGATGGACACCAAGGGGCAGATGCGCGACGACGGCGCGCCTTATGCCGAGGCTGCGGACATCGCCATGGCGGTGGCCAAGGGCGAACAGACCCTGAGTGAGAATGAGGCCGACGCCATCAACCTGGTGCCCGACGACCTGCGCGGCCTCGACCGGTTCGAGGCGCGCAAACTGGTGGTCGAGCAGATCACCAGCGAAGGCCTTGCGGTCATGCATACCGTCACCAAGACCGATCCGGAGACCGGCGAAGACGTTGAGGTGCAGGTGCCTTACGTCGAGAACAAGCCGATCATGCAGCCCTTCGGCGACCGTTCCAAGGTTGTGATCGAGCCGATGCTGACCGACCAGTGGTTCGTGGATGCGGAAAAGGTTGTCGGCCCGGCGCTGGACGCTGTGCGCAACGGCGATGTGAAGATCCTGCCGGAGAGCGGCGAGAAGACCTATTACCACTGGCTGGAAAACATCGAACCCTGGTGCATCTCGCGCCAGCTGTGGTGGGGTCATCAGATCCCGGTTTGGTACATCCCCGGCGAGGATGATTGGTACGCCATTTGTGCTGCGACCGAGGAAGAGGCGCTGGAAAAGGCCCGCCTTCAGTCCGCCGAAGGCACCGAATTCCGCATCGTCGCCGACCGCCACGAAGCGGCGCAGATCCTTGCCGAACAGGTCAAGCTGATGGATGTGCAGGACGAAGGCGCCATCCGCAGCTTTGACGGGCCGATGCAGGTGCCGATGTTCCGCGACCCCGACGTGCTGGACACCTGGTTCTCCTCCGGCCTGTGGCCGATCGGCACGCTGGGCTGGCCGGACGTCACTCCGGAAATGGAGAAGTACTTCCCGACCTCGACCCTGGTAACCGGTCAGGACATCCTGTTCTTCTGGGTCGCCCGGATGATGATGATGCAGCTGGCGGTTCTTGATGAGAACCTGCCGGTCAAGAAACGCATCCCCTTTGACACCGTCTACCTGCATGGCCTGGTGCGCGACGCGAAGGGCAAGAAGATGTCGAAATCCACCGGCAACGTGGTCGACCCGCTGGAGATCATCGAGGAATTCGGCGCCGACGCGCTGCGTTTCTCCTCCGCGGCGATGGCGGCCCTGGGCGGCGTGCTGAAGCTGGATATGGAGCGCCTGAAGGGCTACCGGAACTTTGGCACCAAGCTGTGGAATGCGGTGAATTTCGCCCATTTCAACAAGGTCTATGACCCCGAGGTCCCTGCCTATACCTGCCCGGATGCCAAAGCCGCGGTGAACCAGTGGATCATCGGTGAAACCGCCAAGGTGCGGGTGGAAGTCGACGCAGCACTGGAAGCCTACCGGTTCAACGACGCGGCCAATGCGCTTTACGCCTTTGTCTGGGGCAAGGTCTGCGACTGGTACATCGAGCTTTCGAAACCCCTGTTCGGCTCCGAGGATGAGGCGGTGATCGCAGAGACCCGCCAGACCCTGGGCTGGGTGCTGGATCAGTGCATGATCCTCTTGCACCCGATTATGCCCTTCATTACCGAGGAGCTGTGGGGCAACACCGCCAAGCGCGAGAAGATGCTGGTGCATGCCGATTGGCCGACATACGGAACCGAGCTGGTCAACGCCGAGGCTGACGCCGAGATGAACTGGGTGATCACCGCGATCGAAAACATCCGCTCCACCCGCGCGCAGATGCACGTGCCGGCAGGCGCCAAGATCCCGATGGTGGTGACCGAATTCTCTGATCAGGCGCGTGCGGCCTGGGAGAAGAACGAGGCGATGATCCAGAAGCTGGCCCGCATCACCTCGCTGGAACAGGTCGAGAGCTTCCCGAAAGGTTGCGCAAGCGTGGCGGCGCCTGGTGCATCCTTCGGCCTGCCGCTGGCGGATGTGATCGACGTGGACGCCGAAAAGGCGCGTCTGGAGAAGACCTTGGGGAAATTGGCCAAGGAGCTGGGCGGCCTGCGCGGACGGCTGAACAACCCGAAATTCGCGGCCTCGGCGCCGGAAGAGGTTGTGGCAGAAGCCCGCGAAAACCTTGCCGCGCGCGAAGAGGAAGAAGCGAAGGTCCAGGAAGCGCTGGCGCGTCTGGCCGAGATCGGCTGAGCCATCCGTTAATCATGTTTGAAGCGCCCGCCCCATCCGGCGGGCGTTTTCATTTATTGCGCAACGCGTTGAAACAACCGCAAATTCCGCTGAACCGGGAAATTCTTAATAACCGCCCCATTGTTTTCGTCAGCGTTTTATATAAGCCTGCACTCAACCATAAAAAGAAGGGAGGCTTCACCCCATGCCCAAAGGATACTGGGTGGCCCATGTGGATGTGGATGACGCGGAACGCTACAAGGATTACATCAGCGCTAACGGGCCGGTGTTTGCCGAACATGGCGCCAGGTTCCTGATCCGCGGCGGCCAGAAGGAAGTGCGCGAAGGGCAGATGCGGTCGCGCACCGTGGTGATTGAATTCAAGGATTTCGCAACCGCAAAAGCCTGCTATGATTCAGTGGCCTACCAGGACGCCAAGACCTTGCGTGATCCGGTGTCTGCCGGTGATATGGAAATCATCGAAGGCTACGGCGAATAATCCCGCGCCCCGCTGCGCAGCTGACTGAGGTCACCGAATGCCCCTGCTTAAGAAATTCTTTCAAGCTTTCCGCCCGTCCGAACCGCCGGCCCTGCCCGACCCGGATGCCGAACTGGCGCTGGGGGCGCTGCTGGTGCGGGTGGCGCAATCCGACCGCGACTATCAGCTGGAGGAGATCAGCCTGATCGACCGTATCCTCGCGCGGCTCTACCAGCACAACGCGATTGAAGCCGCCAAAGTACGCGCGACTTGCGAAAAGCTCCACGCCGCCGCACCGGAGACCGACACCTTCGGGCGGCTGATCCGCGAGACAACCGGCTTGGAGGAACGCCTCGCCGCGCTCGATGCGCTGTGGGAAGTGGTGCTGGCCGATGGCAGCGCCCACGAGGGCGAGGTCACCATCGTTGAGGACGCGCGCAAGGCGATGGGCCTGTCATATGCCGACAGCCAGAAGGCACGGGAACGCGCCGAGGAGAAACTCGCCAGCACCGCTGGAGAGCGCTGATGTTCCGGGAGCTTCTGAACCGCCTGCTGGAACCCGCACCTGACACGCTGGATGACGAGGGCGCGCGGCTGGCGCTGACAGCGCTGCTGGTTCGGATCGCACGCTCCGACCACAATTACTCCGAAGTGGAGAAAGACCGCATCGACCGCATCCTGACTGCCCGCTACGGGCTGGACACTGGCGGCGCGCTGATCCTGCGCGAACAGGCCGAGGCGATGGAGGCCGAGGCGCCCGACACCGTCCGCTTCACCCGCGCGATCAAGGACGCGGTGGTCTATGAGGACCGCACCGGTGTCATTGAGGCGCTGTGGCAGGTGGCCCTGGCTGATGGGCACCGCGATGCAAACGAAGACGCGCTCCTGCGGCTGTCCGCCAGCCTGCTGGGAGTATCGGACGTAGACAGCGCAAAGGCGCGCAAACGGGCAGAGGCCGCTTTATGATTGCACATCTCGGTATGTACGACCGCCCGGAAACCGCTGCGGCGAACGACCGGTTCTGGGCCTCGATCCGCGATCATCTTGGCGGCGGACCCGAACAGCTGACCCGCGGCGCCGATTTCTGGGAGGTCTGGAAGTCCCCAGATCTGCTTATGTCGCAAACCTGCGGCTGCCCCTACCGCACCCGGCTTTATGGCGAGGTGGAACTGGTGGGCACCCCGGATTACGGCCTGCCCGGCTGCCCGCCCGGTTATTACAACAGCGTCTTTGTTACCCGCACCGAGGACGCAGGCCAGCCGCTCAGCAGCTTCGCCGGGCGCCGCTTTGCTTACAACGAAGCGCTGTCACAATCCGGCTGGGCAGCACCGATGGTGCATCTGCACGACCGCAGCATCCTGCCCGGCGCGCTGGTGGAAACCGGCGGCCACCGGCTGTCGGCCGAAGCCGTGGCAGAGGGCCGCGCCGATTTTGCAGCCCTGGACGCTCTGACCTGGGAAATGGTTCGCGAACACGACGGTTTCGCTGCCGGGCTGACCGAGATCGAGCGTACGGATCCGACCCCGGCCCTGCCCTATATCACCAGCTTGGGAGGCGATGCCGAGGCGCTGTTTTCCGCCATCGAATCCGCCATCCGCGGACTGGACCCGGAGACCCGCAGCCTGCTGCATCTGAAGGGGCTGGTGAAGATCGCTCCCAGCGACTACCTGGCAGTGCCGACACCGCCAGGCCCGGTGCTGACCGGGCAGCGCATCCGCGCGGCGGAGCTGACGTAACGGCCCTTTCCAAAATGGCAGCACAACCGGTCATTTTGGCACCTGCTGTGCCAGCTTGTGCGGTTTGAACGTTGCATTCGGTCTTTTTTTCGGTCCAATAAGAACGAATTTCCACTCATAGGGACAAAGACACCTTGACCGACACAACGCCTGTTCTGCAAATCCGCGGCCTGCACAAATCCTATGGTGAGCTGGAAGTGATCAAAGGCGTGGATATCACCGCCCACAAGGGCGATGTGGTTTCGCTGATCGGGTCTTCGGGGTCTGGCAAGTCTACTCTTTTGCGCTGCTGCAACCTGCTGGAGGACAGCCAGGAGGGCGAGATTCTGTTCAAGGGCGAACCGGTTACGTGGACCGGCCAGGGGCTCAACCGCCGCCCCTCCGACGCCAAGCAGATCCTGCGTATCCGTACCAACCTGAGCATGGTGTTCCAGCAGTTCAACCTGTGGGCCCACATGACCATATTGCAGAACGTGATGGAGGCGCCGGTTACGGTGCTGGGTCGCGACAAGGCCGAAGTGGAGGAGAAAGCCCGCTATTACCTGACCAAGGTCGGCATTGGCGACAAATGCGATGTCTACCCTGCCCAGCTGTCGGGCGGCCAGCAGCAGCGTGCCGCGATTGCCCGCGCGCTTTGCATGGAACCTGAGGCGCTGCTGTTCGATGAACCCACCTCCGCGCTGGATCCGGAGCTGGAACAGGAAGTGATCAAGGTGATCAAGGACCTGGCAGCCGAAGGCCGCACCATGATGATCGTGACCCACGACATGAAAATGGCTGCCGATGTCTCCAGCCACGTCGTCTTTTTGCATCAGGGGCTGATCGAAGAGGAAGGCACGCCGGACGAAGTATTCGGCGGCACCCGTTCTGAGCGGCTGCGTGCCTTCCTGTCCTCGACGCGCCACGCGCATTGAGCAATAACTAATAAATCCAAAAACCAAACCAAACGGGAGTAAACTCATGAAATCACTGATCCTTGGCACCGCCGCCCTGGCGCTGACCGCGGGCATGGGCCTGGCGGAAACAGTGCGCCTGGGCACCGAAGGCGCCTATGCGCCCTGGAACTTCGTCAATGACGCCGGCGAGATCGACGGTTTCGAGCGCGAGCTGGGCGACGAGCTGTGCAAGCGCGCCGAACTCACCTGCGAGTGGGTGAAGAACGACTGGGATTCGATCATTCCGAACCTGGTCTCCGGCAACTACGACACCATCATCGCCGGCATGTCGATCACCGACGAGCGGGACGAGGTCATTGACTTCACCCAGCCCTACACGCCGCCGGATCCGTCCGCCTATGTGGCCCAGTCGGCTGACGTCGACCTGGCATCCGGCGTGATCGCCGCCCAGGCCACCACCATCCAGGCGGCTTTCATCGCTGAACAAGGCTGGACCCTGGTCGAATTCGCCACCCCGGAAGAAACCGTCGCAGCGGTGCGCAACGGCGAAGCGGACGCGGTTCTGGCCGACAAGAGCTTCCTCGATACCGTGGTCGGCGACGATCTTGTGATGCTGGAGAAATCCGAATCGCTCGGCGGCGGCGTTGGCATGGGCTTCCGGGAATCGGATGCTGAGCTGCGCGGCAAGTTCGACGCGGCGATCCAGTCGATGAAAGACGACGGCTCGCTGAACGAGCTGATCGCCAAGTGGGAAGTTTCCTCCCAGTGGTAATCTGATCCTCTTACAGGATCTTGCAGGCCCGCCGCCGCGGCGCGCGGGCCTCATTCATTCTCTTCCGGCAGGCACGCTGCCGGGCACGGCCGGAGAAAGACAGGCACCAACATGTTTTCCTATTGCACGGACCCGACCACGCTTGAAGGGCTGAGCTGGCTCAGCTGCTACCTGACCACAGGCAAGCATCTGAACCTCTATATCTCGGTTTTTGTGGTTCTGACCCTGCTGGCGATCACTGCCCCGGTTGCCCTGCTCTTCGGGTTTGGCGCTGCCAGCGCTGCCCGCTCCAAATTCCCGCCGCTGCGCTGGTTCGGCAAGGGCTACACCAGCATCGTGCGCGGCGTGCCGGACATTGCGTTTTTCCTGTTCTTCGTCATCGCGCTCGACCAGGCGTTCGAGTGGATGCGCCACAAGGTGAAATGCCCGGACTGGGATCAGCCGATCCGCCAGGGCATCGACTTTGTGGTCTGCGACGCGGCCAAGCTGCCGCTGTCGACCGCACCGCAGTGGGTGCATGAAACCTACGGCTTCTTCCTGGCGGTCCTGACCTTCTCGATCGTGTTCGGAGCCTTTGCCGCCAACGTTCTTTTTGGCGCGATGCGGGCCGTGCCGCGCGCCCAGATCGAAACCGCCGAGGCCTATGGCATGACCTCCCGCCAGGCGTTCTGGCGCATCCTGGTGCCGCAGATGTGGGTTTATGCGCTGCCGGGGCTGTCGAACCTGTGGATGGTGCTGATTAAGTCCACGCCGCTGCTGTTCCTGCTGGGGGTCGAGGACATCGTCTACTGGGCCCGTGAACTGGGCGGCACCAAGACCGCACGCTTCACGGACTACCCGCACCCGAACTGGCATGTCTGGTACTTTGCCGCGCTGCTGGTGTTCTACCTTTGCTTCACCAAAGTGTCCGAAGTGTTGCTGGACCGGGTCATGAAGCGCCTGACAAAAGGCCAGGCCACTGCGGGCGGCGAAGCACAAAGAAAGGCAGCGGCATGAGTTGCGTTGAAACCATCCAGGCCTATGCCTTCCGATCCTTGGGTTTTGGCGAACGGCTGCTGCCGCGCGGCGAGTATACCCTGTGCGAGCATTTCACCCTGATCGGCTCTGGCCTGATCTGGAACGTCTATTTCGGCGCGCTGGCGCTGATGACCGGCTTTTTCCTGGCGGTTGCCCTGGCGGTCGGGAAATCCAGCCCCAACCCGCTGTGGCGCAAACCGGCGGAGTGGTTCATCTTCGTGTTCCGCGGCAGCCCGCTGTTCATCCAGTTTTTCTTTGCCTACGCATGCTTCCTGAGCCTCAAGAGCGTTTCGAGCTTCTTCGACCCGTTTACCTCGGCCTGGCTCGGGGCGCTGATCGTACTGTTCTGCAACACCGCCGCCTACTCGGGTGAAATCTTCTATGGCGCGCTGCTGTCGATCCCCAAGGGCGATATCGAGGCCGCGGATGCATACGGCATGACCGGCTGGACCCGGTTCCGCCGCATCACCTTCCCGACCATGCTGCGGCTGGCCTGGCCTGCCTACACCAACGAGGCGATTTTCTTGTTCCACGCCACCACGCTGGTGTTCTTCACCGGCTTTCCGGCCTGGCGGCAGCAGGGCGATGCGCTCTACTACGCCAGCTATTTCGCGGACAAGACCTTCAACCCGTTCATCCCCTACCCGATCCTGGCCTTCTACTTCATCCTGCTGACCTTGGTGATCATCGCCATTTTTGGCCTGGTGAATAAACGGCTGAACAAACACCTGCCCCAGGAACGGCGGAGAAAATTTCGCTTGCGTCCTAATCTGATCCGGTAGTATCCATTATTTGATCAAATTCAAAGCCCGGTTGTCTGACCGCAGAATCCTGCGAGTTCATGGACAAACTCAAGGCCGCGTTGGATTATGATCAAAAAAATGGACCAGGGGTGATAAGCTGCCCCGGCCCTGCTGCGCCCCGTCCGGGGCGCTGGCGGCCGGCGGTGCCCCCGAAACCGTCAGGTGATTGGATGAAGAACTGGCTCAGGAAAAACCCGCATGTGCGCACCATCCGTGTTGCGGCGGCGGACATCAACGGTCAGGCCCGGGGCAAGCGTGTCCCTGCCCGCTTTGCCGACAAGGCGGTCGAGGAAGGCACCCGCTTTCCGCTGTCGGTTCTCAACCTGGACATCTGGGGCGAGGACATCGACGACAGCCCGCTGGTGTTCGAGAGCGGCGACGCCGACGGCGTGCTGAAGCCGACTGAGCGCGGCTTTGTGCCTATGCCCTGGCTGGAATCGCCCTCCGCTATGCTGCCGATCTGGATGTACCGCGAAGACGGCCGCCCCTATGACGGCGACCCGCGCCACGCGCTGCGCGCCGTGGTCGACCGCTACAAGGAACTGGGGCTGACCCCGGTGGTCGCGGTGGAGCTGGAATTCTTCCTGATCGACGACAGCGGCAAGAACCTGCAGGTGCCGACCTCGCCACGGTCCGGCAAACGCCGCAAGGCCGCGGAGACCATGTCGATCCGGGCGCTGGACCAGTTCGACACGTTCTTTACCGATCTCTATGACGCCTGCGAGGATATGGACATCCCCGCCGACACCGCGATTTCCGAGGCGGGCCTGGGTCAGTTCGAGATTAACCTGATGCACGGCCCCGATGCGCTGCGCGCCGCTGACGATGCCTGGCTGTTCAAGATGCTGGTCAAGGGCCTGGCCCGCCGCCACGGCTTTGCCGCCAGCTTCATGGCGAAACCGTATGAGGATTATGCGGGCAACGGCCTGCACACCCATTTCTCGGTGCTGGATCAGGACGGTAACAACATCTTTGACGACGGCGGCCCCAAGGGCACCGATGCGATGCGTCATGCCGTCGGCGGCTGCCTGAAGGCGATGAGCGATTCCACCCTGGTCTTTGCGCCGCATGGCAACAGCTATGACCGCATGGTCCCGGGCGCCCACGCCCCCACCGGCATCTGCTGGGCCTACGAGAACCGCACCGCAGCCATCCGCGTGCCCTCCGGCAGCCCCAAGGCGCGCCGGATCGAGCACCGCTTTGCTGGCGGCGACGTGAACCCCTACCTGATGCTGACCGCCATCCTCGGCGCTGCGCTCTATGGGATCGAAAACAAGATCGAGCCCTCAGAGCCGATCACCGGCAACGCCTATGCGCTGGACCTGCCGCAGGTTCCCAACACCTGGCAAAGCGCCATTGATGCGTTCGAGAACTCGGACGTCATCCCGCATTTCTTCTCTGCCGAGATGATCCGCAACATGGTTCTGACCAAGCGGCAGGAGCTGCGCTACATGGAAGAACTCACCCCGGAAGAACGGGTCGAGATCTACCTGGATACGGTCTGACGGCCCCTTGCCCGCCGTCTCGGCGGCGGGCTACCGTCCCGCGCAGCGAATTCCTTCCAACTGGTGACTTATGAAAATCGGCATCCTGCAAACCGGCCACTCCCCCGAAGACCTGTATGAACCGTTCGGCGACTACGACGGCATGTTCCGCGACATGCTGGATGGCAACGGCTTCGAGTTTCAGACCTGGGCCGTTGTGGACGGCATCTTCCCGGACAGCCCGGAGGACGCCGACGGCTGGCTGATCACCGGGTCCAAGCATGGCGCCTATGAGGATCATGCCTGGATTGCACCGCTGGAAGACCTGATCCGCCAGATCCACGCGCACAAGCGGCCGCTGGCCGGGATCTGCTTTGGCCACCAGATCATCGCCCAGGCGCTTGGCGGCAAGGTTGCCAAGTTCGAAGGCGGCTGGGCGGTGGGCCGCGTCACCTACCAGGTGGACGGCAAGGACCTGACCCTCAACGCCTGGCACCAGGACCAGGTGGTGGAGCTGCCCGAAGGCGCGCGTGTGCTGGGCGGCAACGGCTTTTGCCGGAACGGCATCCTGGCCTATGGCGACCACATCATCTCCTGGCAGCCCCACCCCGAATTCCCCAGCGCCTTTGTTGGCGGCCTGATCGAAAAACGCGGGCGCGGCGTTGTGCCGGACGACTTGCTCGACCGTGCCGCCGCCGATCTGGACGCCCCCGTGGACAACCCCGAAATCGCAACCTTCCTCGCAGAGTTTTACAGGAAAGAGAGGACCTAATGTCAGCTTGGCTCGACGCCCTTCCCGAAGCAGCAAAAACCTATCTGGAGGGCCGTCGTCTCGACGAAGTTGAATGCGTTATCTCGGACCTTCCCGGTATCGCCCGGGGCAAGGCGGTACCGGCATCGAAGTTTGCAAAAACCGATTATTTCCATCTGCCGGACAGCATCTTTTACCAGACCATCACCGGGGACTGGGCCGATGCTGCGGATGACGACGGCTGGATTGAAAAGGACATGACGCTGAAGCCGGACATGTCCACGGCCACGGCCGCGCCCTGGACCGGCGACTGGACCCTGCAGGTGATCCACGATGCCTATGACCGGCACGACCAGCCGATCCCCTACAGCCCGCGCAATGTGCTGAAACGCGTGGTGCAGCTTTATCACGACAAGGGCTGGAAACCGGTTGTGGCGCCGGAAATGGAGTTCTTCCTGGTCGCGCGCAACATCGACCCGGCACACGAAATCAAGCCGATGATGGGCCGTTCAGGCCGCCCGGCAGCGGCGCGGCAGGCCTATTCGATGACCGCTGTGGACGAATTCGGACCCGTTATCGACGACATCTATGATTTCGCCGAGCACCAGGGTTTTGAAATCGACGGCATTACTCAGGAAGGCGGCGCCGGCCAGTTGGAGATTAACCTGCGCCACGGCGACCCGGTCAAGCTGGCGGACGAGGTGTTCTACTTCAAACGGCTGATCCGCGAGGCGGCGCTGCGGCACGACTGCTTTGCCACCTTCATGGCCAAGCCGATCGAGGATGAGCCGGGCTCTGCCATGCACATCCACCACTCGATCCTGGATATCGAAACCGGCGAGAACATCTTCTCCGGCCCGCAAGGCGGCGAAACGGATGCGTTCTATCACTTCATCGCCGGGCTGCAGAACCACCTGCCCGCCGGGCTGGCGGTGATGGCGCCCTACGTGAACTCCTACCGCCGCTACGTGAAGGACCACGCCGCGCCGATCAATCTGGAGTGGGCGCGCGACAACCGCACCACCGGCATCCGCATCCCGCTGTCCGGGCCAGAGGCGCGCCGGGTGGAGAACCGCATCGCCGGCATGGACTGCAACCCCTATCTGGGCATCGCCCTGTCGCTCGCCTGCGGCTATCTCGGCCTGATCAAGGAGGAACGCCCGCGCAAGCAGTTCAAGGGCGACGCCTATGAGGGCGAAGGCGATATCCCGCAGGTAATGGGCCAAGCGCTGGATCTGTTCGACGAGGCGACCGAGCTGCACGAAGTTCTGGGACCGGAATTTGCCCGCGTGTATTCCATCGTGAAACGCACGGAGTATGAGGAGTTCCTGCAGGTGATCTCGCCCTGGGAGCGCGAGCATCTGCTGATGAACGTTTGAAACTCCGGCGCTGCGCCACGGTGCAGCGCCTCTTTAATTGAGTATTTATGGAAAGATGAAGAGCAGGTGTCCCGCTTGGGAGCCCTGCTTCTGATGAGGTGCGCGATGGGGATGAACCTTCTCTATTCCAATGACCGCAAGGGCGAGTATCCAGACAGCTGGTATGCGGCAACCGCTATCCCGATGGAGCGCTTTGCAGCACTGGACGGTGAGGTAAAGGCAGATGTCTGTATCGTCGGCGGCGGCTATACCGGCCTGTCGGCGGCGCTGCATCTGGCTGAGGCCGGAATGTCCGTGGTGCTGCTGGAAGCGCAGCGCGTGGGCTTTGGCGCCTCGGGGCGCAACGGCGGCCAGCTCGGCAGCGGCCAGCGGATGGACCAGGAAGGGCTGGAAGCGCTGATGGGCGGGCCGGAGGCGCAGAAGCTCTGGCAACTGGGCGAGGACGCCAAGGACCTGGTTAAATCGCTGATCGCGCGCCACGGCCAGGACTGCCATCTGAAGCCCGGCGTGGCCTGGACCGCCTTTTCCGAAAAGGAAGCGGCAGAGCTGCACGACTATGGCCGCCACCTGCAGGACCAGTATGGCTACAGCAGCGTTGAGCTGCTCGACAAGGACGCCTGCTGGGCGATGTGCCCCTCGCCCGCCTATAAGGGCGGCATCCTGGATCATGGTGCGAGGCATCTGCATCCGTTGAACTATGCCTTCAGCCTGGCCCGCGCCGCCGCGGCTGCAGGTGCCGGGATTTTTGAAGGCAGCGAGGTTCTGGACATCCAGGAAGGCGCCAAGCTGCGCATCCGCACAGCGGGCGGCAGCGTCACTGCCGACCATCTGATCCTTGCCTGCAACGGCTACCTCGGCGGGCTGAACGGCCAGGTGGCGGCACGGGTGATGCCGATCAACAACTTCGTCGTGGCCACTGAGCCGCTGGGCGAGGACGCCGCCCGGGTTCTGACCCGCGACGTTGCCGTGGCCGATACCAAATTCGTGGTGAACTACTTCCGCCTCAGCCATGACAAGCGGCTGCTGTTCGGCGGCGGGGAGAGCTACGGCTACCGCTTCCCGTCAGATATCTCCGCCACCGTGCGCAAACCGATGACCGGGATCTTCCCGCATCTGAAAGACGTGAAAATCGACTACGCCTGGGGCGGCACGCTGGGCATTACCATGAAGCGGATGCCGTACCTGGCCCGGCTTGCCCCTAACGTGCTGACTGCGAGCGGCTATTCCGGCCATGGCGTCGGAACTGCTACCCATGCCGGGCAGTTGATGGCACAGGCGATCCAAGGGCAGGCCGAGGGGTTCAACACGATGGCCCGCGTCCCGGCTCCGCGCTTCCCTGGCGGGCCGCGGATGCGCTCGCCGCTGCTGGTGCTGGCGATGACCTGGTTCGCCCTGCGCGACCGGATGGGAGTTTAAAGCCGGGGCCGCTGGGCCGGTTTCCGCGCAACTTCGCAACAATTCTGTGAAATCCCGCCGGGCGCGGCAAATTCCGCCGCGTCCGGTCTTGGCATCCGCAGCGCTTAGTTTTACATTTCTCAAAGCAACAATTCAGGATTTTGAAATATGGCCCTGCCGCCCAACGTTCATGACGCTGAACCCATTCCCGCAGCCGCCCGCGAGGCCATCGACGCCCTTATGCAGTCGGGCGACCTCTTCCGCTACACCGCGCCCGAAGATGCGCCGGTCACGCTGCTGGAACAGGAGTACGCGGAGCTTCTGGGCAGCAAATACGCGCTGGCGGTTTCCTCCTGCTCGGCAGCGCTGTTCCTGTCGCTGAAGGCGCTCGGCCTGCCGCGCGACGCCCGCGTGCTGATCCCTGCCTTCACCTTCGCGGCCGTGCCCTCCTCGGTCGTGCATGCAGACTGCGTGCCGGTGCTGTGCGAGGTGAGCGAAAACTACCGCGTCGATCTGGCGGATTTCGAAGCCAAGCTGGACAGCGTGCAGGCGGTGATCATCAGCCACATGCGCGGCCATACCTCTGACATGGACGCGATCATGGCGCTGTGCGATGCCCGTGGCATCCCGGTGGTCGAGGACGCGGCCCACTCACTGGGCACCACCTGGAACGGGCGCAACATCGGCACCATCGGCAAGGTGGGCTGCTTCTCCTTCCAGTCCTACAAGATGGTCAACGCCGGCGAAGGCGGCATCCTGATCACCGACGACGCCGACCTGATCGCCCGCGCCGTGATCATGTCCGGCGCCTATGAGCACAACTGGAAAAAGCACAAAGGCCCGCATGGGGAAAACACCCCTGACCTGGCGCAGGCCTTTGCCAAGTGGCAGAACCAGCTGCCGCTCTATAATCTGCGGATGAGCAACCTGTCGGCGGCCGTGATCCGCCCACAGCTGCCGGAACTGGCGCGCCGGGTGCGTGACGGGCTGGCCAATCACGACTACGTGGCAGCGCGGCTGAACGGCTCCCCCTTCTTTCACGTGCCCCAGCCGCTGGGCCCGGAACGCCGCGCGCCGGACTCGATCCAGTTCAACCTGGTGGGCCTCAGCGAGGAACAGACCCGCGCCTTTGCCGCCGCTGCCGAAGCCAAGGGCGTCAAGGTGCAGGTCTTTGGCCTGTCGACCGACAACGCGCGCGCCTTCTGGAACTGGCAGTTCCTGCGCGATGTGCCCGACCTGCCGCAGACCCGCGCCATGCTGATGAAGGCCTGCGACGTGCGCCTGCCCGTGCGCCTGACCCGCGCCGAGCTGGACGTGATCGCGGACATCCTGCTGGGTGCTGTTGAAGAAACCATGGGCAAGGCCGCCGCCTGAGACGCAGCCGGACCCTGACTGTTGCAGCCCCGGCTCCGCGCCGGGGCTTTTCATGATTGCAATCCTGGCTTGTGCCGTCCACCTTGCCGCCTATGAAAGCTCCGGCCAAATTCAAACGGCGCCCGGCAACCGCGCTGGTTGCCATGGCAAACTCCCTCAGCATGGGAGATGCCGTTCCCGAGGATGAACTGACCCAGATCATCAGCGCGGTTGTTTCGGACCGGGCGGAGCGGGCTGCGCTGCTGGCCGCCATCCGCGCATCCAATGACCCGGACAGCGGTCTTGCTGTGGCCGACCTGCTGACCGCATTCTCCAGCGAAGCCGCAGAGGCAGAGGCGCGTGCCCGCGACGCGGATCAGGTCATCGGCCAGTGGGCACAGCGGCTGGCAGCCGGCGCGCTGCTGGCGAGCTTTGGTGCGGCGATCGCCGGAACGGTCACCGGCGGGCCGGCCTTCGGCCTCACTTTGCTGTCGTTTTCGGGCTTCGTATTCGCAACGGCCTCCAGAATCGGCGGACGGGTGAAAATGCGCCGCCATGAACAGGCACGCAACAGCGCCGAGTCCCTTGCCCGCCACGTCCTGGAAGCCGGCAAACTAAGGCAGGACGGGAAGTGATATGGAATTTTCAGCTTTCCTCGCCTATATTGTCAGTGCAACCGGAGAAACACATGTTTGAAGCCATGGGACTCGAAACAGTCATCGTCAGCACGATAATCGGCGCCTGCGCCCTGTCTTTTGGTGCCAGCGCTTATCTGTTCCTGCGCGCGCGTCCTGCGCCTGAGACAAAGAACCTGGACGAAATCGTCAAGAACGCCCCATATCACCGGCTGCACAACGTGCTGAAGGTGGAGGCCCGTTCCTGATCCGCCCACCAAACCAAGACACGCAAATGAGAAAAGCCCCCGCCGAACCGGACCGGGGGCTCTGTCATATGCGCTAGCCGCTAAGGCTCACTTCATCTTGGACAGTTTTTCCTGCAGCGCCGCCAGCTGCTTTTTGATGTCGTCCAGATCCTCGCCGCCGCTTTCGGATTTTTCGTCCTCCTGCGCACCGCCGGTCCAGCCCGCGGCGCCAAAGCCTCCGGTCATCGCCTTCAGGAACGCCTCCTGCTGCGCCTTCACCGCCTCAAACCCTGGCATCTTGGACATCGGGTTCATCGCGTTCATGTTCTCCATCATCTTCGACTGGCTCTCACGCAGCATGTCGAACGATGTCTGCAGGAACTGCGGCATCACCCCGCCGCCGGGCACCATGTAGCTGCGCACCAGATCGTTCAGCACGTTCACCGGCAGAACGTTCTCGCCGCGGCTTTCATGCTCGGCAATGATCTGCAGCAGGTACTGGCGGGTCAGGTCGTCACCGGTTTTCAGATCGACGATCTGCACCTCGCGGCCATCCCGGATAAACCCCGCGATATCTTCCAGCGTGACGTAATCGCTGGTCTCGGTGTTATACAGCCTGCGGCTTGCATACCTTTTGATCAGCAAGGGTTTGTCCTGTTCTGCCATGTGTTCCCTCCCCGGTCATGACGCATCGCAGCAAAGCCTATGCCACGGCAGAACAAAAGGGAAGCCTAAGCGCAGTTTCCGCAACATTAGTTCCCGTTAGAAATCCTGGTATAGAGCCGCTTCAGCCCTTGACCTGATCCTGACTTGAGCTTTTACAGATCTGTCCTGCACCGCAACCCGCAGCAGGAGCGTATCCAAAATGAAAGTTCTGATTCTCGGCGGCACTGGTTCCATTGGCACTGCCGTCACCCGGGAGCTGGTCCGCAGCGGCCATCATGTCACCTGTCTCAGCCGCTCCGCGGCCTCTGACCGCAATCTCGCAGCGATGGGCGCCCGCCCCCTGCGGGGCAATCTGCGCAGCCCCGGCACCTGGGTTCAGGAGGTCGCCAGAACCGATGCGCTGATCCAGCTCGCCGCGACCTTCGACGACGGGATGGCCGAGGCCGATACCACCGCCATTGCCGCAATTCTGGATCAAGCCGCTCTGCGGCCGGAACCGCTGCGGCTGATCTACACCGGCGGTTGCTGGCTGTATGGTGCCACCGGCAACCGGGTTGCGGATGAGACCAGCCCAATGCAGCCGATCAAGCCCTTTTCCTGGATGCGGGAAAACGGTGCGGCCGTACTGGCGTCCCCAGCCGTCTCTGCCGCTGTGGTGCATCCGGCAATGGTGTACCACGAAGACGGCGGCGCCTTCTTGCGTTATCTGGATGCTGCCCGCGACGGCAGACCGTTCGAAATCTGGGGCAGCATCGCCACCCGCTGGCCGCTGGTGCACCGGGAGGATCTGGCCAGCGCGTACCGGCTGCTGCTGGAACAGCCGGAGCTCACCGGCCATTTCAACGCAAGCGCCGAGACCGGCGTGCCAGTGGCAGAGATCACTCGCGAGATCGCACGCCGCCACGAGCATGATGCGTCCTATGTGGTGCGCAGCCTGAAACACGTGCTGATCAAATACGGCGCCTGGGCCGAGGGGCCCACGCTGGATCAGCAGATGGCGTCCAGCAAGCTGCGCCGTCTGACCGGCTGGCAGGTGAGACACTTGAACTTTCGGAACGCGCGATTTTGACGCTAAAGCGCGCCAGATTGAACAAAATACAGAATTATTTGCAACTAAATAGCAGCAAAAGATTATCAATGTGATACAATTAACTTTAAGTCTTTCGAGTCTGTGGTACCGGGGAAAATGGCTGACCAAAGGGACAGGCAAAGACAAGCCGCCATTCTGATCGCTGACGTGGCCGGATACTCCGCCCTGGCTGAGGCGCGGGAATCCGAAACCATCGCGGCGGTCCGCGATCTTGGTAACCGTATCATCGCACCGGTTGCACAAGAGCATGAAGGATGGCTTGTCAAAACGGTGGGCGACGGCTTCCTGCTTGAGTTCGGGACCGCTGTGCGGGCCGTCAAGGCGGCTCTGGCAATTGCCGCCAAGGCAGCCGATTGGCGCAACGGCCCCCGCGGGCTGGGCTTGAGACTGCGGATGGGAATCCACGCGGGCAAGGTATTCCCCGCCGACGATGACCTGCTGGGCAATTGCGTCAATATCGCCGCCCGGCTGCAAAGCCTTTCCGCGCCCGGGGAAATCTGCATATCAGGCACCGTGCATGAGCAGGTTCGCGGCAAGGTCGGCGCAGCTTTCGACGACCTCGGATTGCAGCGGGTCCGCAATATCTCCGAACCCGTCCGGATTTACCGCATAACAGGAAACTCCCTGCCGCCCCTGGATCCCGAAGGCCAATCGCCGGAAGCATCGGTGGCGGTGCTTCCCTTCGCCAATGCCACCCCCGCCAGCGCGGAAACCGAAGCCATCGCGCAAACTCTGACTGAGGACATCACCATTGGCCTCTCCCGGTTCCGGACGCTGCGCGTTGTATCCCGCAATGCGGCGCTGCGCTTTGCCGGCAGCACAGCCGGAGCGTCCGTTGTGGCGGCTGAGCTTGGCGTGCGTTTTCTGGCTGAAGGCAGCGTCCGGCAGCTGCCCGGCAAACTGCGGGTCACTGTTACGCTTTCGGACGGCGCCAGCAGCCTGTCGCTGTGGAGCGGCCGTTATGACCGTGACGTCTCATCCGACTTCAGCCAGCAGGACGCCCTTGCCGGGCAGATTACCCAAACCCTTGCTGTGCAGCTCCAGTCCGTGGCAAGGCAGAAGTCAGCGGCGTATGCGGCCAAAGGCGGCAAGCCGACGGCGCGGGATCTTGTGATGCAGGCCAAATCCGTCGTTCTGGATTCGCGCAGCAGGCTGAAGCAGTGCCGCACGCTGTACCAGCAGGCCTGCGATGCCGACTTTGGCAGCGCTGCGGCGTATTCCGGTCTGGCGCTGACCTATCTTGTGGAATGGATGAGCGGCTGGGGCCTGTCGGCGGAACTGACGCTGGACAAGGCCTTTCCATTGCTGCGTCACGCCGCCCGGATAGATCCGCTCGACAGCGTGGCGCAGCGCAGGCTTGCCGTCATGCATCTGTGCAAGGGAAACTTTACGCTGGCAGAGGATCACTTTCAGCGCGCCCTGATGCTTAACCCCAACGACACCGATGCAATGGCCTTCCGCGGGCTGTCCCTGGTCTATCAGGGCAGGCCGGAAAAAGCGCTGGAGGACCTGGATCAGGCGACAGCCCTGAACCCGTTCCATCCGACGTATTTCCATTGGTTCCGGGGGCTCGCGCTGTACATGTGCAGGGCCTATGATCCGGCTGTCTCCGAAGTGAACAAGGCGGTTGAGCTGTTTCCGGGCTTCCCGGCGCCGCACCGCCATCTGGCGGCTTGCTATGCTCAGCTGGGAGACCGGCCCGCTGCTGCGCGGGAATGCGGGCGCATTCTGGAACTTGAGCCCAGGTTTTCGGTTGACCGCATCAGCAAGACGCTGCCCTTTGCCCGGGCGCAGGATCTGGAGCATTACTGCGACGGACTGCGCCAGGCCGGGCTGCCTGACTAACCGCCGGCATGCCCCCTGAATCGCAAAAGGACAGGCCTTGCGGCCTGCCCTTCTTCACGGTCCGGCTCCGTCAGGGAGGAGAGCGAGGGCCGGTCCGCGGACGTTCTTACTTGGCGGTTGCCGAAGCTTTTTTCGCGGCGGTGGTCACCTCTTCGGTGGCCTTTTTCACGGCTGCGGTTGCCTCTTCGGACATGTCTTTGCCGGCTGCCATCATCAGTTCGACGGTTTCCATCTGAACCTTCTTGGCCACTTCAGCAAAGGCAGCCATGTTCTCGGCGGCCACTTCGGCGGAAGCGGAAGCAAAGTCGGTCGCGGCCTTGGCGTAGTCCGCCGGCTCTTCCTTGACCTTGGCGACATCGCTCAGCTTGGCGATGGTCTCTTTGGTCCACTTGTTCGAGATCTCGGCGGATTTGCCGGCAGCGTCCAGCGCAACGGCGGACAGCTTCTCGTTCAGGGCTGCGGTGTTCTTGAATGCGTCTTCCATCGCTTTGGTGTCGACCGGGAAGGCGCCCATGAAGTCTTTCATCATCGCGGTGAAGTCTTGGGTCTTTGCCATAGTTCTAATTCCTCAGAAAGCTGCAGCAGGACCATCCTGCGCTCTTAGCATGAGAGGAATATGCGTGCCGCACCGCAGCATTTCAAGGTTTTTTATGCTGCGGTGCAGAAAACTTTTGCAAACACCGTGAAATCAATGGTTTGCCTTGACCTTCACATAGGAGCCCGGGGCCGACATCAAAGAGGGAAAGCCCGAATCCCCCACTTCACGCGCGGGAACCTGCTTGCCGGACCGCTTCTTGAGCCAGTCATTCCAGCGCGGCCACCAGGAGCCCTCGTGGTATTCCGCTCCGGCCATCCAGGCCTCGCTGTCTCCCTTCAGGTCGTCGTTGACGTAGTGGCCGTACTTCTTCTTGCTGGGCGGGTTGACGATGCCCGCAATATGGCCGGACTCCGACACAATGAAGCTCTTGCTGCGCGATGCCATCTGCTGCACCCCGTGGTAGCAGTCCTTCCAGCGGGCGATGTGGTCGGTCTCACAAGTGATCGACATCAGCGGCACGTCCACATCCTTGATGTGCAGCTTGTGGCCCATCAGCTCAAAGCCATCGCCGACGAATTCATTGTTCTGACACAGCCCCCGCAGGTACTGGATCGCCATCCGCCCCGGCAAATTGGCACCGTCGCCGTTCCAATAGAGCAGATCAAAGGCGGGCGGCGTCTCGCCCATCATGTAGCTTTTCACTGCCGGGCCATAGATCAGGTCCTTGGAGCGCAGGAACGACATAGTCCGCGCAATCACCCATGACCGCAGCAGGCCCTCCTGCTCCACCTGGGCCTCGATCCCGTCGATAAAATCATTCTGCAGGAAAGGCGTGAACTCGCCTTGGTCCCCGAAATCGGTCAGCGTGGTGAAAAAGGTCGCCGACTTCACCGATTTGTCGCCGCGCTGTTTCAGCAGCGACAGCGTCAGGCTCAGAGTGGTGCCGGCGATGCAGTATCCCACCGCATTGACCTGATCGACCTTGCAGACCTCCTTGGCGGTTTCAATCGCGGCCAGGAAGCCTTCCTGAATATAATCCTCCATCCCCACATCGGAGTGGCTCGCATCGGCGTTGACCCAGGACACAACGAACAGCGTATAGCCTTGCTCGGTCACCCATTTGATCAGGCTGTTCTGTGCCTTGAGGTCGAGGATGTAAAACTTGTTGATCCAGGGCGGGAACAGAACAATGGGAGTTTCATGCACCGTCTCCGTCACCGGCTTGTACTGGATCAGCTGCATCATCCGGTTGCGGTAGATCACGTCGCCGGGGGTAGTGGCGATATTGCCGCCAAGCTCGAACGCGCTCTCGTCCGCCAAACGCACCACTAGCTCGCCGTTGTTAGCCTCCAGGTCCGTAACCAGGTTCTCCAGCCCGTCGATCAGCGACTGGCCTTCCGTCTCAATCGCCTTCTCCAGCGCATCGGGGTTGGTCGGCAGAAAATTGGTCGGCGACATCATTTCGATGATCTGATCGGCAAAGTAGCTCAGCCGCTGCTTGTCCTTGCCATCCATCTCACCAGCACTCTGCACCGCCTTACGGATCGCTTCGGCGTTGGTCAGGTACTGCTGTTTGACATAGTTGAAGTACGGGCTGCTTTGCCACAGCGGATTCGAAAAACGGCGGTCCTTGGGGCCGCCGTCATCCGTGCTGTCCATTTGCCCTGCCAGAGCTTTCTGCGCTTCGGCGAAATTCAGCACAGACTTGCTCCAGAATTCGAGCTGATGCTCCAGGAGTTTGGCAGGGTTCTGCATAGCTTCCGTCCAATAGGCGGTTGCTGCGCGCGCATAAAGTTCTTGATTCGGACCGTCCAGCGCCGGGTTATGCGGCACCTTCCGGGACATGACTTCGGCCAGGCGCTTGCTCAGCTCCTCGACACGGCTCATATTTTCCTTAAGTTTTTCAAAGCTCTCAGAATTGGACGTTGCGGATACTTCGTCACTAGTTGTCATATAAAGGAATCCCTCATAGGCTTTCTGCTATGCAGAATACTCTTCTGCAGAAGGCAGGGCAAAGCGGCGATTGGTCCGACGTTCCGGATTTTCTGGTCCGACGACTCGGGGACAGAGCCCGAAGGAGACGCGTATGCGATACATGATGACCTACGACCTGATGGAGACCGTCCGGAACACCAACCAATGGCTGGGCGCAACCGCCCTCTCCATGGCATCTTACCCGGTCTTTTCCGCCTTGCCAAATCCGGCGCTCAGCTGGATGGCCGCCTGGGGCGAAGTAACCGAACGCACCTACCAGCGGATGGTGGTGAAGCCTGACTGGGGCATCCGCACCTTCACTTGCGAAGACGGCAAGGACCACCTGGTGGACATCACCACCGTGGTCGAGCGCCCCTTTGGCGACCTGATCCATTTCAAGGTCAACGGCCGCGAGGAACAGCCCCGCAAAGTGCTGCTGGTTGCCCCGATGTCCGGCCACTACGCCACCCTCCTGCGGTCCACCGTCAAAAGCTTGCTGGTAAACTGTGAAGTCTATGTGACGGACTGGCACAACGCCCGCGACATCCCTGTTTCCGCAGGGAAGTTCGATATCGAGGACTATACGCTCTACCTCGTCGATTTCATGCGGGAGCTGGGCCCCGACACCCATGTCGTCGCAGTCTGCCAGCCGGTGCCGCTGACGCTCGCCGCGACCGCCTACCTGGCGGAGCGCGACCCCAAGGCGCAGCCCTCCTCGCTGACCCTGATCGGCGGCCCGGTGGACCCGGACGCCACCCCGACAGAGGTCACCGACTTCGGCCGCCGCGTCACCATGGGCCAGCTGGAGGAGACCATGATCCAGCAGGTCGGCTTCAAATACCCGGGCGTCGGCCGCAAGGTCTATCCGGGCCTGTTGCAGCTCGCCTCCTTCATGTCGATGAACGGCGAGCGCCACACCAAGGCGTTCCTGGACCAGATTCAGCGCGTCTCCCGCGGGGAGGCCTCGGATCACGACGCCCACAACCGTTTCTATGACGAATACCTGGCGGTGATGGACATGACCGCGGAATTCTACCTTTCGACGGTCGAGCGCGTATTCAAGAACCGCGAGATTGCGCGCAACGATTTCACCGTCAACGGCCACAAGGTCGATTTCAGCAAGATCACCGATGTGGCGGTCAAGACAGTCGAGGGCGCCAAGGACGACATCTCCGCCCCCGGCCAATGCGTCGCGGCGCTGGGCCTCTGCACAGGCCTGCCGGACAGCAAGAAAGCCAGCCACGTGGAGCCCGGCGCGGGCCACTACGGTATCTTCGCGGGCCGCAGCTGGCGCGACAACATCCGGCCGCTGGTGATCGATTTCATGAACGCCAACAGCCGCAGCAAGCCGGCCCGCAAGCCGGCCAACAAGAACACGGCCGCCTGACGGGATGAGTGGCGGGCTGGCATTTTCCTGCAAATGCGGGACCTTGCGCGGCGAAGTTTCAGCAGCGGGTGTCAAAGGCGGCACCCGCGTTGTCTGTTACTGCGCCGACTGCCGCGCCAATGAGCTGTACCACGGCCAGCCGGATCCGGCCCCGGATCCGGTCGACCTATTCCAGCTCTCGCCCGACACCATCACCATCACCCAAGGGGCGGAACAGCTGAGGGCGATCCGCCTGGGCCGCCGCGGCCCCTTGCGGTGGTACGCCGGCTGCTGCGGCACGCCGTTTGCCAATACGCTCGCCAAGCCCGGCCTGCCGTTTGCCGGTATGCGCTCAGATCTGTTCCAGGACAAATCCGCCTTGGGCAAGATCCGCGCCAGGTCCTTCGTGCCCGTCCCCGGCAAGCAGTCCAGAACCAAGGGCGGCAGCACCATGGCCTGGGGCATCCTCAGCCGGATGATTACTGCCCGGTTGTCGGGCCGCTGGAAAGACACGCCATTCTTTGATGCGGAAACCGGCAAACCGGTGGCCGAGCCTGAGTTGCTCAGCAAGGCGCAGCGCGCCGCCCTCTACCCCTAGGCCGGTACTGCCAGCCAGTGCAGCAGCGCCCGGTTCACTGCATCGGGCGCTTCCAGCACCGGGAAATGCCCCGCCTCCGGAATGATCTCCAGCCGCGCGTGCGGGATCAGTTGCGCCAGCAACTCCTGCTTGGCAGGCGGCACGATCGTGTCATGCTCCCCCGCCAGCACCAGCGTCGGCATATGCACCCGCCGCATCGTCGCCTGCTGGTCAGACCGCCGCTGCAGAGCGCGCGCTTGCGCCACATACAGCTCCGGCCCCAGCTCCATTCCCATGTGGCAGAACAGGTTGTGCACCTCCAGCCGCGACGGTCCCGGCGCCAGCGCCTCCATCGGCAGCGTCCCGCGCAGAACATCTTCCAGCCGCCCGGCCCGCGCGGCGATGATCTGCGGCTCCCGGTCGGCGGCCTGCTCCGGCGTCTCCGCCAGCGGACTCGCCCCCATCAGGCACAGCCGGCTGATCCGCTCCGGTGCCCGGCGCACCAGCTCCATCGCCAGGATCCCGCCCATCGACAGCCCCGCCAGGCAAAAGCGCGGCGGCAGGTGGCTCAGCATCCGGGCTGCAATCTTCTCCACCGTGTCGCCGCCGGCCAGCGGCAGCACCATCACCGGCATACTGCCGGAAAACGTTCTGATCTGAGCTTCAAATATCCGGCCGTCGCACATCATCCCCGGCAGCAGAACCAATGGTTCGCGGCTCGGTTGCTGGTCATAAGGCATATCCTGCCCTCGCGGTTTGCCTGCCACCCGTCGCCTTCACTGTGCGGAGAGCCGGCTGCGGGATCAAGAAAAACCTCACGGCGACAGGCAATCCTCAAGCTGCTGCCGCCGCCGCGCCACGCTCAGTACCCGTTCCAGCGGAAGGCGCCATTTTCCGCCAGCGGAGAAAACGGGTTGAAGGCGATCTCCCAGATATGCCCGTCCGGGCTGCGGAAATAGCCGTGATGGCCGCCCCAGAAAACGTCCTGCGCCGGTTTCAGAGTTTCCGCGCCGGCAGCCTCGGCCGCCGCCAGCAGCTCCGCCACGTCCTGCTTGCTGCGGGTGTTGTGGCTCAGTGTCATGGCGCCAGTGCCCAGCGCCCCCTCCGGCACACCGATATCCGCGGCCAGCGCCGCCAGCGGATACAGACCCAGCGTCTGGGAAATCAGGTCAAAGGCGATCACCCCGTCCGGGCTGTCCGCCCGCTGCCAGCCCAAAGCCTCATAGAAGGCGGCAGCCTTCTCAATGTCCGGCACCCCCAGCGTGATCAGGCTTACCCTTTGATCCATCCTTCACCTCCTCGAAACTTCGCTCTCGCCGCAACACTGCCCGCGGCTGCAAACGCGGAAAGCCGATACGGCCCGTCCCGGCTCCTGCCCCAGGGCGCGGTGTCAGGCTTCGCCCAGAACGTCCAGCACCGCGTCCTCGATCATCTTCAGGCAAGGCCCGTCCGAGAATCGGTGGTCGGCATCCTTAACAAGGTTCAGCCGCATGTCCGGGCAGGTCGCATGTTCCAGCAGCCGCAGCGCGGTGCGGGTGGAAACCGCCGTATCGGCTGTCCCCTGCAGGCAGCGCACCTTGAACGGCAGAAACAGCGGAGAGCGCAGCACCAGCCGCTTGCGCCCGTCCTCAATCATCCGCTTGGATATGTGGTAGGGCTCCATGTAGTCGCTCGGCAGCTCCACATAGCCGCGGCTCTCCAGCTCCGCCTTCTGCTCCGCCGAGAAATTCGCCCAATACCCGTCCTCGGTGAAATCCGGCGCGGCGGCGATGGTCACCATGCCTTTGATCCGTTCCGGTATCTCCCGCGCCAGCAGCAGCGCCTGCCAGCCGCCCATGGAGGAGCCCACCGGCACGATCTCGCCCTCGGTCAGTTCCTCCACCGCCGCCAGCGTGTCCTCGTGCCAATCCCCGATACAGCCTTCTTCGAATGTGCCCGAGCTTTCGCCATGGCCGGAGTAGTCAAACCGCAGAAACGCCTGCCCGCGCGCCTTGGCCCAGGCCTCCAGATGCACCGCCTTGGTGCCCTCCATGTCCGACTTCAGCCCGCCCAGAAACACCACGCACGGCCCCTGCCCTTCGCTCTTGTGATAGGCAATCCGGCGGCCCTGGGCGGTGTCGAGAAAAGAAGTGGCGGGCATGTCTTTGGTCTCCTGTCCTTTTCCTCAAGATGTGGCACGGCTTCGCCTGCCCTGCAAGCGGCAGCACTGCGCGCTTGCATGCCCCCTGCCGTCCTCCTTATGGTCCGCCAAAATTTTCCGGGGGACCACGGGCATGTTCAAGATCTTCAAAACCGCCGCGCTGGCCGCCGCCATTCTCGCGGTGGCGCTGGCCACCGCCTGGGCCGCGCTGGCGCTATGGTACCGGCTGCCCTTTGGCACTCTGCCGCGCGCCGCCCTGTCGGGCGGGTTTGCCCTGCTGGGCGTTGCCGTCATAGCAGGCCTGTTCCGCAAGCACGCCTTGCGCGCTCTCACGACCTTTGCCCTTGCGCTCGCGGCGGTGATCCTGTGGTGGTCCACCCTCACCCCGCCCGAGGACGGCAACTGGTCCCCCGATGTCGCCCGCCAGGTTACTGGCCAGGTGGAGGGCGATACCCTTACCCTCACCGGTGTCCGCAATTTCACCTGGGACACGCCCGAGGACTACAAGGTAAACTGGGAAACCCGTAGCTATGACCTGACCGCGCTCCAGACCGTGGACCTGTTCATGTCCTATTGGGCGGGGCCGCAGATGGCGCATATGATTGTCAGCTTCGGCTTTGAAAACGGCGAGCAGATCGCCTGGTCGGTCGAGGTGCGCCGCCAGGAGGGCGGCGGCTTCTCGCCGATTGCCGACATGTTCAAATCCAACACCCTGGTGCTGATCGCCGCGGATGAGCGCGACCTGATCGGCACCCGGACCAACGCCCGCGGCGAAGACGTGCAGCTGTTCCGCATCGGCGTCAGCCCCGACACCGGCCGCGCCCTGCTGCTGCGCTACGTTGCAGCCGCAAACAGCCTTGCCGCTCAGCCGCAATGGTACAACTCGCTCACCACCAATTGCACCACCGTGGTGATGGCGCTGATCCGCACCTTCGCCGCCGAGGTGCCGCTGGACTGGCGGGTTCTGGCCAACGGCTACCTGCCGGAGTACGCTTGGGAGCAAGGGGTGCTGGATCAGTCCCGCAGCGTCGAAGAGCTCCGCGCCCTCGGCAGCATCACCCCCATCGCCCAGGCGCATGGCCTCACCCCCGACTATTCCGCCGTGATCCGCGACGGCGTCCCTTCGCCGGCACGCTGATCCGCGATCCCTTCATCTGGCTGGAAATACCCCGGGGAGCGCGAGGTGTCGGCCCCTCGCTCATCGCCCGGCAGCCGTGATACCCGCCGGCGGCCTTGGCGTCAGGACAGGCCGGCAGCCGGTGTTCCGCTGACCTTCTGCGTCTGCAAGCGGCCAAGCAAGCTCTGGATCCTGCCCAAGGCTTCCTTAGTCCGCACTGCCTTCTCCCGGCTCGCCCCGCCTTCGATATGCGCGCAATGCTCATAGGACAGGTGGCGTTGCGACAGGATCTCCCGGGACTGGCACAACGCGGTTTCAATAAGATCCACATCTTCAACCGTCAGGTCAAAGCTCGGGTTCGGGCGGGTCATCGGAACACTCCTGGTATGTCCATCGGGCCTAAGATTTCGGCCACCCTGCCGCGGATCACCGCCCATGGCAACGATTTTTTCGTTATTTCTCAGATGGTTAGCGGTATACATATTTGTGCAATCGCATACGCAAGCACACAATTGGATTTTCCGGCGCAATAACAATCACATGCAAAGCCGCCTTGACTTGCAGCCGCATTGACCGCAAAACGCGCGGACCAAACACATACCCGCAACCGGGCGTTCTGTGGGCGCCAAACCGACGAGGAGCAGCCAGCCAATGGCCCAAATCTCTCTCACCTTCCCCGATGGCAATGCACGATCCTACGACGCTGGCGTCACGCCCGCGCAGGTGGCTTCCAGCATTTCCACATCGCTGGCCAAAAAAGCCATCTCCGCCACCGTCAACGATCAGCACTGGGACCTGCAGTGGCCGATCGAAGCGGACGCCACCATCGCCATCCACACCATGAAGGACGAGGTGCAGGCTAATGAGCTGATCCGCCACGACCTGGCACATGTGATGGCGCGTGCGGTGCAGGAAATCTGGCCCGACACCAAGGTCACCATCGGCCCGGTGATCGAAAACGGCTGGTACTACGACTTCGACCGGGCAGAGCCCTTCACCCCCGAGGACCTCGGCGCCATCGAAAAAAAGATGAAGGAAATCATCAACAAGCGTGATGAAGTCCGCACCGAGGTGTGGGAGCGCGACCGCGCGATCCAGCATTACACCGACAATAACGAGCCCTATAAGGTCGAGCTGATCGAGAGCATCCCCGGTGATGAGCCGCTGCGGATGTACTGGCACGGCGACTGGCAGGACCTCTGCCGCGGCCCGCACCTGCAGCACACCGGCCAGCTGCCGGGCGACGCGTTTAAACTGATGAGCATCGCCGGCGCCTATTGGCGCGGCGACAGCTCCCGCGCGATGCTGCAGCGGATCTACGGCGTTGCCTTCACCGGCAAGGAAAAGCTGAAAGCGCATCTCACCATGCTGGAAGAGGCCGCCAAGCGCGACCACCGCAAGCTGGGCCGCGAGATGGACCTGTTCCACATGCAGGAAGAGGCGCCGGGCCAGATCTTCTGGCACCCGAACGGCTGGAAGGTTTACACCACCCTGCAGGACTATATGCGCCGCCAGCAGGAAAAGGGCGGCTATGTCGAGGTGAACACCCCGCAGGTGGTTGACCGCAAGCTGTGGGAGGCCTCGGGCCACTGGGAGAAATACCAGGAGAACATGTTCATCGTCGAAGTCGACGAGGAGCACGCCCGCGAAAAGGCGGTAAACGCGCTGAAACCGATGAACTGCCCCTGCCACGTGCAGATCTTCAACCAGGGCCTCAAATCCTACCGCGACCTGCCGCTGCGCATGGCCGAATTCGGCTCCTGCAACCGCTATGAGCCCTCGGGCGCGCTGCACGGCATCATGCGGGTGCGCGGCTTCACCCAGGACGACGCGCATATCTTCTGCGCCGAAGACCAGATCGAGGCGGAAACCAAGAAGTTCATCGACTTCCTGTCCGAGATTTACAAGGATCTGGGCTTTGAGAAGTTCTCGGTCAAATTCTCCGACCGTCCGGAGAAGCGCTCAGGCTCGGATGAGGTCTGGGACAAATCCGAGTCGGCGCTGAAGGCCGCAACCGAAGCGGCAGGCTGCGAATTCGAACTGAACCCGGGCGAAGGCGCTTTCTACGGCCCCAAGCTGGAGTTCGTGCTGACCGACGCCATCGGCCGCGACTGGCAGTGCGGCACCCTGCAGGTGGACTTCGTTCTGCCGGAACGCCTGGACGCCACCTACATCGGCGCCGACGGTGCCAAGCACCGCCCGGTCATGCTGCACCGCGCAACGCTGGGCAGCTTCGAGCGCTTCATCGGCATCCTGATCGAGGAGCACGCAGGCAAGCTGCCGTTCTGGCTGGCCCCGCGCCAGGTCGTGGTTGCCTCGATCACCTCCGAGGCGGATGACTATGTGATGGAGGTTGTCGCCGATCTGCAAAAGGCCGGTGTGCGAGCCGAGGCCGACATCCGCAACGAGAAGATCAACTACAAGGTCCGCGAGCATTCCGTGGGCAAGGTGCCGGTCATTCTCGCGGTCGGCCACCGGGAAGTGGAGGAGCGCACCGTCTCCGTCCGCCGCCTGGGTGAAAAGCAGACCAAGGTGGAAAGCCTAGAAAATGTTACAAAGGCACTGGCCGCGGAAGCCACCCCGCCGGATCTCCTGTAACAATTTCCCGCATTTTTAACGCAAGCGGCCCCCATCCGGGGGCCGTTTTGTTACAAGCCCCCCTCAAATCCCCTGAAAACATAGGCTTACGCATCTTTGGCGCCCTCTTTCGGGTCACAAGCTCTGACGCGGATGTGAGACACGGCCTCGTGACTTAAAGTCCGGCAAACCTCGGGTTAGTGTTTTCCTGTCAACACGACACCGCACGTTAAACCGAAAGGAATTCACGAGATGTCGACCACCGCAAAATCCCTGGCCGTCGCCAGCGCCGTTGCCGCCGCCCTGACCGCAGCTTCCACCATCCCCGCTGCCGCCGGCACCAAGGAAAAGTGCTATGGCGTGTCGCTGGCAGGCCAGAACGACTGCGCCGCAGGCCCCGGCACCACTTGCGCAGGCACCTCGACTGTCGATTACCAGGGCAACGCTTGGACCCTGGTTGACGCAGGCACCTGCGAAGGCATGGAACTGCCGGCCACGGCAGACGGCAGCGAACGCAAGGGCTCGCTGGAGCCGCTGGAGCGCGACCTGCCGGCATAATTAACGTTGGATTCTGGGGGGCGGGAGTGCGAATTCCCGCCCCTTTTGCACCCGGACACAGGACCCGCCATGCTTGACGCCGCAGCACATGACAAACTGCCCGCCGCCCCCGGCGTCGGTTACAAGCCGCAGCATTTTGCCCGGATCACTTCGGATCCCGGCACGGTCAAGTGGCTGGAAATCCACGCGGAAAACTACATGGGCGATGGCGGCCGCCCGCTTGCGCAGCTGCGCCACCTTGCCGAACACTTTGCCATGTCGGTGCACGGTGTCGGCCTCTCGATCGGCGGCGAAGGGGCGTTGGATTCCGATCACCTCGCCCGGCTCAAGCATCTGGTCGGCTGGCTGAACCCCGCCAGCTTCTCTGAGCATCTGGCCTGGTCCACCCACGACAGCCACTTCTACAATGACCTGCTGCCGCTTCCCTACACGGATGCCAGCCTGCAGCGGATCTGCGACCACATTGACGAGGTGCAGGAGACCATCGGGCGGCGGATGCTGCTGGAAAACCCCTCAAGCTATCTCGCCTTTGCCGAGAGCACCTGGTCCGAGCCGGAGTTTCTGGCGGAAATCTCCCGCCGCACAGGCTGCGGGCTGCTGCTGGACGTGAACAACGTCTTTGTTTCGGCCACCAACCTCGATTTCTCCCCCCAGGGCTACATCGACGCCTTCCCGCTGGACAAGGTCGGCGAAATCCACCTTGGCGGCCATGACGAGGATGAGGACGGCCACGGCCGCCCCCTCCTGATCGACAGCCACGGGCGCGAGGTGGTGGACCCGGTCTGGGCGCTTCTGGACTACACGCTCGCCAAATCCGGTCCCAAACCGGTGCTGATCGAATGGGACAACGACGTGCCGGACTGGCCGGTCCTTGAGGCCGAGGCCGCCCGCGCCGCAGCTGCTCTGGAGCGCATCCCGGCATGAGTGTTTCGCAGGCAGATTTCACCCGCGCCATGATGGATGCGGGCCAGCCGGTGCCGGAGGGGCTCACCGATCACCTCGGCGAACCCGCGGGCCACCGCTTCAGCGTATACCGCAACAACGTTGCCGTATCCCTGACCCAGGCGATGCACATCGCCTTTCCGGTGGTCGCCAAACTCCTGGGCAAGCAGAACATGGACGGGCTGACGGGCATCTACCTGCGCCAGCACCCGCCGTCTTCGCCCCTGATGATGTTCTACGGCGAACACTTCCCCGCCTTCCTGGAAGGCATGGAGCAGCTCCAGCACTTGGGTTACCTCGGCGATGTCGCGCGGCTGGAGCTGGCCCTGCGCCGCGCCTACCACTCCGCCGATGCTGCCCCTATCGCGCCCGAAACGCTTGGCGCGCTGCCGCCGGATGCGCTGCTGAACACCCGGCTGACGCTGGCGCCGGCAGTGCAGGTGCTACGCTCGCCCTGGCCCATTCACGCCATCTGGCGCTACAACACCGAGGACGGCGCGCCCAAGCCAGCCCCCCAGGCCCAGGACGTGCTGATCACCCGTCCCGAATTCGATCCCATTCCCCAGAACCTGCCGCCCGCTGGCGCGGTCTGGATCCGCGCCCTGGTGGCGGGCGCCACCATCGGCGAGGCAATGGAACACGCCGCCGCCGAAGACGAAGCATTCGACCTGGGTGCCACACTGGCCCTGCTGTTGCAGGGCGGTGCGGTAACGGGCCTGGACAGCAAAGGGTAAGACCATGCACGCACTTGTCTCCACATACAATTCCATCACCGGCAAAGCCGACGATCTGTCGGGTTTCCTGGTCCCGACCCTGGCACGGCTGGTCTTTGCGGCCGTCCTGCTGGTCTACTACTGGAACTCCGCCGGGCTGAAGATCGACGGCTCGATCTTCTCCCCCTCGGCCGGTGCTTTCGGGCAGATCTTTCCCAAAGCGGCTGAGGAAGTCCTTTATGACGTCTCGCAGATGAATATCTTCCAGCGGCTGGTGATTTTTGTCGGCACCGTGGCCGAATACGTGCTGCCCGCACTGATCCTGATCGGCCTGATGACCCGCCTGGCCGCACTCGGCACCATCGGGTTCATCTGGGTGCAGACCCTGGTCGATGTCACCGGCCACGGCGTCAAGCTGGGCAGCCTGTTCGACAACAGCATCGGGCTGATCGACCAGCGCGTGATGTGGACCTTCCTGCTGCTGGTGCTGGTGATCAGGGGCGCAGGCCCGCTGTCCGTCGATGCGCTGCTGCACCGGGTGACCAAACCCGCCGCCGCCTGACGACCCGCCCGGCCTGAAACGAATTAAGGCGCCTTGCCCCCGGCAGCGGCGCCTTTTTCGTCCCTTGGCAGGTCTCAGAAATGCGCTTTGGGCTCATCCGGCTGCCCCGCGGCCAGCGCCATCAGCCCGGCGGTGACGGCAAAGCTGATCGGGAAGATGGTAAAGACGTTAAAGCCGAAACCCGCATACATGCCCGCCGCGGACCCCAGCAGCAGCACGCCGCCCCACAGAGCCCGCGCCCGCGCCATCGCTCCGCCCGCAATCGCCAGCAGCGGCGACAGCACAGCCAGCAGCCGCAGCTGCTGCACATTGCCAACATGTTCGGCCAGCCCTTCGACCTCGCCGAAATGCTCGACCGCAGCGGTGTAGCCGTAGCCGAAAAAACCCACGATCATGCCGAAAATACCGGCGATGATCCCCAGTACCAGCGCTGCATTGCGCATCTTCAATCTCCCAAAATCTGCCGTACCGACATAGTCAGCCGGTCACGCGGCACCAAGGGCAGCGCGCGTGTTCTGATCCCAACCCAGGAATAATTCCCCGTCGCGGTCGATCAGCGGCCGCTTCATCAGCGCCGGATGCGCCCGAAGCAGGCTCAGCGGTTCACCGCCCCGCTCCGCCTCGCTGAGCCCGCGCCAAGTGGTTGACCGCGTATTGACCAGCTTGGCGCCGAATTGCGCATATGCCGCCTCCAGCAGGCCGTCCGGCACCCCATCCGTGCGGATATCGACCAAGACCGAATCCGGTAGCTGCTTCAACGCCTTACGGCAGGTATCGCAAGTCTTCAGCCCGTAGATTTTCATGCTTCCTCCCTCCGCCCCACGGAGGGGCGAATACAATTTATGGTAGAATTCACCGGTTTCTCTTGATTTTTGCCCGGCCCGTGCAACACTCATGGCTGTCCGGCCTCACCCTACGGAAATTTGGCAGGGAACGTACCGGATGCCTTGGGCAGCCCCCAAGGCAGAGTGCAAAGTAGAAGGAGACACGGGAAATGCCAAGCGGCACCGTGAAGTGGTTTAACACCACCAAGGGGTATGGGTTTATTGAACCCGATGAAGGCGGCAAGGATGTGTTTGTGCACATTTCCGCGGTGGAACGGTCGGGCATGACCGGCCTCGCCGACAATATGAAGATCGGCTACGAGCTGTCCGAAGGCCGAGACGGCCGGAAAATGGCTGCTGATCTCAAGGCGCTTTGATCAATTGATTATGCACTGCGCCCGGACTTGGGCTGGGCGCAGGCAATCGCGGGCAGCGCCTTCAGGCTCCGTCACGCCCGCCGCAAATACTCAACCATCACACAGGCCGGATCGCTCTCCCGCAGGACCGTTTCGCCGGCCTTGATCCAATTGTCCGGGTCGAACTCGGGGAAATAGGCATCGGGTTCTGCAACGGTCAAATCCACCTCGGTGATCAGCAGCCGGTCCGCCATGCCCAGCATTCCGCGGTAGATCCCCTCTCCGCCAATGCCGTAAACGCGCCTGTACCCTTGCGCATGGGCCTCCGCCACCGCCGCTCCGATCGACGGCAGCACGGTCTCCGCCGCATCAGGGTTCGAGGACACCACCAGGTTCAGCCGGTTCTTCAAAGGCTTCACCGGCAGGCTGTCCCAGGTGTTGCGGCCCATGATGATGGCACCGCCCAAAGTTTCGCGCTGAAACGCCTTCAGATCCTCCGGCGCAAACCAGGGGATGTCATTGTCCTTGCCAATGGCCCCGTTGCGCGCCCGCGCAGCGATCAGGGTAATCATGAGAGCTTTCCTTTGAAATCAGACCGCAACCGGCGCTTTGATCACCGGATCCGGGTCATAGTTCAGGATCTCGAAATCCTCGTACTTGAAATCGAAAATCGAGCTGACCTGCCGCTTGATCCGCAGCTGCGGCAGCGGCTTGGGCGTGCGCGACAGTTGCAGCTGCACCTGCTCCACATGGTTGGAATAGATATGCGCATCGCCCATCGTGTGCACGAAATCCCCCGCCTCATACCCGGTCACATGCGCCAGCATGGCCAGCAGCAGCGCGTAAGAGGCGATGTTGAACGGCACACCCAGGAACATGTCGGCGGAGCGCTGGTACAGCTGCAAATGCATCTTGCCGCCCGCCACCCGCACCTGCCACAGCGTGTGGCAGGGCGGCAGCGCCATGTCCGGCACATCACCCGGGTTCCAGGCCGACACGATCAGGCGGCGGCTGTCGGGGCTTTTGCGGATCATCTCCACCAGATCCGCGATCTGATCGACGCTGCCGGCGCGGTAAAGCGGCTCATCCCCCATTGTGCCTTCGGCCAGTTCAAGCTTGGGAAACCGGCGCCACTGATGGCCGTAAACCGGGCCCAGATCGCCGTTCTCATCCGCCCATTCGTCCCAGATCGAAACGCCGTTTTCCTTCAGGTAGCGGATGTTGGTGTCGCCCGACAGAAACCACAGAAGCTCGTGGATGATCGAGCGCAGATGCAATTTCTTGGTGGTCACCAGCGGGAACCCATCGGCCAGGCTGTAGCGTGCCTGCATCCCGAAACAGCTCAGCGTGCCGGTGCCGGTGCGGTCGTCCGACGGCACGCCATTGTCCAGAATGTGGCGTAGCTGATCCAGATACTGCTGCATGGAGCCCCCCTGGTTTTTACCGGATTATCACGCTCCGCAATACCCGCTGGCTGGCCAGCCGCCAAGGGGAAAAATAACCGCTTCGCCCGCCCTGCTGCACAATATATGCCACGCTCAGCCCGCGCGAAACCTACATACAGGTAGCGCATCCGCCACGGTTGCACCGGAATCCGCAGTGTTCAATTGACTTTGCCGCAGCGCCGCCCGAAGGTGGCGCAAAACGATAAAGATATTGAGGTAGAGGCAGATGAGGCGGTTTTGGCTAGGGATCGCGGCGGCGTCCGCGCTGTCCGCGTGCGGCGGGGGCAACCCTTTCATCACGAGTGACGATGACCCCACGGACGTCACCGGAACGATCCCCGAAGATCTTGCGGGGGATGTGGACAGCGTCAGCTACAACGCCGCCGATCAAACCCTGACGGTTACAGGTGTTGGCTTGGATGACTCTCCGTTCTCCGCCACATACGTGCGCAAGCCGGCGCTCGACCGGGCCGGTTATGAAGCCTACACCGTCCAGGACAACGCATTGACGGAACATTCCACTGCCTATGTGCGCGAAACCGAAGGCGGCTATGCAACAGTGGTCGTGACCGGCGGGCAATTCGGCTATTTCCAGGGCGGCACCACCTACGGCCGCAGCGGCAACTTTTCTGCACCGGACACCAGTCAAAGCGGTACAGGCATTGTCAGCTACGCCGGCAGCTACGTTGGCCTGCTGAACGTCGACGGCGACAAAGGCGACCTGATCGATCCCTCCAACGGAACCGACCCGTCCATTCTGCCCGGCCAGGCGGCTGAGGTTACCGGCGACGTCTTCATCAACGCCGATTTCACCGACAACCGGGTCAAAGGCAGCATCTACAACCGTCAGATTACCGATCAGCCCTCGACCGCGGTCGAAGACATCGCCCTCACCCCCACCGACATTGCCTCTGACGGCAGCTTCACCGGAGACCTCTCCAATAACGGCAGTTCAGTCGGTCAATATGGCGGCGTCTTCTCCGGGTCCAATGCCGCCGCAGTCGCCGGTTCCATTCACGCCACCGACCACATCAGCGCCCTTAGCGGCGGCACGGTTCCCATTGAAGAATACGGCATCTTCGTCCTGGACTCCTGCGATGGCGCCAGCGCGGACCCGGCCTGCCCCTAAGCCATGCGCAAGGCCGTTGCGGCATGTCTGATGCTGGGCCTGGCAACGGCCCAGCCCTCCGCCCAGGAGACCAAACAGCCCCAGATGCACCTGTCGCTCCAGCAGGGGCATGTTCTGGCAGCGCACGCGCTGCGCTCCGGCAACCCGCAGCTGGCGCTGCGGCTGTCGGATGCGCTGCTGCAGGCTGACCGCAGGAATCACGTCGCCTGGCACCTTCAGGCCGCCGCCTATGCACAGGCGGGACAGCCGGGAAAAGGCCGCAAATCCGCCGCCCGCGCCTTCCGCTTTGCCCCCGACAGCGCCACCAAATACCAGATGGCCCAGCTTGCCTCCCGGCTGGCCTTTCAGGGCGGCAGCCCGGTCCTGTCGCAGTACTGGCTGCGCCGCACGGCAGTGTACGCACCAGACAACAAAGCCGAGGAGCTGATCGCCAAGGACTATCAGGCGCTGCGGCGTATCAGCCCCTGGTCCTTCCGGCTGACCGGCGGGCTGAAGCCGTCGAACAATGTGAACAGCGGCTCCGACGCCGCTACACAGGAAATCGACGGTCTCTCCTCGCATGAAAACAGGTTCGGGCCGCGGGCCATTGCCCTGTCCGGCCTGACGGGAACCCTTGATGCGGGCATAACCCGCCGCCTGCGCCAAAGCGACGCCAGCCTGACCACGCTCAGCGGACGCCTGTACGTGCAGCGGGTGGCGCTGTCCTCCAGCGCCAAGGAAGAAGCGGCAGACCTCGCCGCCAGCACCGGAACCACTACGCCGCGGAACTCCGAATTCGGATCGACCTATGGCGAGATCACCTTGAGCCACGCCTTCGCCGCCGGCCCCGCGGAAAAGCGCGGCAGCGCCCGGGTTGCCCTGACAGCCGCCACCTCCTGGTACGGCGGCCAAAGGAATTACAATCTTGCGAAACTGTCCGCTGCCCGGAGCTGGGCCTTGTCCCCCCGCAGCTCTCTCACCCTCAACGGCAGTGCCGAACACCGCCTGGACCCGCGTTTGGCCACTTTGAACGCCGACGTCTTCGGCCTGGGCGCGTCATTGTCCCGCAAGCTCGAAAACGGCAGCAGCCTCAGCTTCACACTCGGCCTGCGCGACACCCAGGCAGACAGCGTGAACTCAAGCGGCCATACCGCCACCTTCCGCGTCGGCTATGCCTTCGGGCAGTTGATAGGCCCCGCCAGGATCAGCACCGGCCTGATCCTGGGGACCGCAGATTACCCGGACCACACCTTCTTTGATGGCAGCACCTGGCAACCCATTCCCGGCGGGCGCAAGGACCACTCTGTCTACGCCGACCTGAACCTGTTCTTTGAAGACTATGACTACGCCGGATTTGCCCCGATGCTGCGGGTCCGGGCCGGCAAGCGCAGCTCCAACCACAGCCGCTTCGACAGCTCGGAATTCTCCATCTCCCTGGGGATCGAGTCAAAATTCTGAGACTGCCCGGCGCTTTTACTGGCCTTCGCGCCCTGCCCCGCTAAAGTCCCTGAAAGTGATAACAGGAGACCCCCCATGCCCCTCAAATATCTGCACACGATGGTCCGGGTGAAAGACCTGGAGAAATCCATGGCTTTCTATGAGCTGCTGGGCCTCAAGGAAACCCGCCGCTGGGAAAATGAGCAGGGCCGCTTCACCCTGGTCTTCATGGCGCCGCCGGGCCAGGAGGAAACCCCGCTGGAGCTGACTTACAACTGGGACGGCGACGAGGGGCTGCCGGATGACAGCCGCCATTTCGGCCATCTCGCCTATGGGGTGGACGATATCTATGCCACCTGCCAGCATCTTATGGACAATGGCGTCACCATTAACCGGCCGCCGCGTGATGGGCACATGGCGTTCGTGCGCTCGCCCGACAATGTCTCGGTCGAGCTGCTGCAAAACGGCGACTCCCTGGCTCCGGCAGAACCCTGGGCAAGCATGGAAAACACCGGCCACTGGTAACCGACCGGGCAAGCCGCAGGCGTCCCGCGGATCACCCGCGGCCATTGCCTTGCTCTATGCGCGAACGAAACAGCCCTCCGGCTTGCACCGGAGGGCGTCAGGCGGCGGCGCGGAATGCGCCATCGTGCGGCGCCTCAGGCCCGGCGGACTTTATTTCCGCATGTAATGGTCACACCCGTACCCTTTGCGGCGATGAAAGGGCTGCCGCCGTCGGGACCGTCGTCATCCTCTTCGCCTCCGTCATCGAGTATGGCCGCCCGCATATCGTCCAGGTCGGCGCTGTGCATAAGGCCTGCGCCGCTGAGCGGATGGGTAAACTGAAACATCACCGCCCCCTTACGCGGATTGCTGCTGCTTGAAGCCAGGCAGCCCGGTGCGGCGCAGCTGGCCCAGGCAGCGCATGATCTCATCCTTGGTCCGCAGGCGCTGGCGCTTCAGCCCCTGCAGCATCATGCTGCACGGCGACGGGCGTTTCAGCTCTTTGGCGATTTTCGCCTTCAGCGACTGATGCTTCAGGCGCAGCTTGGCCAGCCTGACCTGCAGCGAGAAAACCTTTACCCGTGGACTGTTCTTCATCAATTGCCTCCTTTTGTCCGGTGTCCGGCAACGCGGCAAACCGCGGCCTCCCTTTCAAGATGGGCTGGCGTTACCCTTTAAGAACCCAATAGTATTGCTGATAAAGATAGGTTTTACCTATTCAATGCGAGGAAGGGCCACACATGCCGGAGATCACCCTGCGCCAGCTCCGCTATTTCGCAGTCCTCAGCAAGGCGCTGCAGTACCGCAATGCCGCCCGGCAGCTGGGCATCAGCCAGCCCTCTCTCAGCCTCCAGATCGCCGCGCTGGAAAAAGCCCTGGACACACGCCTGATCGAACGGCGGCGCAGCGGCCTGATCCTAACACCGGCAGGCCGGGACACCGCGGCCCAGGCCGAAAGGATCCTTCAGGATGTGGAGCGGCTCAGCCAAACGGCCGGGGCCTCCGGCAACCAGCTTGAGGGCACTCTGCGGCTGGGGTCTTCGCCGACCATCGGCCCCTACCTGCTGCCGCGGGTGCTGCGGCGCCTGCATCAGTCCTTTCCGGACCTCAAGCTGGTCATCCGCGACGCCCCCCCGCGCGAGCTGACCGAGGATCTGCTGGCGGGCAGGCACGATCTGATCCTGACCCAGCTGCCGGTCCCGCGCGATGACATCCGCCACACGTTCCTGTTCCGCGAGCCGCTGAGCCTGGCGGTGGCGCGCGACCATCCGCTGGCGGGCCGGGAACGGGTGAGACCTGCGGATCTGGACGGGGAAAGCCTGCTCAGCCTGAACCCGTCCTACACGCTGAGCCGTCAGGTTTCGCACCTCAGCGCGGCGTCAGGCGCGAACCTGCGCGAGGATTTCGAGGGCACCAGCCTCGATGCGCTCCGACAGATGGTGTCGCTCGGCATGGGCGCAACTCTGCTGCCCGCGCTTTACGTCGAGTCGGAGGTCAAACGCGGAGAAGGCGACGTCGCCGTGGTCCCCATGCAGCCGGTGCTTTACCGGCAAGCCGGGCTCGCCTGGCGCCGCAGCAGCGGCAGCCCGCCCGCCTTCCTCAAGCTTGCAGACTTCATCCGCAGCGTTGTCGAACAGGAATTCGCCAGGCAGGTGATCCTCTGATGCAGGCAACGCAGCCCCTGCCACGCTATTACTGGCAGCCGGCAACCGAAGCTAAACCGCTCTGCTCCCGTCCGCTGCCTCGCTTGCTCACGCACAAACAACCCCGGCCGCTGCCGGTGGAGGGCCGGACCCGTCCAGCCACGCCTCCAAGCCCTGCGCTTCAGCCTGCCGCGGAGCAGGCAATTGCATAGCTTCCCAAAACGCAAAAAACCGGCACAGCGCCTGTCTGGTGCTGTCCGTGCCCGGCGGTGCAAAGACCCGCCTTCCGGTTTCCTGCAAAACATAACAACGTCAACCACGCCCCGCGGCAGAGGATTCCCCTGCCCTTGCGGCAAAACACACACGCGGTAACAAGGGCGGTTACTTCTGCAACCTTCAGCCGTGGCCCCTTCCCGGATCCCGGCGCTTTACCCTCCAATACAACCGGAGCACGGTTTCCCCTCATGCCCCGTTTCGGCCTGCCGGTGCTTTGCCGGCATTTTGCGGCCCGTTGCCCGCCGGGATGATTGCCCGGCCAGCGCCTTAGTAAATATAGCGGATCTGATCCGACCAGTAGCGCTCCACCCGCTTGAGCGAGGCGGTAATGTCCTCGATGCCCTGCGAAGAGATCACGTTCTTTCCCTCCAGCCCTTCGGCATGGCGGGAGAACAGCGCCGACACGATATCGCGGATTTCGCGGCCGCGCTGGGTCAGGCGCACCCGCACCGAGCGGCGGTCAATCTCGCAGCGCTGGTGGTGCATATAGCCCATCTCGACCAGCTTCTTCAGGTTGTAGCTGACATTGCTGCCCTGATAATAGCCGCGGGTCTTCAGTTCCCCGGCTGTCACCTCATTGTCGCCGATGTTGAACAGCAAGAGCGCCTGAACCGCGTTGATTTCCAGCACGCCAACGCGTTCAAACTCGTCCTTGATGACATCCAGCAGCAGACGGTGGAGACGCTCGACAAGGGCCAGCGCCTCCAGATAGCCAGTCATGAAACCTTTGCGGTCCGTCTGGCCAATTGGCATTTCCATACTCATTCGCATCTCCGACTCGAATTTGCTTCTGAGACAAGATGCCAACAATTCCCGAAAAATCAGTTAAGCCGGGATTTTATTATTTTTGGTGCGTTTGCGCTATGTCTGCGACCAGTGCGCGGAACCGCTCATGCGGTTCCGCCTGGCCGGTCACCCACTGGTACAGATCCTGGTCGTTTTCGTGCAGCAGCTGGTCATAAAGATCCAGCTGCGCAGCGTCCATCTGCTCCAGATTGGCGGCTGCAAAGGCCGACAGCAGGATATCCATTTCCTTGATACCCCTGCGCATAGAGCGCATCTGCAGCCGCTTCAGGCGGATGGTCCGGTCTTCCTGCATTTCGGTCTCAGGCAACTTCGGTGGTCTGGCCGTCATTGACCTGCAGCAGGGTCCGCAGCTTCTTCTCCAGCCGTGCCGCCCGCTCCGCGTTCTGGCGCATTTCGCTGCGCAGGTCGCGCAACTCGTTCAGGACGCTTGTGAAATCGCCTGCTTCCAGCTCCAGCGGGGCCGGTTCCGACATGCCTTCGCCTTCGCCGGTCAGCAGCCAGGACATCGACACGTTCAAGACGCCGGCCAGCATCGTCAGCTTGTTGGCGCGCGGCTCAGCCAGGTCGCGTTCCCAGGCGCTGAGGGTCGATTTCTTGATCCCAAGCCGGCGCGCAAGCTGGCCCTGGGTCATCCCGGCAGCCTCGCGCGCAGCCGCTACGCGGTCACCGAAAGTTGCTGCATCCGGGCCGTACCAGTCTGTGTTCTGCTCAGTCATGTCAGTTCTCCTAACTCAAATCGCCAATGCAGCTTGATCGCTGTTTGGCGGCACCCTATGACAGTTCCGCAGAACATACAAACCGGGGCACAGCCAATGTCTTTCCTGTCCGAGACACTCTCGCGCGTCAAACCGTCACCCACCATCGCGATGACGGCAAAAGCCGCCGAACTGAAGGCAGCCGGACGCGACGTCATTGGCCTCAGCGCGGGCGAGCCGGACTTTGACACGCCGCAGAACATCAAGGACGCAGCCGTCGCCGCCATCGCCGCGGGCAAGACCAAATACACCGCCCCCGACGGTATCCCGGAGCTGAAACAGGCCATCTGCGCCAAGATGAAGCGCGATCACGGTCTCGACTACACACCGGCGCAGGTCTCTGTCGGCACCGGCGGTAAGCAGACGCTCTACAACGCCCTGATGGCCACCCTGAACGAGGGGGACGAGGTGGTGATCCCCGCCCCCTACTGGGTCTCCTACCCCGACATGGTGCTGCTGGCCGGCGGCACCCCGGTCATTGCTGAAACCTCGCTGCAAACGAATTTCAAGCTGACCGCCGATCAGCTGGAGGCCGCGATCACCCCCAAGACCAAATGGTTCATCTTCAACTCCCCCTCCAACCCCACCGGCGCGGGCTACAGCCGGGCGGAACTGAAGGAGCTGACAGATGTGCTGCTGCGCCATCCGCACGTCTGGGTGATGACCGACGACATGTATGAGCACCTCGCCTATGACGGGTTCGAATTCTGCACCCCGGCCCAGGTGGAGCCGCAGCTTTATGACCGCACCCTCACCTGCAATGGCGTCTCCAAGGCCTATGCGATGACCGGCTGGCGCATCGGCTATGCCGCAGGCCCGGAACAGCTGATCGCGGCGATGCGCAAGGTCCAGTCGCAGTCCACCTCCAACCCCTGCTCGGTCAGCCAATGGGCCGCGGTGGAGGCGCTGAACGGCACCCAGGACTTCCTGGCCCCCAACAACGAAATGTTTGTCCGCCGCCGCGATCTGGTGGTCTCGATGCTGAACGAAATCGACGGCATCTCCTGCCCCACGCCGGAGGGCGCGTTTTACGTCTACCCCTCCATCGCCGGTTTGATCGGCAAGACCACGCCGGCTGGCAAGGTGATCGAAACCGACGAGGATTTCGCCACCGCGCTTCTGGAAGAGGCCGATGTCGCCGTGGTCTTTGGCGCTGCCTTCGGCCTGTCGCCGAACTTCCGGGTCAGCTACGCCACCTCTGACGCCGCGCTGGAGGAGGCTTGCAGCCGCATCCAGAACTTCTGCGCGTCGCTCAAATAAACAGGAGACCAGACATGAGCGCCGATCTGCCGGAATATTACTTCCGTGTCCGCGAGAACGGCGCTTTTGTCTTCCGCGTCGACACCGAGAACCGCCAGCGGCGGATCGAGATGGACCAGATCGCCGTTGTGAACATCCGCAACGGCGAGATCAAACCGCACGGCCAGCGCCAGCTCAGCGATCAGGACATTGCCGAGATCAAGTCCTGGATGGAGGCCCGCACCGCCACCCTCGCGGCCCGCGATACCGATGATATCCACCGCGCCATCGACCATCTGAACCTCACCGCCCACTGGGCCAACAGCCGTGCCACGGATGAGCAGCTGGAGGAAGTCACAGACGCCCTGCTGCTGGCCATGCACGACCTGCGCAGCGTGCTGGTGCGCAAGAAGGCAGACCGGCTGATCAAGGCCCGCGGCGGCGAGTAAGACATTGTTTATGCGGCCAAATCACCCGCAGATTAGCGACCGCACCGAATAGGACGGGAACCGCATCTGCGGCAGCCGCTGCCCGGTCCGGCTGTCCAGCCCCGAAGGCCGCGGCGGCAGCAGCGGGTTGCCCAGCACAAACAGGCTGCGCTGCCACCGCTCCAGCGGTGTCCCGGACCCCGGCCCGCCCAGTTCCAGCCGCCACCGCAGATGCAGAATTGCCCTTGAACGCGCATCGCCGCCCAGCCAGAACGGGCGGCTGGCGCTCGCGCGCCCGGTCAGAGGCTCCGCGCCCTCCACGCTAGCGATCTGGCAGATGTACTGGGCCTTCACCGCTGCCCGCACCCCTCCGCCCGGCCGGTCCCGCGACAGCGTCACGACGTGACCGCCCTTTATACCAGCCCCGCGAATGGCGAATTCCAGCGGATGCGGCAGCTCAAACCGCTGCGTCAGGGCACCCGGCCCGAACAGCCGGTCCTCGCCCTGCCAGACCTCCCCGCTGGCAAAACGCAGCACATAGCGCCCAGGCGGCACCAGCACCTTGAAGAATTCGCCGCCCTCGATATAGGCCGCCAGCGCCGCCTCTCCGGTCTGCGCATCGCTGAGGGTGAGATAATAATCCGCCCCCTCCGGCGTCTTGACCTGCAAGGGGAACACCGCCGGCAGCCCGGTACGGTTCCACATCAGCCCCGCCCGCGGCGGCTCCGCCATCAGCGCCATAGGCGCAAGGCAGGAAAGCATCAGCGCCAGTACCGCAGCCAGACGCCTGCCTGCGTGTTCAATAGCAATCCTGAGCCCCATGGCAGCCTCCTTTGCGCCGCAGCGGCGGGTTCGCTGCGAGCCTAGCACATATGCCGCTCATCCATCGCCCCGGCCAACGCGCCGCCGGAACAATCGCAGGGCCGGAACGTTGAGTTTCCATCACACCACCAACAGGAGAAAACCCATGCAACAGGCTCAACACGGCACTGACAGCAGTCTCGTCTCCACAAACGATGTGACCGGCACCGCGGTCTATGATGAAGCCGGGGAAAAGGCCGGCACCATTGATCACCTGATGATCGACAAATCATCCGGCAAAGCGGCCTATGCCATCGTGACGTTCGGCGGGTTCCTGGGCCTTGGCGAACAGGAATACGTTATCCCCTGGGGCTCACTTTCCTACGACAGCGGCCTGCAAGGGTTCCGCACCAGCATCACCCCTGATCAGCTGGAAAGCGCCCCCGCGCAATACGAGGGCTGGCACCGGGACCGCAAGCACGAGGAAAGCATCTACGATCATTACCAGGTGCCCTATTACTGGTTCTGACCGCCCGGGCGTCCTACTCGGCGATGTCTTCCGCCCACAGCTCCGGCTTTTCGCGGATGAACCGCTGCATCAGCGCGATGCAGTCCGGGTCCTCGGCAATCACCACTTCCACGCCGCGCGCGCGCAGGAACTCCTCGTTGCCGCCAAAGTTCTGCGTGTCGCCGATCACCACCCGCGGAATACCGAACTGCACGATGGTGCCGCTGCACATCATGCAAGGCGACAGCGAGGTATACAGCACCGTGTCCCGGTAGGTCTTCTGCCGCCCGGCCTTGCGCAGCGCATCCATCTCGCCATGGGCAATCGGATCGCCCTTCTGCACCCGCTGATTGCGCCCCTGCGCCACCACCTGGCCGCCGCGCGCCAGCACCGAACCGATCGGACAACCGCCCTCGTCAAAACCTGCCTTGGCTTCCTCATAGGCAATCCGCAGCAGTCGCTTGTCGTCGTCGGTCATCATGGCAAGGGGCTTTCCGGTTGAAAATCAGGCTGTTCCGGAATCCTGCCCGCAGGGCACCAGGCGGTCAACCCCGCGCCGCGGCCCTCAGCAAGACGCTGGAGTGAAACGCCGCCCCGTGCCAAACTCGCCAAGGCCGGGCGGTGCCCGGGCCGATCCTAGGGAGGGCCGCCATGTATGTCGCCGGATTTGTGATCCCCGTCCCCGAAGAAAACTTCGAGGCCTACAAGGCCTGGGCCAAGACCAGTGCCGAGCTGTTCCGCGAATACGGCTGTTTGGAGATTGTCGACTCCTGGGAGGACAACGTGCCCGACGGCCAGCACACCGATTTCCGCCGCGCTGTGGCTGCCCGCCCGGGGGAGCGCATCGTCCTCTCCTGGCAGGTCTGGCCCAGCAGGGGGGAGATGGAGGACGCCGAAGCCCGCATCGCCAAAGACACCCGCTTCGACATCCCCGTCGAGATCCCCTTTGACCACCGCCGCTTGATCCTCGGAGCGTTTTCCCCGATCCACATCATGGGGCGCGGCAGCGGCACGGACTGACAAGCGCTGTGCGGCCCAGCCCGGCCTACGCGGGCTTTGCCCCCACCAGCTTGATCGACTGCCCCCAGAACCGTTTCATCAGGAACAGCCCCGCCGTCGTCAGGCCGGCAACGAGCCCCATCCAGACGCCAACACCGCCCCAGCCGAATACAAACCCCATCACATAGGAGGCCGGAATGCCCACCGCCCAATAGCTGAGCGCGGCAATCACCATCGGCACGCCGGTATCCTGCACCCCGCGCAGCAGGCCCAGCGCAATCGCCTGCATCCCGTCCATCATCTGAAACAGCGCTGCCGCTGCCAGCAGCCCCGCACCGATCAGCAGGATCTGATCCTTCTGCGGGTCCGCCGAGTCCAGGAACAGCGACATCAGCGGGCCGGGAATGGTCAGGAACAGGGTGACGCCCACCACTGAAACCCCCAGCGACATCGCCGTCACCACCTTGCCGCCGCGCGCCATATGCGCCCGGTCGCCGCGGCCAAAGGCATTGCCCGCCCGGATGGTGGCGGCATTGGACAGCCCCAGGTGCACCATGAATGTGAGCCCCGCCAGCGAGATCGCAATCCCATGCGCCGCCAGCGGCACCGTGCCCAGCCACCCCATCATCATCGCCGAGGCCGCAAACAGGCTGCTCTCGCTCAGCGTCGTGAGGCCGATCGGCGTGCCCATCCGGAACACCCGGCCCAGCATCTCCCAGTCGGGCCGCTGGAAGTTCTTCAGCAGCTCATGCTCCGGCAGCACCTTCAGTGCATAGGCCAGCACCAGCACAAAGGACACACCGTTGGTCACAAGGGACGCTATCGCCGCCCCGGTAATCCCCAGCTCCGGCGCGCCCCAATTGCCGAAAATCAGCGCATAGTTCACCAGCGCGTTCAGCACCGCTCCGAACACCGACAGCCACAGCACGATCTGGGTCCGCTCCAGCGCCGCCAGATAGGACTTGGCCACCATGTACAACAGCGCCGGAAAGATCGCCCAGCCGGCAATCCGCAGATACTCTGCCGCCGCATGGGCCACCTCGGGCTCCTGCCCCAGCAGCAGCAGGATCGGCTCCGACCACCACAGCAAGGGCATCGCCAGCGCGCCATAGGCCAGTGACAGCCACAGCCCCATGCGGGTGGAGCGGCGGATCTGCCGCTCCTCTCCAGCGCCCGCCGCAGCCGCCACCATCGGCATCACCGCAAAGGCAAAGCCGGACCCCAGCAGAAAGATCGAAAAGAAATAGGTCGAGCCCAGCGTCACCGCCGCCAGCGCCTCCACCCCGTACCAGCCCAGCATGACCGTATCGGTCAGGCCAATGGCAAACTGCGCCACGTGGCCGCCGATCAGCGGCAGGCCAAGAACGGCAATCGCCCGGGCATGGCCGCCCGGTGACATTTCGGTGTGTCGGTTGGTTAACGTGCTCATGAAGCCAGCCTTAGGCTTGCCGGACGGTTCCGGCAAGAGCAGAGTCTCCTTGCCCCTCGCACAGGCGCATGGTGGTATTCTGCACAGACGCCCCACCGCCTGCAGGAGCCATTTCCGATGACCGACCCTTTTGCGCAGCTGATCCCCGACACCCGCGCCTTTCTGAAAGAGCTGTCGCAGAACAACAACCGCGAGTGGTTCACCGCGCACAAGGACCGCTATGAGACGCAGCTCAAGTCGCCCGCCCTGCTGCTTCTGGACGAGGTCGCGCAGGCGATCACCAAACGGACCGGCGCGCAAGCGGTGCCCAGACTGTTCCGCCCCCAGCGCGACATCCGGTTTTCCAAGGACAAGACGCCCTACAAGACCCATCTGCACATGATGTGGACTGTGAACGGCGCAGGCTGCGCGCTGTTCTTCGGCATCGACCCCAAGTCCTGCACCACCGGCGGCGGCATCATGAACTTCACCAAGGCACAGTTGCCTGCCTGGCGCGAGGCGGTGGACGGAGAAACCGGGGATGAGGCCGCAGCCCTCGTGGACATCCTGGCGCTCAAGGGCTTTGCCGCGAATGAACCCGAGCTGAAACGAGTCCCTGCCCCCTATGGCAAGGCCCATCCCCACGGGCACCTGCTGCAGCGCAAGTCCCTCACCTTCTGGCACGAGATGAGTCCGCGCGAACAGAACGCGCCGATGGCGGCGCTGATGTCCGCCTACCTGACGCTGGAGCCGATGTTCACTCTTCTGCAGGAAGCCCTGGACGTGTGACCGTTACAGCGCCCGCAGCATGATCTGACCCGCCAGCACGGCAACAACGCCACCCGCGAGGATCTCCAGCACCGCGGCAGCGCGCAAGGCGCCCGTTCCCTGCATCTGCGCCAGCGCCCCCTTGCGCATGGTGACGGCAGCCGCGGCCACAGCGACGGTGACCGTGGCGGTGCCCAGCCCCATGGCAAAGGCGCCGGCAATCCCGGACCACAAAACGCCCATCCGCCAAGTCAGCAGCAGCAGGAACACCGCCCCGGTGCAAGGCCGCAGCGCCACCGCGCCCACAATTGCCAGCGCATCGCGCAGCGAATGGACATTCGCCGCTTCCTCCACGGTCGGCCCGTGCCGGTGCCCGCAGGAGGAACACACCTCCCCAGCCTCATGATGGTGGTCATGATCATGGGCCCCGTGTCCGCCAGCCCGGCTGCCCAGCAGCCGCCGCAGGCCCCGCGCCAGCAGCCACAGGCCCACCAGCGCAATCAGCCCGTAGGACAACGGCGCCAGCACGTCCTCTGCCGCACTGGTCAGCTGCTCGCGCCCCCAGTCCAGCAGCATCAGCCCGCCCGCCACCAGCAGCACCGCTGTGGCCGCCTGCGCCAGCGAGGACGCCAGCGCCAGCCCGGCCAGCCGGGCCAGCGGCACCGGCTTGCCCATGCCATAGCCGCCGATCACCAGTTTGCCATGGCCAGGACCTGCGGCGTGGAAGAACCCGTAAGCAAAGCACAAGCTCAGCAGCGCCATCAGCGCGCCCGGCTCGCCCGCGCGCAAGGCCCGCAGCCCCCGCGCCATCGCGTTCTGCGCCTCCCGCTGCCCTTCCGCCGCCCAGGCCGACACCACCCCGGCCCCGCCAAACCCCCAGAGCCACAGCGCCAGACCCGCCACGCCCAGCGCAGCTATGGTCAGGAAAATCCGCACCTTACGCCCCGCAGCTCAGCCGCACAGTATCGGCAAAGGCCTCGCCCACCTCAGGGTATGCCTCCTCTGCCTGATCGGCCGGCATCGCATACAGAAGCTCCTCCACCTTGGTATAGGCCGCATCCAGATCCGGCGGCGTGATGCTGCCCTGGCAGCCGCCGGAGACCTCCAGCCCGCCGGTCATCGTGTAAGCGGTGTAATAGCCCGGGTCATATGCCTTGATCACCACCCCGTCCGCCGCCTGCGGCTGCACCAGCGCGCGGCGGTGCCGGGTGGTGATGCGCCCGTCCGCGACTTCCGTCGCCAGATGCACCGGTGCCCCCATTTCCAGCCCGGCGCCGTCGCGGGTCAGGTAAGTATCGCCCTCGAACCCCTCGGTCCAGGCCATGTCGAACCCTTGCAGCTTGGCCAGCTCCTCCGCCGTCAGCGCACCATCGTAATCGCTGTCCAGTCCCCGGTCCTCGAAGATCAGCAGCGAATAGAACTCGTCATAGGCCCAGGTGATCTCAACCGCTTCCAGCTGCCCCGAGTCCGAGACAATCACCTTCAGCGCGGTATCGACAAAGATATGCGGGTGCGACCCGGCGTCCTGCGGAGCCAGCAGCGCAGCTGCGAACAAGGGAGCAATATGTTTCATACGTCAAAGCATTACGCGCCTGACTGCAGCCCCGCAACCGCAGGGCTGCGCCGCAGGCGGGCTTCAGCGCGCCCGTGTGCCCGGATGCAAGGCTTTGCCCAGAATGTGATCGGACTGATGGATCACATGATGCGCCTGCCCGACGATCAGCGGATCCGGCTCCTGCACAATCTCAGGGTCCTTGCCGGGATAATCCAGCGAGGCCAGGAAGTGCCGCATGCAGTTGATCCGCGCCCGTTTCTTGCAGTTGGACTTGATCACCGTCCAGGGCGCATCCGCCGTATCGGTGTAAAAGAACATCGCCTCCTTGGCCTCGGTGTAATCATCCCATTTACCCAGGGACGCCTTGTCGATCGGCGACAGCTTCCACTGCTTCAGGGGGTCGGTCTCGCGCGAGTCGAAGCGGCGTTTCTGCTCTTCCTGGGTGACCGAGAACCAGTATTTGTAGAGCCGGATGCCCGACCGCACCAGCATCCGCTCAAACTCCGGCGCCTGGCGCATGAACTCCAGGTATTCGTTCGGCTCGCAGAAACTCATCACCCGCTCGACGCCTGCGCGGTTGTACCAGGAACGGTCATAGAACACGATCTCACCGCTGGTCGGCAGATGCCGCACGTAGCGCTGGAAATACCACTGCCCGCGCTCCTCGTCCGAAGGCTTGTTCAGGGCAACCACCCGGGCCGAGCGCGGGTTCAGGTGCTCCGTGAACCGCTTGATGGTGCCGCCCTTGCCCGCCGCATCGCGGCCCTCGAACAGCATCACGAATTTCTCGCCGGTCTCCTGCGCCCACAGCTGAACTTTCAGCAGTTCCGCCTGCAGCCGCGCCTTTTCCGCCTCGTACTCCTTGCGAACCATCTTGCGCGGATACGGATACTTGCCGCTCTCAAAGGCCCGCCGGATATCCTCTGCAGTTGGCGCCCGCGGTACGGCGGGGGGCACCTCCGGCTCCGGTGCCTGAACTGTCCCTGCGGCGCTGTTCACAATGTTCTGTGCTGCGGCGTCCATAAAAAGCTCCTTCTTTGAATCTGCGCCGCAACCATACTGCCGCCGCCGCCGCCCCGCCCTGACCTGCATCAAAAGATGAGCGGTTTGCACACCTAAAAGCGGACGCCAGGCCGCTTGATCCTCTTCATCTGGCTGAAAATATCCCGGGGTGAGGCCCGCCAAGGCCGAGGGGCAGCGCCCCTTACGTGTGCCCCCAATCATCCGGGTTCTGCGAATTGTTCGGGCTCAGGCCCAGCACATCGCCCTTGGTGGAGCATCCCAGCCCCAGCACCGTCCGGTTGGCATAGGCGAAATAGGCGGTCACCTGGTTGATCTCCAGGATCTCCCCGTCGTCAAATCCTGCGTCCCGCAAGGCCTCGATATCCGCCGCGGTCACGCTGGCGGGGTCCTCCGTCAGCCGCCGCGCATACACCATCGCCTGCGCCTGCCCCGGCTTCAGCGGCGCCGCGCCCGGATCACGCGCCTCGATCGCCGCCCGGATCGCCCGCCCCCGCGCCTCATCCCCCAAAAGCCGCTGCAGCCCGGCGAAATGATGCTCCACGCAATAGGCGCAGTCATTGAGGCTTGAGACCCAGACCCCCAGCACCTCCAGGAACCACTTCGGCACCGTGTTGCCCGTGTGGTGCAGCACATTCTTGTAAAGCGCCATATGGCCTTCCATCGAATGCGGCCGCAGCGAGTGCACCATCATGATGTTGTCGACATTGTTCCCCGGCCCGGTGACCCGCTCATAAAGCTTCTTCAGCTTGCCGGCGGCGTCCTCGAACGGAACGGTTCTGATCCAGGCCATGCGTCTCTCCCTGACTGTTCGGGCGGAAGAGTAGCGGCTGCACGCATCAGTGGAAGACAAAACGGAACGTCAGACGCCTGCCCCCTTGGGACGTGAGGCGCCAGCCGCACGGCCCGCGCCTGACCTTGCCTCCGGGGAGTTCACGCCGGTTCCCGCAGGGACAAACAGTCCGGGGGACTGTTTGAGGCGGGGACGGGCGGAGCCCCTCGCTGCTGCCGGTGCCTTGGAAGGTGACGGTGGCGGTGTGTCCCTCTGGGACGTGGCGCGCAGCGGCACGGCCCGCGCCTGACCTTCCCCCCGGGAGTTCACGCCGGTTCCCGCAGGGACAAACAGTCCGGGGGACTGTTTGAGCCGGGAACAGGCGGAGCCCTTCGCTGGTGCCAGTGCCTTGGAAAGTGACGGTGGCGCTGTGCCCCCTCTGGGGCGTGGCGCACAGCGGCACGGCCCGCGCCTGACCTTCCCCCCGGGAAGGCGCCTTCGCGCCCTCCCAAGGTCAGGCGCGGGCCTTGTGGGGTGGGAACATTCCACTGCCCTCATGGTAGATAGCGTCGAATTTGCTCCTCTTTGGCTTGTGCGAGGACATTCGGATGCTTTAACAATTGAATATCCCACAGAAGGAATTTCCCATGGCGTCATTGGAACCAGGCGGTACTGCGTTGGCCACTATTCATAGAGAAACGAACGACAAAAAGTTCTTCTGTTACTTTACCGGATTTCTTGAGGGAATCGCCGCAAGCGGAAACATCGAAGTAGGCGAAGTGGAGCCGTTACTTACCCAATGCGCGGAGTTCGTTGAAAACTTGGGTGAGGCCGACGCACTCGAAATACTTGAAGACTTTCGTGCGGATCTCTTAGATCACGATAGTCTAGTAGGTATCGCAGAATATCGCGCCAGCGAAATTGACGTTTCATGCCCAAAGTCGAGCGTGAACAGATTTCTGGGATTTGTTGCGGCAATTGCCTGCGACGACATCATAACTAAGAAAGAGGCAACTGCACTAGTCAAGCTCGGAGAGGGAAACGCAGCTGTCCTGGAAGACCCGTTTGCACGTAATGTCGTCAATCTCTGCAGAGAGGCGCTGGATGATGGCGTTATCGAAACACTGGAATCTGCTGAAATCTGTGCAGCGATTACCCGGCTTGTCGGAGACGCCTTTTGTGACACTGGGATTTCCTCACTTGGTGGGACGCCGGAGTTTTCCACAGTCTCAATCGGAAGCGACCCTGCCGAGCTTGAAGGAAAGAGAATTGTCCTCACTGGAGCATTCTCAATTTCTCCTCGCAGACTTATCGAAGAACGGCTGCACGAGTTGGGCATAGAAACAGCGAAATCTGTTTCCAAGAAAGTCGACTACATCGTGATTGCCGAAGAAGCTTCGCGTGACTGGGTGCATACACATAAAGGAACAAAAATCATTAAGGCTATGAGCCTTCGGGACAGCCATGGCCGTCCCGACTTCGTGACTGAAAACGAGTTGCTAGCTATAGTCGGCCTTAAATAGCCTCAAACATCCAACTCCTCCACGAACTTCGCGTTTTCCTGGATGTACTGGAAGCGAAGCTCCGGCTTTTTCCCCATCAGGCGCTCGACCAGGTCGCCGGTCTCGCCGGGCTCGTCCTCGTCGATCGTCACCCGGATCAATTTCCGGGTCTTGGGATCCATCGTGGTCTCCTTCAGGTCCTTGGCGTCCATTTCGCCAAGACCCTTAAAGCGGCTCACATCAATCTTGCCCTTGCCGCCCAGGCCCTTCTCCAGCCAGTGGTCGCGCTCGGCCTCGTCCAGGCAGTAAACACGCCGCGCGCCTTGCGTCAGGCGGAACAGCGGCGGGCAGGCCAGATACAGGTGGCCGCCGTCGATCAGCGGGCGCATCTGGGTGAAGAAGAAGGTCATCAGCAGCGACGCGATATGGGCGCCGTCGACGTCCGCATCGGTCATGATGATGATCTTGTCATAGCGCAAGTCATCAAGGTTGAACTTGGTGCCGAGGCCGACACCCAGCGCTTCGCAGAGGTCGTTGATCTCGGCGTTTGAGCCGAGCTTGTTGGAGGCGGCGCCCAGCACGTTCAGGATCTTGCCCTTCAAGGGCAGCAGTGCCTGGTTTTCGCGGTTGCGCGCGCCCTTGCCGGAGCCGCCCGCCGAGTCGCCCTCGACGATGAACAGCTCGGTGCCCGCGCGGTTCTTGGCGGTGCAGTCCGTGAGCTTGCCGGGCAGGCGCAGCTTCTTGGTGGCGGACTTGCGCTGGGTCTCTTTCTCCTGCTTGCGGCGCAGGCGTTCCTCGGCGCGCAGGATCAGGAAGTCGAGGATGGCGCCGGCTGACTTTGTGTCGGCGGCCAGCCAGTTGTCGAAATGGTCGCGGACCGAGTTTTCCACCATCTTGTTGGCAGATTCAGTCGACAGGCGGTCCTTGGTCTGGCCGACAAAGGCCGGGTCGGCGATGAAGCAGCTGACCAGCGCGCAGCCGCCCGCCATCAGGTCGTCGCGGGTGATCTGGGCGGCCTTCTTGTTGCTGACCAGCTCGCCATAGGCCTTGATGCCCTTAAGGATGGCGGACCAGAAACCCGCCACATGGGTGCCGCCCTCGGGCGTGGGAACGGTGTTACAGTAGGACTGGGTGAAACCGTCGCGCGACGGCGTCCAGTTGATCGCCCACTCCACATAGCCCGGCTCGCCGAACTTCTCGCGGAACTCCACCTTGCCCGCAAAGGGCACGTCTGCGTAGACGGAGGACTTGCCCAGCACTTCGGTCAGGTAGTCGCGCAGGCCCCCGGGGAAGTGGAAGGTGGCCTCTTGCGGCGTCTCCCCGTCGTCGATTTCGGACTTCCAGCGGATTTCGACGCCGGAGAACAGATAGGCCTTGGAGCGCACCAGGGTGAACAGCCGCTTGGGCTTGAAGCGGTGGTGGCCGAAGATTTCCTCGTCGGCGTGGAAGGTCACGAAGGTGCCGCGCTTGTTGGGGGCGGCACCGACCTTCTCGACCGGACCCAACGGCAGACCGCGGGAAAAGCGCTGTTCGAACAGTTCCTTGTTCTTGGCCACTTGCACCACCATGGAATCCGACAGCGCGTTCACAACCGAGGAGCCGACGCCATGCAGGCCGCCGGAGGTCTGATAGGCCTTGCCCGAGAACTTGCCGCCCGCGTGCAGGGTGCACAGGATCACCTCCAGCGCCGATTTGTCCGGGAACTTGGGGTGCGGGTCGATCGGGATGCCGCGGCCGTTGTCGGAAATGGTGACGGCGTAATCGGCGTGCAGCGTCACCTCGATCCGGTTGGCATGGCCCGCAACCGCCTCGTCCATCGAGTTGTCGAGGATCTCGGCCACCATATGGTGCAGCGCGCGCTCATCGGTGCCGCCGATATACATGCCGGGGCGCTGGCGGACCGGTTCGAGGCCTTCCAGAACCTCGATCGAGGACGCGTCATAGGTATCGGCTGCAGGCGTGCTGAGAAGGTCGTCGGCCATGTGCGGGAACTGCTCTTCCTTGGTGTTGATTGGCGGCCATTATGGCAGGTGTTGGGGCCGGGTGGAAGAGGGCCGCAAGGGGCTGTGGATAAGGCTCTTGGGACAGGCTGGCGGTCAACCGCAGGGCTGCTTCTTTTGAATCAGAAGTGCAACTGTGGTATGATGGCAACTGTTAACCATTCATCTTTTACCGGTAACAAGTGGGAGGGAGCCATGCAGTTAGCACGGGCAATTTCTGTATTTCTGGTTGCAGTTTCTCTGGCACTGCCAGCTGCGGCCGGACCGTCGTTTACAAAGAAGGAAGTGAGGAAGCTGCTGGTCGGCAACACTTATCCGTTGGGAGCTAGCAACGAAGGCGCGATGTTTGTCAGAGACGGCCGGACAATGGACGTCATATGGAAAGGCAAGACCGAGACCACGACATACAAGCTGAGATCCCGAGGCCGCATCTGCTATGAGCTGAAAATGTTCGGCGCGGCTGAGTGCATCGGGTTCGAGAAGATTGATGGAAAAAGCTTCTATCAGGTCTTCGGGGACAAGAAACGCAAGAGAAACTATTCGGAAGTTCTGAGCGGGAAGAGATTCTGAACTCTCCGCGTGGCTGTCGCTTGCTGCTCCACCATGTCCGGCTAAGCGTGTTCCTCGCTCAAGAAGTGAGTTTCGCATTTTTCGAAAAGCTCATTCGGTAACCCGAGTGCGTCGATATTTTCCGTGCGGCGCAAGGGGCTGCGGGCTACACCTCTGCCAGCTAAGGGCAGAAGGAGGGCGCGCGGGTGGCTGAGAAGGGAATCAAGACGCAGGACTGGGCGGCGTTCCGGGCTGAGGCGCAGCGGATGCTGGACGCCGCGCTCGACCAGATGCAGCAGGCTGCGGAGCGTCCCTGGCAGCCGGTGCCGGACGACATCGATGCGCGCTATGCGGTGACGGCAGAGGCACGAGGGCCGCAAGAGACCGTGAACAGGATCATCCGCGACGTGCTGCCCTATCACGGCGGCAACACCCATCCGCGGTTTTGGGGCTGGGTGCAGGGCTCGGGTCTGGCCTCGGACCTGATCAGCTCTCTGGCGGCGGCGGCCGTCAACGCCAACATGGGCGGGCGCGATCACGGCGCCAACTACATGGAGCGCGCAGTGGTTGACTGGACACGCCGCAAGATGGGGATGCCGGAGGGCGCCAGCGGGCTCCTGGTGACCGGCACCTCGCAGGCGACGGTGATTGCCTTTCAGGCGGCGCGGCTCAGGGTGCTGAAAAACCTGCGCAAGCAGGGCCAAGGCGCTGTGCGGCTGACCGCCTACGCCGGGGACGGCGTCCATAATGCAACGCTGAAGGCGGTGGAGCTTTTGGGCATCGGCTCGGACAACCTGCGCAAGGTGCCGCTGAAGGACGGTCAAATGGACTGCGCTGCTTTGGCGGCGATGGTTGCAAGCGACAAGGCCGCCGGGGAGAAGCCCTTTCTGGTGGTGGGCAATGCCGGCACGGTGGACCTTGGGCTGTTTGACGATCTGAACGCGCTGGCGGATGCCGCGGCGGAGCTGGGCTTGTGGCTGCATGTGGACGGGGCCTTCGGCGCCTGGACGCGGATCGCGGAGCAGCCGTACCGGTCGCTCAGCGACGGGATCGGGCGGGCCGACAGCATTGCGCTGGATTTCCACAAGTGGATGTATGTGGGCTATGACTGCGGCATGGCGCTTTTGCGCAACGAAGACGAGCACCGGGCGGCCTTCGCGGCGCGGCCCGCCTATCTGGAAGGGGCCGAGCGCGGGCTGGCGGGCGGCGAGCCTTGGTTCTGCGACTACGGCATTGATCTCAGCCGCGGCAACCGGGCGCTAAAGGTCTGGACGGCGCTGGAAACATATGGCGAAGCAGCCTTTTCCGAGGCGATCACCGGCAATTGCGAACTGGCGGCGTTTATGGCGGCAGAGGTGGAGGCGCAGCCCTTGATGGCATTGGGGGCGCCGGTGGTGTCGAATGTCTGCGTGTTCACCGCGCGCAGCGATCTGCCGCCGGAGGCGCAGTCGCAGGTGAACGCCCGCATCGCCCAGACCCTGCAGGAAAGCGGCGAGGCGGTATTCTCGACCACCCGGGCAGACGGCAGGGTGATGCTGCGCGCCGCGATCACCAACCACCGAAGCCGCGAGACGGATGTGCGGGCGGCCATCGCTGCAGTGGCGCGGGAAGCGGCAAAATAACGCCCGCTGCGAGTGTGCCGCGGCACAAGGCCCGGGCCTGACCTTGGGACGGCGCGCAGACGCCTGTCCGTTTTGCCGGAGACAAACCTCCAGTCCTTCAGTTCGAAAGGCAGACCGGCGCAGACCAGGCCGCAAGCGGTTCGGTCAAAACGGCTTCCCCGTTGCCTCACGCCGCAAACCACCGCACGCCCCGCTTGCCGCGCCTTAACCCGGCTCTGCCATACTCACCTGCGTCGCGACACATGGTGCGGTCTGACACCCCGCACCGCCAGGAGATACGGAACCCCCAAGACCACCTCCTTCATTGGGTGCAGGGGTTTTCCGCAGATGAGAGCTTTCGAGCGGACATGGGGGCTTGCGACCCCCTGCCCGGCCCTCCGCCCTCTGGCGGCGCCGCCTCCTCTACCCCGGCCGCTGACCACCGGCCGCACGAGACAAAGGGCACCCGCCCCGCACAGCCAGCCGCCCCGGACGGAGACACCCTCCCGCCGGGCCGCAGCCCTGCGCGGTGACAGCTTCGTGAGGGCGGTTGCCTGAAACCCCTGCCTCTTCCTATGGTTAGGCCATCACACCCAGCCAGGAGACCGGGCATGGCCTTCATCGCGGACAACCAGCTGCCCCTGCTCCTCATGTTCTTCTTCGCAGGGCTGATCGGCACCGCCTTCCTGTTCCGCAAACCCGCAGGCCACCGCGCCTGGAAACTGGCGGACCTCGTGTGGGTGGTCCTCGGCGGCTTCGGCGCGCTGGTCGCCGTCATCTCCGGCATTTACGCCGCCGACAGCTCCAAGCTCGAACGCCAGATCGACATCGCCTATGCCGCAACGGCGGCCTTCGACCGCGACGCCGCCCGCTTCCGCCTGCGCTTCTGCGACCCGGCCTATGACGCCGACATCGCCGTCCTGTGCGAAAAGGTCGAATTCCTCTCCGCCTCCACCGCGGGCAACGCCGAGCTGCCCTTGTTCATCGCAGTGACGGATGAGGTCGCGCCCCTGCAGGGTCTCAGCTTCCTGTTCGGCGGCCGCGGCGCAGCAGACGGAATGAAAGAAATGGAAGCCCAGGCCAGCGCCTTCGATCCCGAGGCGTTCCTGGTCTTCACCTCGCTCGACGCCCCGGCCCAGGAAGCCGTGGACAACATGCGCCGCAAGGTGCCCGCCATCGCCGGCGATTACCTGATCATCGCCCGCGCCTATGACGACCTGATCGCCCATGTGTCCAAGCTCAAGGAGGAGTGGGAATACCTGCAGGACAATGCCCATATCCTGGTCCTGCAGATCATCGCCCTCTGCCTCGTAAGCTTCGCCGCCCCCTTCCGTCTCGGCAAATCCATTGTCGAGCTGCGCCAGCGCCGCTAACCTGACCTGACGCCACAGGACCCTGCCATGCGCACATTCGACGAGATCTACGCCATTTCCGCAGACCGCCACGGCGGTGCTGCGGCGCTGGAGGAGAAACTCACCAGACCCGACCCCAAGGTGACGGAACTGCCCGAGGACCGCTGGCTCTCGACCATGACCAAATGCATCTTCCAGGCAGGCTTCAACTGGAAAGTGATCGAGGCGAAATGGGACGGGTTCGAGGAGGTCTTCCACGGCTTCGACCCGGGCCCCTGCGCCTTCATGGCCGAGGACGAGTTCGACCGGATCCTCAGCGACACCCGCGTCGTGCGCAATGGCGCCAAGCTCGCCACCGTCCGCCACAACGCCGCCTTCCTGATGGAGCTGCGCGACGAGGGCGGCGCGGGCCAAGTGCTGGGCGGCTGGCCCTCCACCGATTACATCGGGCTGCTGGACATGCTCAAGAAACGCGGCGCCCGCCTCGGCGGAAACACCGGCCAGTACGCCATGCGCTTTGCCGGCAGCGACAGTTTCATCCTCAGTCAGGACGTCACCGCCCGCCTGATCGCCGAAGGCATCATAGACAAACCCGCCACCTCCAAGACTGCGCTGAAGGCGGTGCAAGCCGCGTTCAACGGCTGGATGGAGCAATCGGGACGCTCGCTCACCGAAATCAGCCGCGTGCTGGCGATGAGCTGCTGACGCAAGGGCCCTGTGCAGATGATCCGCCTGCTGCTCCTCGCTTTCCTGATCCTCACCGCCTGCGGCCGCCCGCTGACGCAGACCGAACGCGCCTATCTGGACGGGCTGCACGGCACCAGCCTGAACGCGGACAGGATCCGCATCGTCAAGGGGGCCCCGGTCGGCGCGGTCACTTTCCGCCGGATGCCGCGCCCGCGCGTCACCTGCCGCGAACGCATCCTGCCGCCGGTCAAGGATGAGATCGTCACCTCCTCCCCGGCCGCGGTGGCGCTGTTCAACAGGATCTTCTTCACCCGCGACTGGTACCTGGAAAACTACCTGCCGGAGTACCCGGACCGGCTGCACCTGGTGGAGGCGATGCTGCTGGCGCATGAGATCACCCATGCCTGGCAATGGCAGAACCGCAAGCGCACCGGCTATTCGCCGCTGCGGGCGGCGGTGGAGCATGGACAAAGCCGCGACCCCTATCTGTTCGATTTGCAGGGAGAGCCCGATTTCCTGACCTACGGATTTGAGCAGCAAGGCGCCATCATGGAGGAATACGTCTGCTGCCGCGCCCTGGCCCCGCAGGCGCCCCGCACCCGGCGGCTGCACAAGATGCTGGCCGCCGCCATGCCGGTGAGCCCGCTGCCGCAAAGCCGCGAAAGCGATGTCTACCTGCCGTGGAACGGTGCAGAGCTGGACGGCATCTGCGACTGACCCGCCGTTTCCCGCCGCGGAAAACAGCCATAGAAAGTCTATTTTTTATGGCCGGAATTCGCGCCGGATTCCGGCACTAGGCCGCAACGTAGCGCTTGTGCTGCCTAGGGATTTCCGTTCACAAAACCGCAGAGACACCTGCAGGAGCCGCGACATGACCCAATACGCCCTCATCATGCTGGCCGCCGGCCTCGGCATCCCGGTGCTGGCGGCGCTGAATGCAGCTTTGGGAAAACTTATCGGCTCCCCCGCATCCGCTGCCGTGGTGCTGTTCCTGATCGCGCTGGTTGCAACAGTTCTTTATGCGCTGATTGCAGGCCCGCAGGCGTTGGCCAAGATCCCGGCGGCGCCCAAGCATCTGTTTCTGGCTGGGGTTCTGGTGGCCTTTTACGTCCTGTCGATCACCCATGTGGCGCCGCATTTCGGGGTGGGGAATGCGGTGTTCTTCGTGCTGATCGGCCAGCTGATCTCTGCCGCAGCCATCGACCACTTCGGCCTGTTCGGCGCCCAGATCAGCCCGCTGACGCTCACCCGCGCCGCCGGAATTTCGGTCATGGCTCTGGGGGTCTGGATCACCCAGATGGCGTGAGGGAAACGTGGCCAAACGCCTGCTAACCTACATTGCAGCATTCTTGGCTGGCTTCCTGACATGGCTGGGCTTCGCAGCTGTTGAGGCTATCAACCCGTTTCTTCCTTGGCAGTATCCTGTTCTAGCACTGTTTACCGGCATGTCCTTTCCGGGCGGCGCGTCACCCGCACTGCACTATCTGAACCATGTGGCCGAAACCTGGTTCCCCTTCCTCGCTGCCTTTTTGACCGCCTATTCTTTGACCAAAAAGAGAGCCAGATTTCGAGGTGCGCTGGTCCTCTATACCTGCTTTCTTTCGTGGTCCTATTGCATGGTAATGCTGGACAGCGCAGGCGTTCCCCTGCCTGTAATTTTCTGGACCGGTTTTTCCGGAACCTTTGCAGGCGGAGCTGTACTCTATTTGCGCTTAGTCGACCGTTCACCAGGGGCAGGCTCGCCGGGGCAGATCCCCCGACAGGAATGAAAAACCACCTGCCGCCGTCCTCAGTCCGCTGCACGGCGGTATCCGTCGCCGGTGCAAACTAACACGAGTCATTTCGCTGGCAGCCGGAAAAAATGGCGCCAGCACGCCTCGGATGTGTCGCCCCTTCAGCATTAGCCTGCGGCTTCAGGGGCAACAGAACACGGCCTAACCCGCCACCTTCTTCACAAACTGGGATTTCAGCCCGATCGGCCCCACCCCCGGCACCTTGCAGTCGATGTCGTGATCGCCATCCACCAGACGGATGCCGCGAACCTTGGTTCCGACCTTGATGACGGAGGATGTCCCCTTGAGCTTCAGGTCCTTGATCACCGTCACAGTGTCCCCGTCGCTCAGCAGATTGCCGACACTGTCACGGACTTCCGCGGCGGTGTCCGCAGCCTCCCCTGCCGCCCATTCATGGGCGCACTCAGGGCAGATCAGCAGGGCGTCCACCTGATATGTATAGGCAGAGGCGCATTCGGGGCACGGCGGCAATGTGTCAGTCATGCCCCGCTCGTAGCCGACAAGGCGCAGGGAGGCCAGCAGGAATTGCCTGCCCTGCACCGTGCCGCTGCACCAGCGGCCTCAGCTCTTGCCGCTGACCTTGATGTTGCCTTCAACCTGGGCACCGCTTTCGGTCGACATGCTTTGCGCCGAGACGTCGGCCCGCACCCTCGAGCTGGCCGCCAGCCGCAGGTCGTCGCACTCGATCTTGCCGCTGTAGGCGCCTTCCACGGTGACCGACTTCGCACTCAGCGCGCCATCGACGGTGCCGCCTTCCAGCACTGTCACCGCCTGCGCCGAGACATCGCCGACCACCCGGCCGCGGACCTCGACGCTGCCTTTGCTGGAGGTGACATTGCCTTCGACCGTCACATCTTTCTCGATTACCGAATTCACCACGTCTCAGCCCTTTCTGCGCATCCCCGGACAGCCTAGCCCGCCCGGCCGGAATTTAACAGCTGATAGCAAACCACCGCCCGGCCTCCAAAGCCGCCTGGCCCCGGCAGGCAAGGTTCCGCCGCCCCGCCCTTCTGCCGGGCTACTCCACCTGGGGAAACGGCGCGGGCAGCGGCGCGGCGCTGTACTGGAACAGCGACCCCCAGAACCCGCCCGGACTGGGCTGCCAGGGCGCCGTGTTCATATCCAGCGCCACACAGGCAGATGACCGCGTGGCCGGGTTTTCCTTGGCCCGCTCACAGCGCTCCGGCGTGGTGTGGCAGGCTACCAGAAAGTTCTGCGCCCCCTTCCTGCCGCTGTCCTCCTGGTAGCAATAGCGGATCGCTTCCTCCTGCAGCTGCGCGCGGGCCTGCTCGACCAGCTGCTGGTTTCCGGCCACCGTCTTGCTGGCCGCCTCCAGCGCCACGGCGGCGTCCTGCTGCACCAGCTCGGCCTCGCGCTCCAGATCCCCGGGTCCGCCCCCGGCGGCCTGCAGCGCCTGGGTCAGCCGCGCGTTCACCTTCTGCGCCTCCGCCAGCGCCGTCTGCAGCTCCGCCACGGTGGCGTCATATTCGACCAGCTTGGATTTCCATTTGAAGCCGGCAAAGCTGCCCTCCTCAAACCCCGCGCTGACCAGAATGCCGTTCAGCTTCTGCGGAAACAGCAGGAACACCGCAAACAGCGCAATCACCGAAGCATCGCGCAACAGCACCACCAGATCCTTCAGGACCGAGACCGTCTTCTGCATCTGAAACCACCGTCACTGGAGAACGTACCAAGCACCAGAGTGGACCAGTGCCGTTGATCAGGTCAAATGGCGGAGAACAGCCGGGCGAGCGCCTGCCCGCGGGGCGGCGCCGTGACGCTGATGCAAGGCAGTTTATCCCTGCCAAATCCGTACGAGTTGTAAGAAGATCACTGCCCCCGCAAAAGCGCCAGCCCGTGCGGGCAGGCAGGCGCTCGCCCGGCGGCGCTGCGCGCCTTGTTCCAGCCGGCAGGCACCTACACCGGCACCAGCAGCCCGTTCTCCAGCTTGACCTGCCGGTCCATCCGCGCTGCCAGCTCCAGGTTGTGGGTGGCAATCAGCGCCGACAACCCCGTGCCGCGCACCAGCTCCATCAGCGCCGCAAACACCTGGTCCGAGGTGCCGGGATCGAGGTTCCCGGTCGGCTCATCCGCCAGCAGAACCCGCGGCGCGTTGGCCAGCGCCCGGCAAAAGGCCACCCGCTGCTGCTCGCCCCCCGACAGCGCCGCCGGGCGGTGATCGGCGCGGCCCGCAAGGCCGACGGTGCCCAGCAGCTCCGCCGCCCGCGCCACCGCGGATTTCTGCGAAGCGCCATTGGCCAGCTGCGGCAGCACGATGTTTTCCAGCGCCGAAAACTCCGGCAGCAGGTGGTGGAACTGGTAGACAAAGCCCACCTCCTGACGGCGCACACGGGTGCGGCGGCGGTCGCCCTTGCGGGTCACATCCTCTCCGGCCACCCGAACCTCGCCCGCGTCCGGCGTGTCCAATAGCCCCGCGATATGCAAGAGCGTCGACTTGCCCGCGCCGGAGGGTGCCACCAGCGCCACGACCTCACCGGCCTGCATGGCCAGATCGGCGCCGCGCAGCACATCGACCTGCCCCGGCGTGCCTTTCAGATAGGATTTGGCGATCCCCTTCAGCTCCAGCGTGATCTCACTCATAGCGCAGCGCCTCCACCGGGTTGAGCCGCGCCGCGCGGCGGGCCGGGAAAATGGTCACAAAGAACGACAGCCCCAGCGACAGCGCGGTGGCCGACACCACATCCGCCAGCCGCAGCTCCGCAGGCAGCGCATAGATGCCGCGGATCGAAGGGTCCCAGACGCCGCCGCCCATGATGTAGTTCACAAAGGAGAAGATCGGATCGATATAAAGCGCAAACAGGCAGCCCAGCACCACGCCGCAGATGGTGCCGATGACGCCGGTGAAGGCGCCGCAGATGAAGAACACTCGCATCACCGAGCCTTCGCTGAGGCCGATGGTGCGCAGGATACCGATGTCGCGGCCCTTGTTCTTGACCAGCATGATCAGGCCCGAGACGATGTTCATCGCCGCGATCAGCACCAGGATCGACAGGATAATGAACATCACGTTGTCCTCGACCTCCAGCGCCCGCAGGAAGCCGCCGGAGGCATCGCGCCAGGTCCAGACGCCTGCAGTGCCGCCCGCCGCCTGCTGGATAGCCAGCGCCATAGCGTCAACATTTTCGGGGTCTTCCACCATCACCTCGATCTCATCCGCCACGCCCTCGCGGTTGAAGAACGCTTGCGCCTCGGCAAAGGGCAGGTAGACCCGGGTGCGGTCAATGTCCCAGCGGCCCGCAGTGAACACATAGACCACCTCATAGGCATTCACCCTCGGACTGGTGCCAAAGGCGGTTTTGACGCCATTGGGGGAGATCAGCTTGATCTTGTCGCCCACGCTCACCCCAAGCTCCCGCGCCACGCCAGAGCCAATGGCGATCCCCTCTTCAAAGCGCGACAGATCCCCTATGGCCTCTTCGCTTTGGGCGACACCCGGAATGCCCTGAATATCCGCGGCGGAGATGCCATAGACCTCGACCCCCGCATTGCGCTGTCGCAGGTTCGCCATCACCTGCCCCTTGACCAGCGGCGCTGCGCGGGTGACGCCCGGCACGGCGGCCACGGTCTCTGCCAGCGCCTCGTAATCCTTCAGCGAGCGGTCCAGCACACCCGCTTCGTTCACCTCGCCATAGGAATAGACAGTGACATGGGCGTTGGCGCCCAGGATGGTGCCGACAAATTCCGACCGGAAGCCGGAGCGCACCGCCAGCGTGGCAATCAGCGCAAACACCGCCAGGGTGATGCCGATCAGGCTGATCCAGGTCATCACGCTGACCCCGCCCTCGGCCTTGCGGGCGCGAAGGTAGCGCCAGGCGATGATCCATTCGAAACGGGAAAACGGCGGTGGTGTCGTGGCCATAGAGGGGTCCTGCCCGGGAAATTTGCCTGCAACCTGTGCTGCATAACGCGCGGGGTCAAGGTGCGGTTGCATATCCGCCGGTAATCCGCCTGCTGCGGGCCGCGGGCCGCGCCGCGAGCCGCAAAAAAGAGGAGCGTTGCCGCTCCCCTTTCCAAAATCGTTCAGGCGGTTCCCCGCGCTGCTCAGAACCCGCGGCCGGTGCGGTGTTTCTCGTAGACGGCAACCACCTTCTTCACCGCCTCTTCCGGGCTCAGTTCCTCGCTCTCGCCGGTGCGGCGCGAGGTCAGCTCCACCACGCCGTTCTTCAGGCCGCGCGGGCCGACGGTGATGCGCCAGGGCAGACCGATCAGGTCCATGGTGGCAAACTTGCCGCCCGCACGCTCGTTGCGGTCATCATAGAGCGGATCCAGCCCGGCTGCGGTCAGCGCCGCATACAGCTGATTGCAGGCTGCATCGGCTTCGTCATCGCCCTGCTTGAGGTTGACGATACCGCAGTGAAACGGGGTCACGCCCTCGGGCCAGATGATGCCCTTGTCGTCATGGCTGGCCTCGATGATCGCGCCCAGGAGACGCGACACGCCAATGCCGTGCGAGCCCATGTGAACCGGCACGTTCTGGCCATCCGCGGTTTGCACGGTGGCGCCCAGCGCTTCGGAATACTTGGTGCCGAAGTAGAAGATCTGACCGACTTCGATGCCGCGGGCAAAACGGCGGCGCTCTTCGGGAACCTGCTCCTGGAACACCACCTCGTCGTGGGTCTCGTCGGTGCGGGCGTATTTGGAGGTGAATTCCTCCAGCACACCCTGGCACTGCTCGACGCTGTCATAATCAATGTCGCGGTCGCCGAAGGTAAGGTCGGTCACGGCGCTGTCATAGAACACCTCGGACTCACCGGTTTCGGCCAGTACCAGGAATTCATGGGTGTAGTCGCCGCCGATCGGCCCCCCGTCCGCGCGCATCGGGATCGCCTGCAGGCCCATGCGTTCGTAGGTGCGCAGGTAGCTTACCAGGTGGCGGTTGTAGGCGTGCAGCGCGTCTTCCTTGGAAAGATCGAAGTTGTAGCCGTCCTTCATGTAGAACTCACGCCCCCGCATCACGCCAAAGCGCGGGCGGATCTCGTCGCGGAACTTCCACTGCACCTGGTACATGGTCAGCGGCAGGTCCTTGTAGGAGCTGACATGGGCGCGGAAGATGTCGGTGATCATCTCCTCGTTGGTGGGGCCGAACAGCATGTCGCGGTCGTGGCGGTCCTTGATGCGCAGCATTTCCTGGCCGTAATCGTCATAGCGGCCCGACTCGCGCCACAGGTCGGCGGGCTGCATGGTGGCCATCAGCATCGGGATGTGGCCCGCGCGGATCTGCTCGTCATGGACGATGCTTTCGATCTTCTTCAGCACCTTGAAGCCGAGCGGCAGCCAGGAATAGATCCCGGCGGAGGATTGCTTGATCATCCCGGCGCGCAGCATCAGCCGGTGGCTGACGATCTGGGCTTCCGAGGGGTTCTCTTTCAGAACCGGCAGAAAATAGCGGGACAGGCGCATCTTGGCTCCATCGGTGATGTGGGTTCGAGTTCCCGCCCGGTTTAGTGGGTGATGGGGATGCGGGCAAGTGGGGAGGTTGGCTTGCCGCTGCCGCTGCGCGCCAGCTCCCGAAAACGAAAACCGCGGGCGCCGGAACGCCCGCGGCAATTTCAAACGGTCCTCTGCGGCGACTTACATCTTCGCCCGCTCAGCCCGCAGCGCCAGCCACAGGCAGTAGCACATCGTCAGCACCACCAGCGTGAACGGGATGCCGGTGGAGACCGCCGCGCCCTGCAGCGCCGACAAGCCGCCGCCGAGCAGGAGCGCGATGGCCACCAGACCCTCCAGCGTGCACCAGAACACCCGCTGGATCACCGGGGCGTCCATCTTGCCGCCTGCGGTGATGGTGTCGATCACCAGCGAGCCGGAGTCCGATGACGTCACGAAGAAGATCACGATCAGCACCAGCGAGACCGGCGCCACGATTGAGTACAAAGGCAGCTCCTTCAGGAAGCCGAACAGCGCGCCCTCGGGCTTGTAGCTGTCGATCACCGTGGCCTTGACGCCCTCGGCGCCGCCGGCGTTCAGCATGTCGATGGCGCCGCCGCCAAAGGTCGACATCCACAGCGCGCACACCGCTGTAGGCGCGATCAGCGCGCACAGCACGAATTCGCGCACCGTGCGGCCCTTGGAGATGCGGGCGATGAACATGCCGACAAAGGGCGACCAGGCAATCCACCAGGCCCAGTAGAAGGTGGTCCAGCCGTGGAAGTAGCTGGTGTCCTCGCGCCCGAACGGGTTTGAAAGCGCCGGCAGCAGCTGAACATAGTCCACCATCACGCTGAAATAGCGCGCAATCGCGGTGCCGATGCCGGTCACAAGGATCACAAAGATGAACAGGCAGACCGCCATCACCATGTTGATTTCCGACAGCCGTTTCACGCCCGCATCCATGCCCAGCAGAACCGAGCCCAGCGCGATCGCAGTGATGCCGATGATCAGCAGCACGACAACCGTCGGAGTCGGCTCGATCCCGAACACCTCATAAAGGCCGGCCGCGACCTGCTGCGCGCCAAGGCCCAGCGAGGTGGTCAGGCCGAACAGGGTGGCAAACACTGCCAGCGTGTCGATGGCGTGGCCCCACCAGCCCCAGACCCGTTCGCCCAGCAGCGGATAAAACGCCGAGCGCAGGGTCAGCGGCAGGTCGAGGTTGTAGCAGAAGATCGCCAGCGACAGGCCAACCGCGGCGTAGACCGCCCAGCCCTCCAGGCCCCAGTGGTGAATGGTGCCGACAATGCCGATGTATTCATTTCCCGGCTCATTGATGTCGATCCCCAAGGGCCGTGCGGCTCCGCCTTCGGAGAAGTTGTAGTAGACAGGCTCAAGCACGCCGAAGAACAGCAAGCCGATGCCGATGCCGGCCGCGAACATCATCGCAATCCACCCGGCATAGGAATAGTCCGGCTTGGCATCCTTGCCGCCGATCCGGACAGAGCCGACAGGCAGGACGATCAGGGCCAGGCAGAACAGGGTTATGGCATCCACCGACAAAACCAGGAACCAGTCGAAGGTGCTTGTCAGCCACGGCCGCAGCCAGCCGAAGAAGGCCGCTGCCGCCTCCTGGTTGGCAAGCGCGATCAGCACGAAAGCGGCAATCAGGATACTGGAAATCAGGAAGACAGGATTGTGGATATCCAAGCCAAGCGGCCGGATGTTGTCTTGTCCCAGCTCATACTCAGTCTCGAAGTCCCAGACTCTTGGGTCGGGATCGAGCATTTTCTTTGTCTCTGGCATGTTTCCTCCCTAAAACTCGCTAAAAGCCCGCCAAGTGTCGCATTAAACGCGAAAATCTCCTAATTTGCGTGTCTTCCCGCTGTTTTGCGGGGGCTGGCTGCGGAAGTTTCCAGCGCTGCAACCTGCCGGAACCCGGCAAAGACCCCGCTATTTGCGGTATTTGCAGACTCCTGTCGTTTTTGCGGCATCGGGGCGCAAAAGAACTTGAATCGTCATTCAAGATTCGAAAGTGTTAGCGGAAACGCCCCGGACACACCGGGGCGCACTGAGTCCGTGGGGAGAGAGACGTGACCAAAACCATCCATGAGCCGGCGCGGGAGATCCCGGTCATCCATGAAACAGACGTGCTGGTCGTGGGCTCCGGCCCCGGCGGGCTGGCGGCGGCGCTGGCAGCGGCGCGGGCGGGGGTGGAGGTCACCCTGCTGGACCGGTTCGGCTGCTTTGGCGGCAATATCACCACCGTGGGTGTCGAGGGCTTTGCCTGGTACCGGCACGAGGAAACAGTGGAGGCCGGCGGCATCGGCTGGGAGTTCGAGGAGCGCGCCAAGGCGATGGGCGCGGCGGTGCCGGAGAGCCAGTCGCTCAGCTATGAGCTGGACAGCGAGGGCTTCAAGCTGGTCGCCGACAAGCTGGTCGAGGAGGCCGGCATCCACCCGATGCTGCACCGGGTGTTCGTGGCCCCGATCCGCGAGGGCAGCCGCATCACCGGCGTCATCGTGGAATCCAAGGCAGGCCGCGAGGCTATCCTGGCGAAACGGGTGATCGACGCCACCGGCGATGCTGACATTGCCCATATGATGGGGGCGCCTTGCGTGAAAACCCCGGTGGAGCAGATGCAGGCCGCCAGCGTGATGTTCCACATCGCGGGTGTCGACAAGCAGAAGTTCATGGAGGGCGTGAAGGCCGATCCGCAGACCTATGCCAACTGGTCCACGGGCGAATGGCAGGTGGAGACCTCGGGCAAGGAGGATGAGATGTTCTCCCCCTTCCTGGCCAAGCCGTTCTCCCAGGCCATCCGCGACGGGGTGATCCCGGCGCATCTGAATACCATCGGCGGCACCTGGGGCGCGGTGCATGACTCAGGTGAGATGACCTATATGAACCTGGTGCATCTGGCGGGCATCGACGGCACCGACCCCGACAGCATGACCAAGGGAGAGATCGAGGGGCGCAAGCAGGCGATGCATGCCATTGATGCGCTGCGCGCCTACACCCCGGGCTGCGAGGGCGCACGGCTGCGCAACTTCGGCATGACCATCGGCATCCGCGACACCCGCAAGATCGACGCGCATCACAACATCACCGAGGATGAGACCCGCAACCAGGGCCGGTTTGAGGACACCATCGGCATCTATCCGGAGTTCATCGACGGCTACGGCGTGCTGATCCTGCCGACCACCGGGCGCTATATGCAAATCCCCTACCGGTCGATGCTGCCCAAGGGCGTTCAGGGCCTGCTGGTCACCGGCCGTGCCATAGGCGGTGACAAGATCGCCCATGCCGCCACCCGCAACATGGCCTGCTGCGCTGTTGCGGGACAAGGCGCAGGGGTTGCCGCGGCGCTGTCGGTGAAATCGGGCTGCGAATTCGACGCGGTGGACATCACCGCGGCACAGGCCGAACTGAAACGCCAGGGGGTGCGGATCCATTGACGCAAGCCATCCCGACCATCGACATCACACCGCTGCGGGAGGCCGGCCATCCGCAGCGGCAGCAAACCGTCGAAGCCATTCTGGCGGCGGCTGAGGATATCGGCTTCCTGTCGATCACCGGGACCGGCCTGGCGCAGGAAACGGTGGAGGCGGTGCGGGACGCGGTGCGCGCGATCTTTGCCGTGGATGAGAAATCCAAATGGGATCAGGCAATTACGCGGGAGAATTACCGCGGCTATATCCCGATGGGCTTCTTCACGCCGAACGACGGCTCGGGCACAGCGGACAAATACGAGGGCTACAAGCTGCACCATGAGGTGGCGGCGGATGATCCCATCCGCGCCGCCTGCCCGCTTTACGGCCCCAACCGCTGGCCCGCTGAAGTTCCCGAGGCGCGGCAGGTGATCCTCGGCTACTGGGCGGAGCTGGACGGCGTGTTCCACCTGCTGCTGGGCGCCCTGGCAGAGGGGCTAGGGCTGGACCCGGCGGCGTTTCAGGAGCCTTTCAATAATCCCCTCACCAACATGTCGCTGCTGCACTACCCGCCGCAAGCGCCGGAGGAGGACGGCTTTGGCATCCACCCGCATAAGGACACCGACGCGCTGACCATCATCGCACCGGACCCGGTCGGCGGGCTGGAAGTGCAGACCCGCGACGGCGGCTGGATCACACCGGACTGCCCGCCCGGCGGTTTTGTGGTCAATATTGGCGACATGCTGGAGCTGTGGTCCGGCGGGCGGCTGGTCTCCACCCCGCACCGGGTGGTGAACAAGACCGGGCGGGAGCGCTACTCCTTCCCCTATTTCGCGGTGCCGCGCCATGACGTGGTGGTCGCGCCGCTGCTGCCGCCGATCAAAGGCTTTGACCGCCCCGCGGTGCATTGCGGCCACTGGTCGGCAGAGATCTGGCGCACCAACTGGCCGGATGAGGACGCAGGCGAAGACACCCCGGAGCTGGGCACCCTTCACAGCTAACCGCCCGCCCGGCCGGCAGGCCGGGCAGCGCCCGACCCTCCCCCACGGGGAGGGCGCTGCCCTATGTGCTTTGCTGCTGATCGTACCGGATCAACAGGCAGATCCTCGGCCCAGGCGGCGCCCCGCTCCAGAAGGAGAACATTTCCTTAACTTGCCCCCGGCCTTTTCCGCCTTATCCCCGCCTTGCCCACAGGGGAATCGCCCGCGCCCCTTGCAAGCCCCTGCCCCTTCAGGAAAGACTGGCGGCAAGATCCTGATGCAACGGACCAAGGACGGCACGCGGACCATGGCGCTTTCAGCAAAACAGCAGTTCAGATACTGGGGCATCGCCGCCATTGCCTTTGCGGTCGTCATGTGGGCGCTTGGCAATGTGCTGATGCCCTTCGTGCTGGGCGCCGCCATCGCCTATCTGATCGACCCGCTTGCCGACCGGCTGGAGGCCTGGGGCATGAGCCGTACCGGCGCCACCGCCACCATCACCGTGGGCGCGCTGCTGATCTTCCTCTTGCTGCTGGTGCTGGTGCTGCCGACACTGATTTCGCAGATGATCGACCTGGCGCAGGTGCTGCCGCAGCTGCTGCGCGATGCCCGCGCCTTTGCCGCCGAGCATTTCCCCTCCCTGTTCGAGGAAAACAGCCGCATTCACCAGGCGGTGACCTCCTTTGTGCAGACGCTGCAGTCGCGGGCTATGGAAGTGGTGCAGTCAGTGCTGGGCGGCGCGGCTTCCTTCTTTAACATCGTGATCCTGCTGGTGATCGTGCCGGTGGTGGCGGTCTATCTGCTGCTCGACTGGGACCGAATGGTTGCCCGCATTGACGAGCTCTTGCCGCGCGACCACCAGCCGGTGATCCGCCGTTTGGCCAGTGAAATCGACGCGGCGCTGGCGTCCTTTATCCGCGGCATGGGCACCGTCTGCCTGATCCTTGGCACCTACTATGCCGTCGCGCTGATGCTGGTGGGGCTGAACTTCGGCCTCGCCGTCGGCTTCATCGCCGGGCTGATCACCTTCATCCCCTATCTTGGCGCACTCATTGGCGGCGCGCTGGCGATCGGGCTCGCGCTGTTCCAGTTCTGGGGCGACTGGGTCTCGATCGGGCTGGTGGCGCTGATCTTTGCCATCGGCCAGGTGGTCGAAGGCAACTTCCTGACGCCCAAGCTGGTGGGCGACTCGGTCGGGCTGCACCCGGTCTGGCTCTTGCTGGCGCTGTCGGTCTTCGGCGCCCTGTTCGGCTTTGTCGGGATGCTGGTCGCGGTGCCCGTCGCCGCCGCGCTGGGGGTGGTCGCCCGCTTTGTGACGGAGCGGTACCTGGACAGCCGCCTGTATCAGGGCCAGGGCCACCGGGACGCGGGATCGGAATAAACCAGATGGCACAGCAGCTGAGCTTTGATCTCCCGGCGAAACCTGCGCTGGGGCGGGATGATTTCTTTGTGGCCCCCTCCAACGCGATGGCGGTGGCGCTGCTCGATCCCGGCTTTGCCTGGCCCAGCGGCAAGCTGGTGCTGACCGGGCCCAAGGGCTCTGGCAAGACCCATCTGGCGCATGTCTGGGCCAGCCAGACCGGGGCGCGCATCATCCCCGCAGCCAAGCTGACGGCAGAGGCGGTGCCGGAGCTGGCGCACGGCCCCATCGCGGTGGAGGACGTGCCGCAGATCGCCGGCGATACAGAACGGCAGAACGCCCTGTTCCACCTGCACAACCTGGTGCTGGCGCAGGGGCATTCGCTGGTGATGACCGGCCAGGGCGCGCCGAACCTGTGGGGGCTGACCCTGCCCGACCTGCAAAGCCGGGTGCAGGCCGCCACCCATGCCGAGCTTCAGCCGCCGGACGACCAGCTGTTGGCGGTGGTGCTGGCCAAGCTGTTCAACGACCGCCAGATCACCCCCAAACCGGATGTGATTCCCTATCTGGTGGCGCATATGAACCGCTCCTTTGCTGCGGCGGCGCAGATCGTTCGGCGGCTGGACCACCTGTCGCTGGCCGAAAAACGCAGCCTGTCCCGCCCCCTGGCGGTGCGGGCGCTGTCGGAGATCCGCGAAGAGGCAACGGAAAATGACGCATCCGCAAGCGGTTGACCCCTGCCCGCCCATGCACCATCCTGACCGCGGATTGCAAGACGGAGCCCTCATGAACGTCACCCAGGACCCCGCCGACGCCAGTACCGATTGGGGCCCCTTCGGGCGTCCGATCTTTCACGATCCCGGAGCCCGGGCGCTGTCCCGGGTGGGGGTGGTCGATGTCGGCTCCAACTCGGTCCGCCTGGTGGTGTTCGACGGCGCCGCCCGCAGCCCGGCCTATTTCTACAACGAAAAAATCATGTGCGCGCTTGGCGCGGGCCTGTCGGAATCGGGCCGCCTGAACCCCGAGGGCCGCGCCCGCGCCCTGTCGGCGCTGCACCGGTTCCAGTACCTGGCCAAGGGCATGGGTCTGCCGCCCTTGTCCGCCGTGGCGACCGCCGCGGTGCGCGATGCCGAGGACGGGCCGGAGTTCTGCGAGGAGGTGCTGCGCCAGACCGGCCTCAAGATCCACGTCATTGACGGGCGCGAAGAGGCGCGGCTGTCGGCGCAGGGCGTGCTCTTGGGCTGGCCCGGCGCCTATGGGCTGGTCTGCGATATCGGCGGCTCCTCGATGGAGCTGGCGGAGATCCAGGAAAACACCGTGGGCCGCCGGGTGACCTCGCCGCTGGGGCCGCTCAAGCTGCGCGACGTCAAGGGCGGGCGCAAGGGCCGCAAGGAATACATCAAGACTGTCATCGAGCAGCTGAAGGAAGAGATGGGCACCCAGCGCGACCGGCTGTTCCTGGTCGGCGGCAGCTGGCGCGCCATTGCCCGCATCGACATGCACCGGCGCGGCTATCCGCTGAAGGTGCTGCATGAATACCGGATGTCGGCCAAGGACGTGCGCGAGACCGCCCGCTATATCGAAACCCGCGATCTGGACAAGCTGCGCGACGCCTGCGGGGTCTCCTCCAGCCGGATGTCGCTGGTGCCTTATGCCATCGACGTGCTGACCCGGCTGATCAAGACCTTCAAGCCCAAGGACATCGCGGTGTCCAGCTATGGTATCCGCGAGGGGCTGTTGTACGAACAGATGCCGCAGCGGCTGCGCGCCCGCGATCCGCTGATCGAGGCCTCCCGCTTTGCTGAGATGAAGGACGCCCGCGTCCCCGGCTTCGGCAAGACGCTGTATGATTTCGTGAGCCCCATTTTCAGCGGCGCCCGGCACAGCAAGCGGCGGCTGGTCAAGGCGGCGTGCCTGCTGCATGACGTCAGCTGGCGCGCCCATCCCGACTACCGCGCCGAGGTGTGTTTCGACAATGCGACCCGCGCCAACCTGGGCGGGCTCAAGCATTCGGAGCGGGTGTTCCTGGGGCTGGCGCTGCTGCACCGCTACAGCAACAAGCGGCGCGGCAGCAGTTTCGAATACCTCTATCATCTGCTGGACGAGAAGGGGCAGCACGAGGCCGAGGTTCTGGGCAAGGCGATGCGCTTCGGGGCCATGCTGATGGTCACCGGCAACGGTAATATCGGCTCCTTGCGCTGGCAGCCGCGCAAGCGGGTGCTGCATGTGGAGCTGCCGGATGCGGCGCGGCCGCTTTACGGCGAAGTGGCCGAAGCCCGGCTGAACTCTCTGGGCAAGGCGCTGGATGCGGAGGTGCAGCTGACCTTCAAAAAGCCGGCCCCGCCGCCGGAGACGGAATAACCCAGGCGGAGGGCGTCAGATCTCGGTCACGCCTTCCTCTTCGGCGGTTTCCTTGTCCGCGGGCGCGTTGTCCTTGGGCTTTTTGCGGATGATGATATCGCCGTTGGGCAGGATCTCGGGCATCTCATAGACGCTCCAATCCTCCACCTCCTTGGCGATTTCCGCCAGCGCGGGTCCCATCTCAGCCAGGAACGCGCCCATCGCCGGGCCGATCTCCTCCATCATGCCCTGCAGGTCTTCCAGTGCCGGCGCCATCTCCTGGCGCAGGCCCTCCCAGAACAGCTCCACCCCGCGCTCCATCAGCGAGGGGCCGCTGTCCTCCCCTTCCGCCTCCTGGGCGGCAAGCGGGCTGGAGATGAGGGCAATCAGGGCGGCGGGCAGAAGGATCTGTTTCATGGGGCTAATATAGGGGCACCCGCGCTGCGCGAACAGTGGGGGTGGAAAATGGTGCCGGGCCGGGTGTGTCTTCGGCCCGTAAACACTCAGAGCACTTTGCCGCTGGCACAACCTTATAGATATTAAGCCACAACAAATTAGTGTAATCTGGCTTGGTATGTTAATTTGTACAAGGAGACCACTTCATGCGCTCCCTTTGGGTTTCCCTATTAACTTTGTTCCTCGCCGTTTCCCCTGCTGCGGTTCACGCAAGTGAACTAGCCGAGGCACTGACAAAGCTTCGGGCGTCCTTCGCGCGCACGGCTTTTTCGCATTTCAAGGCCATGCCTCTGCACCTCCGGTACGATGTGGAAGTTGGTGAAGTCATCCGCATCCAGGATGAACAGCGGCTGTTTGAAAGCGCCAAATGCTACCCGGGACTTGAGATTGAAGAAGACACCACAACGGAATCCGTATCCGTTTCGCTGTCGCGGAAATCGGCGGTTGCCTTGGGTCTTGGGGGAAGCGCAAGCGTCTACGGCATCCCCGCTTCCGCCGAGGCTCAGTTCAACAGGAATGTTCGCAGAAGCGTCCAGTCGGTACTGGTGAGAACGTCCCTGGCTTACCCGATGGCCGGTGCAATCGAATTGGTGTCCCCTACAGGGGACAGTCCTGACTGCGAGGCGCTTTTTCCGCCTGCCAGTATTCCGATGGGCCCCGGACTGCTGGTGTCGTCTGTCTTCACCGGCAAACTGATCACGCAGCAGGCAATCGACAGCGACATTGCAGCCGGGATTGAGGCCAGCGCCAAGCTGACACCCAGAGGGCTGCCGGTGGAAGTTACTGGCGATGTGGATGCGAGCACCAGCACAACATCCGTCATCGCCCATCTGCGCCCGGAAGGCACTATCGCTGTGCAGTCCGCCTTTATCAGCCGCCGCGCCCTGATGGACTATTATGCGCTGGCTCAGAATAATCTGGAGACCTGGGCGGAACTGGAAGCACTGATCGAAAGCTATATTTCGGGCGAAGAGCCTGGACTGCTGGCAGACGTTAAAAAAGAAATCTGGTCGCTATGGGAAAGACTCGACCAGCCTGAAGAGAGCCTCACCCAGTACAGGGAACGGCTATTTGCGTCAGAAGATGCAGATTTTGTGGAGAAGGCCGCAGACTTGGATGTTCCTGAAGAAGCCTGGGATCGTATCGGAGACGTTGCGGCGGCTGAAGTGATCGTCACGACAACCATCGCCGAATAAGCATTTTATGGCGGCGGCATGGCCGGGGGTTACGGCCCGTCCGGGTCCCCGCCATCACTCCAGCGCGATATCCAGCGTCACCGGGAAGTGGTCGGAAGCCTTGAGCAGCGCGTCGCGCAGGTCCTCGTCGGCGTAGCATTCCGCATCGTCGAACGGGTGCCAGATCCGCCACTGCGGGCTAAACCTCATCAGGCTGTGCGAGATCATCACATAGTCCAGCAGCGCCGGGAAATAGCGTTTGGTGTCAGGGTTGTAAAACCGCGAGGTGCTGGGCAGCGAGGTGGCGCGCGGCTGCAGCAGGGATTGCGCGTTGGGGTCGTTCAGCAGATCGCCCAGGACGATCTCGATCGAGGACTGGCCGAAGTGCTTTTCGTAGTCGTCGGCGCCGGGGCCGTCGTTCAGGTCGCCCAGAACGATCACATGCTCGCCCGCGGCCACATGCTCCGCCACCCGCCGGTGCAGCCAGTTCGCCTGCGCCAGCTGCTTGCGCTGGTTGGCGACCGACAGCGTGGTGATCTCCTCCGGCCCGTTGGCCCCATGCGGCGCCTTGGACTTCAGATGCGCCCCGATCATCCGCAGCGCGGTGCCGCCACGGGTGGTGACAGCCAGCTCCAGCGGCGGCTTGGAGAACTCAACCGTGTCCCGCTGGTCATCCACGTCGAGGTCGATCTCGAACACGCCGTTGAACTGCGGCGCGGCGGCGCTTGCGCGCGCGTCATGCACCGCGTCCAGCATGTCCGGGTCATAGAGCAGCGCAATTTCCTGGTGAGTGTCGTTGGCAAAACCGCTGACCGCCTCGCGCGCGCGCAGGCCCGCCTCTGCGGCAAAGGCCTCCAGCGCGCGGGTGGTCCGTTGGGTGCGGCCCGTGTTGGGCGCCTCGATCACCATGACGGCATCGGCGTCCAGCCGGCGCAGCACATGGGCAATCGCCCGGCCCTGGGTGTAGCGGTCAACCCCGTGGACACCGGACGGCTTGCCGTCCAGCATCAGCCGGTCGTTCTTGTCGAACAGGTAGGCGAACCACTCGATATTATACGTGGCCAGCCGCATTGCCGCCGCACCCGCTGATCTCATCCCAGGCGCGGTTGATGTCGATCATCCGCTTTTCCGCCAGCCGCACCGCTTCCTCCGGCACCCCGCGGGCGATCATCGCGTCCGGATGGGTGTCGCGCACCAGCTTGCGCCAGTGCTTGCGGATGTCTTCCTTGCTCATCTCCGGGGAGACCCCCAGCACCGTATAGGGGTCCTTGGGCGCATCCGGCACGAACCGCGCCCGCAGCGCCTGGAACTGCTGCGGGCTCTGGCCGAAGATGCGGCTCACCTCTTCCAGGAATTCGTTCTCGCCGGGGTGATAGAAACCGTCCGCCATGGCGATGTGAAACAGCCCCTCCATCAGGTCGCACAGGGTGGTCGGATCGTCGGCGAACATCTTCTGGATGCGGCGGGCATATTCCTGGTAGCCGGCCACGTCGGTGCGGGCCATGTTAAAGACCCGCGCGGCGCCGGTCTCATCATCCTGGGCGATCTGGAACACCTCGCGGAAGGCGGTGACCTCGTCGCGCGTGACCTGCCCGTCCGCCTTGGCCATCTTGGCACCAAGCGCGATGACGGCAATGGCAAAGGCCACTGTGCGTTCGGGCGGCGCGCGCAGGCGGTCGAACACCTCCGCCAGGCCTTCGCCTGCAGCAAGCGCGGCCAGCGCGTCGGATATGCGGGTCCAAAGTGACATGGGGCTCAGCCTATCCGGGATTGGTGGCACTGTCAGGGGCGGGAATGCCCGGCGTCAGGATTTTCTGCATAAAAACAGTGTCCAGCCAGAGGCCATTCTTGCAGCCGAGCTCCGGCATCCGGGCGGTTTCCTGATAGCCCAAGGCGGCATGAAAGGCGATGGCTGCGGGGTTGGCGCTGCTGACGCTGGCGATCAGAACGTGGATCTGCGCCTCTCTCGCCTTGCCTTCCAGCGCCTGCATCAAGGCCCGGCCAGCCCCCTTGCCTTGCGCGGCCGGCAGCAGATGCACGGTATGTTCCGCCGTGAACCGGTAGCCGGGGCCGGAGCGGAACGGGAAGAAATACGCATGGCCCAGGACCCGGCCGTCCTGCTCCGCCACCAGATAGGTGCCGTTGCTGGCGGCGATCTGCTGGTGCACCTGGTCCGGTGTCTTCTCGACGGTGTTGAAGGTCGCCAGCGTGTCGCGGATCACCCAGTTGGCGATGGCGCAGACGGCTTCGGCATCCGCGGGAGTTGCGGGGCGGATGATCATCTGAGCTGCCTCTTTCCATGCGGGGTCTCGAACTCCGCCATCATTGCGGGCGCCCCCTGCTCCACCTTGATGCGCGGGTCGTCAAGGATCCGGTTCAGCGCCGCCTGCAAATCTGCGGCCTCCGGGTGGCTGAGGATGAGCCTGGTCAGGCGGCAGCCCGATTGCGGCAGCTTGGCGGCGGGCGGGTCGGCCTGCCATTGCAGGGCCGCAGGAAACAGGTTGTCATAGGGCAGCAGGCCGTCCACGGGCACCGTCATCAGCCAGCGCAAGTCTCCGCGCTGCATCGCCACGTGGCGCTGCGCATGGGGCGGCAGCAGCGATTTCTCTGCTTCGAGGTCTTCGGCGCGCAGGATCCAGTTGCTGAGCCGTGCGGGGCCGTTGAGGCGGTCGAGGTTGAACCAGCGCGGCCGTTCCTGCGGCTGGGTATCCGGGTCGATGGCAATGGCCTCCAGATAGAGCCCGTCCTCCAGCCCGATCAGCCGGTTATGGGTGCCATAGCGGGCATGAGAGCCGCCGGGGCCGAGGGTGATGCCCAGGGCTTGCTCCACATGCGCGACGGCGTCTTCCAGCGTTTCGCCGGCCACCGCCAAGTGATCAAGTATCATGCACGCCCTCCCTTTTGCGCGAGAGACTAGCGGCGCTGCGGCGGGGCGCAAGGCGGGAATTTTTGCTGGCCGCGATGGCTGCGGCTTCCAATTGGCCAAGGTCACGGCCTAGTGTGCAGCCTATCACTAAGCGGATGTTGAAATGAGCAGGCCGACCCCACCCCAGGACGCTGTGATCTATAAGACCAGCGGCGGGCTGGAATTCTGGATGGATTACGAGGAATCCGGCTGCCCGCTGGTGGCCCCTGCTATTCGTACGAGAGACCCGGAAATCAGCATCATATTCGTTCCGGCAACTGCCGACCACGATGACGCCTATTTGATGCGTTACTATGGTACATCAATGGTCTTCTCCAATCCCGCTCCTTCACTCCACAGGCATTGCGATGTTCATGACAGAATGCGGGAAGAAAACCCGGATGTTGATTATGCCATCAGATGGATCGGCAGAGATGCAAAATGGATTGAGCACACCGGTGAAGGGGATGAGCGTATCCACACCATTCCGTCTGCGCGTAAATTCAGGAGCTGGCAGGAACAGGAAGAAATGACACGGTTGTTTTGCGACCTCATGGCTTGGAGCGGTTGGGGGCCATACCCGATGTACAAAGGCGGTTTCCCACTAAATGCCGGCTCAACGTGGAAGAAGATCAACAAAAGGGTTGTTGGTTTTGACCACAAGCTGAAGGCGCGCCTGGCTGCGGGTGAATTTGTTCAGCGGTCAATAATCGCCAGACTAGTTGATCTCTTTAAAAGAGGTTCGGCTTAAACCCAGACCGCCAGTGCCCAAATCCCTGAAATCACCGTCGGGTAAAACGTCCCGGCAAACCCCAGCCCCCGCAAGGGCGGCGACAGGTTGTAGCCGGCCCAGAACAGCACCCGCATGACGGCAAAGGACAGGCCAAGGGCAATCGCCACGGCGCCGCCCAGGGTGACGGCAACGAAGGGCCAGACGGCGAGCGCCAGCACCAGCTGCTCGATGCTGTTGGTCAGCACCCGCTGGTCGATCTCGGCCGGGGAGCCGGGGGCGAAGGGCTCTCCGTCGATGATGGCATCGTCGAAGAACCGCCGCTGCGCCAGGCGGCCAATGATCAGCGCAAGGACCAGACCGGGCGGAAGGAAGGCGCCGGGCAAGGCGATGGGCGCCGGGATATACGGCAGGCCCAGCCATTGCGGGAGGCCGGTGACCAGCACGCCCCAGAGCGCGCCCAGGGCCATGCCGGTGAGGATTTGAGGGCGTTTGGAGTGCTGCATGGCGCCACTCAACCACCGGTTTGGCGGTTTGCCAAGGCGCAGCACGGCCGCTGCGGCGGAAAGCTGCGGCCAGCGGAATCAGATACGGGGAACCAGGCGCTCCCGCCCGCCGCTGGCTGTGCCAAGGGCACATCCGCGCCGGTTGGGCGTGGCATCGCGCGCCTTGCGGCGCGCGATGCCGGCAGCCAGCCTGAAAGGCTGGCTGCCATGCCCAAAGCCGCCAAGGGGTTTGCCCGAAGGGCAGGCACCTGCGGGTGCGGGAGAGCCTCCCCTGTCCCGCAGGTGCCGTTTGCTTAAGCGCGGGCTTCGCGGATCAGGCGCAGGATGTCCTGGGCCGCTTCCGGGATGTTGGTGCCGGGGCCGAAGATCGCCTTGACGCCTTTGCTGTACAGGAACTCGTAATCCTGCTGCGGGATCACACCGCCGCAGATCACGATGATGTCCTCTGCGCCTTCCGCCTTCAGCGCTTCGACCAGCTGCGGCGCGAGGGTCTTGTGGCCCGCGGCCTGGGACGAGATGCCGATCACGTGGACGTCGTTGTCGATGGCGTCCTGGGCGGCCTCTGCCGGGGTCTGAAACAGCGGGCCCACGTCAACGTCGAAACCGATGTCGGCAAAGGCGGTCGCAATCACCTTGGCGCCGCGGTCGTGGCCGTCCTGGCCCATCTTGACCACCAGAAGGCGCGGGCGGCGGCCTTCTTCTTCGGCAAAATCCTCGATCGACTTTTGGATCGCGGCAAAGCCCTCGTCGCCCTCATAAGCCGCGCCATAGACGCCGGCCAGGGTTTTGACTTCCGCGCGGTGGCGGCCGAATTCCTTTTCCATTGCCATGGAGATCTCTCCGACTGAGGCCCGCGCGCGGGCGGCTTCGACTGCAGCTTCCAGAAGGTTGCCCTCGCCTGATGCGGCGCGGCGGGTGAGTTCGTCGAGGGCGGCCTGGCAGGCGGCCTCGTCGCGGGTCTCGCGCATCTTTTGGAGACGTGCAATCTGCGCCTCGCGCACCGCGTGGTTGTCGACATCCAGAATGTCGATCGGGTCTTCCTTGTCCTTGCGGTACTTGTTGACGCCCACCACGACCTCTTCGCCGCGGTCGATCATCGCCTGGCGGCGGGCGGCGCTCTCTTCGATGCGCAGCTTGGGCATGCCGCTCTCGACGGCCTTGGTCATGCCGCCCATCTCCTCGACCTCTTCCATCAGCGCCCAGGCCTTTTCGACCAGTTCGTTGGTGAGGCTTTCGATGTAGTAAGAGCCGGCCAGCGGGTCGACCACGTTGGTGACGCCGGTTTCCTCCTGCAGGACCAGCTGGGTGTTGCGGGCGATGCGGGCGGAGAAGTCGGTGGGCAGCGCGATGGCCTCGTCCAGCGCGTTGGTGTGCAAGCTTTGGGTGCCGCCGAGGACCGCCGACATCGCCTCATACGCGGTGCGGATCACGTTGTTGTAGGGGTCCTGCTCCTGCAAGCTGACGCCGGAGGTCTGGCAGTGGGTGCGCAGCATCTTGGAGCGTTCGGACTTGGCGCCGAATTCGGTCATCACCCGGTGCCACAGGGTGCGGGCGGCGCGCAGCTTGGCGATTTCCATGAAGAAGTTCATGCCGATCGCAAAGAAGAAGCTCAGGCGGCCTGCGAATTTGTCCACATCCATGCCCGCATCCAGCGCGGCGCGCACGTATTCGCGGCCGTCCGCGATGGTATAGGCCAGCTCCTGCACCAGGTTCGCGCCGGCCTCCTGCATGTGGTAGCCGGAGATCGAGATGGAGTTGAACTTGGGCATCTCGTTCGAGGTGTACTCAATAATGTCCGAGATGATCCGCATCGAGGGCTTCGGCGGATAGATATAGGTGTTGCGGACCATGAACTCCTTGAGGATGTCGTTCTGGATGGTGCCCGCAAGCAGGGATTTGTCGTGGCCCTGCTCCTCGCCTGCGACGATGAAGGAGGCCAGCACCGGGATCACCGCGCCGTTCATGGTCATCGAGACCGAGACCTTGTCGAGCGGGATGCCGTCGAACAGGATTTTCATGTCCTCGACCGAGTCGATCGCCACGCCGGCCTTGCCGACATCGCCGACCACGCGCGGGTGGTCGCTGTCATAACCGCGGTGGGTGGCGAGGTCGAAGGCGACCGAGACGCCTTGCTGGCCCGCGGCAAGGTTGCGGCGGTAGAAGGCGTTGGATTCTTCCGCCGTGGAGAAGCCCGCATACTGGCGGATGGTCCAGGGGCGGCCTGCGTACATGGTGGCCTTCACCCCGCGGGTGAAGGGGCCGAAACCGGGGAGCGTGCCCATGTGGGGCAGATCCCTGGTGTCTTCTTCGGTATAAAGCGGCTTGACCTCAATGCCTTCCAGCGTCTGCCAGTTGAGGTCATCGACCGCCCGTCCGCGCAGCTCTTTCTCAGCCAGAGCCCGCCATTCGTCTTTGTTTGTCATCAGGTCTTCCTCTTGTCAGTGCGATACGGGGCGGGTTCGTGCCCGCCGCCTGTTTATCCGGGTCCTGTGCCAGCGCAGCGAGGCCGTCCGCCCCGCCCGCAAGCCACATCATGTCGTCGGCATAAGCCTCGCGCAGATATGCGGTCTGCGCGTCGTCGAAGGGGCGCCAGCGGCCTGTCCCTTCCGGCAGCTGGGCTGCTGCGGAGGACGGCAGGCTGGCGCGCAGGTCCTGCAGGCAGAGCGAGGCGTTCAGGCGCACTCGCGCGTGGGTGCGCGGCGCCTCAATGCCGGTGAGGGTCTCCAGCGCCGCCTCCGGCCGGGCGCCGAAGGTTTCAAACGGCAGCACCCGCAGGCGCACGCCGGGCATCGCGCAGGCAATATCGGTGATCACGTCGCGCCAGCTGCGGGGCGAATAGGCCAGCCGGTCCAGGCTGTTCGCCGTCGGCATCTTGTGGCCGCGCGCCACCGCATAAGCCAGCGCCGAGGTCCAGTAGCTGTCGAGGCTGCGGATGCTCAGCGCCACATCGGTCACCGCGCCGCCGAAAGCCTGGGCGAACCGCGCCATGCGTTCCCCGGCGCCGCTGTAGAGGTCGCCGAGGCGCAGGTTCTGGCGCACCGCGCCGATCATGTTTTCCTCGCTCACCAGCAGGTGGCGGATGCCCCTGTCGCGGCAGCCGGCCATCCGCATCTGCAGCCGCCCCTGAGCGCGTTGCACCGGATCGCGGCCCGTCACCGGCACCGGGCCCGGCTGAATGCCGTGAAACAGGCCGTTGCGCGTGCGGTACGGGCCCCAGAAGCTGACGCCCTGCTTGTTCAGCCCCTGGGCGTTCTGGCGCAGATATTCCTGAAAGGATGTTGTCGCGCAGCGGTGCGCGCCGGTATGAAGGATGACTTTCATCGTGTTACGGGACCTCTGCTGGAGGGCCGCAGGCCGCAGCCCGGTCAAGGGGAATTGCACAATCATGGCCGGCAACCCCTCATTATCCCGTTAACGATGATATTTTTTGCCCGTGTGCGGGTTTTCTCCGTCGCATTTGCCGCCGCCGCACATATATTCAACGGAACAGGAGAGATCATGAAAGCAATCCTATCCGTTGTTTTGGCAGGTTTTCTTCCGCTGGCGGCCGTCGCGGCCGATGGCAGCGCGCCTGAACTGATCCAGCCCGGGTACGATGGGGACCTGGAGGAATTCCAGTGGACGCACCGCCCGGTGGTGGTGTTTGCCGACAGCCCGGAAGACCCCCGGTACCATGAGCAGATCGAACGGCTGATGCAGGGCGCCGAAGCCCTGCGAGAGCGCGATGTGGTGGTTCTGACCGATACCGACCCGGCGGCGCGTTCTGCCTTGCGCAAGAAGCTGCGGCCGCGGGGGTTCATGCTGGTGCTGGTGGGCAAGGACGGCGGCGTAAAGCTGCGAAAGCCGCATCCATGGACGGTACGCGAGCTGTCGCGCACCATCGACAAATTCCCGGAACGCTTGCGCGAAGTGGAAGAACGGCGCGGCGGGTGAGCCTGGCTGCGCTGAACGTCTACCCGTTGCCGCGGACGTAGATCAGCGCCATTGCCTGCTTGTCCAGCACCACCATCGCGCCGGTTTCCGGCACGAAGACAAGGCTGGAGGCCGGATTGCGGATCGCCTGGTAATAGACTGACTTGACCAGATCGGTCATGCAGCTGACCCCTGCCAGCCCCGAATTCAGCACCCCCAGCCCCTGCGGCAGGTCGCGGGACATGATGTCCTCTGTTACCGCGTTGGGGGATTTTCCGGAGACCGCAAACATCACCGGTTTGCCCGCCTCCAGCATCTTCATGCCGGTGTTGAGGGAGCGCGCGCGGTCCACCAGCGAGGTGATGCGCGGATGTTCCGCCGTGTGAAACACCGCAGCGGTGCAGCTCATCGAGCTTTGGAAAAAGAACGTCTCCCCCAGCTCCACCCAGCCGGAGAGCCGGGCGCGCAGCGCCTCCTCCTCGTCCAGGGCACAAGCCGACAGGAGCGCCAGAGCGGTCAAAAGGCAGGTCAGAAGACGGATCATACGGCACCTTGAGGTCGTCAAACGCCCTGAGTGTCGCGGAAATTCCTGAAGATTCGGTGCATGGCACCATGCGGTGCGGGGCAGGCACGGCAGCGGCGGCAGGAAAACCCGCCTGCCCGGCTGCATATATGCCTGCCCCGCGGTGCATTATTCGAATTCCATGATCACATCGTCGACCGCCAGGCTGTCGCCCGCGGCGGCGTTGATCTTGGACACCACGCCCTTGCGCTCGGCGCGCAGGATGTTTTCCATCTTCATCGCCTCAACGGTGCAGAGCGCCTGGCCCTCCTGGACCTCCTGCCCCACTTCGACATCGACCTTCACGATCAGGCCGGGCATCGGGCAGAGCAGCATCTTGGAAGTGTCCGGTGCCACCTTCTCCGGCATCAGCTGGGCCAGCTCGGCCTGGCGCGGGGTGCGCACATGCACCTTGAGGTCGGCGCCGCGGGAGCGGATGCGGAAGCCCTGCGTCACCTTGCCGGTCTTCAGCACCAGAGTCTCGCCATTCACCTGCAGGGTGGCCAGCTGGTCGCCCGGCGTCCAGTCCGAGGTCACACGGTAGCTGCCGCCGCCCTCGAAATTGACGGTTGCACCCTCGCGGTCGGCGTCGATCACCACGTTAAAGGACTGGTCCTGCAGGGTGACGACCCAATCAGTGCCGACCTTGCGCTCGTGGTTGTCCATCCGGCCGGACACGCGGGTGCGGCGGATTTCGGCAACCCGGTGCATTGCGGCGCAGGACGCCGCGATCTTGCGCAGGTCGTCGCTGTGCAGTTCGACCCCCTCGAAGCCCTCGGGGTACTGCTCCTCGATGAAGGCGGTGGTCATCGAGCCCTCGATGAAGATCGGGTGGTCCATCACCGCCGACAGGAACGGCAGGTTGTGGCCGATGCCCTCTACCTCGAAGCTGTCGAGTGCGGTGCGCATGGCGCCGATGGCGTCCTCGCGGGTCGGCGCCCAGGTGCAGAGCTTGGCGATCATCGGGTCGTAGTACATCGAGATCTCGCCGCCCTCATAGACGCCGGTGTCGTTGCGCACGGCGGCTTCGCCTGCCGGCGCATCGCCCTGCCACTTGCCGTTTTCCAGCATCGGGCCTGCGGCGGTTTCCTGCGGCGGGCGGTAGCGGGTCAGGCGGCCGATGGACGGCAGGAAGCCGCGGTAGGGGTCCTCGGCATAAAGGCGGTTTTCAATCGCCCAGCCGGTGAGTTTCACGTCCTCCTGGCGCAGCGGCAGTTCCGCTCCGTCGGCGACGCGGATCATCTGCTCCACCAGGTCGACGCCGGTGATCAGTTCCGTCACCGGGTGCTCCACCTGCAGGCGGGTGTTCATTTCCAGGAAGTAGAAATTCTTGTCGCCGTCGACGATGAATTCCACGGTGCCTGCGGAGGAATAGCCCACCGCCTTGGCCAGCGCGACGGCCTGTTCGCCCATGGCTTTGCGGGTTTCTTCATCCAGGAACGGCGACGGGGCTTCTTCCACGACTTTCTGGTTGCGGCGCTGGATCGAGCATTCGCGCTCGCCCAGGTAGATCCCGTTGCCGTGCTTGTCGCAGAGCACCTGGATTTCGATGTGGCGCGGCTGGGTGACGAATTTCTCGATGAAGATCCGGTCATCGCCAAAGGAGTTCGCGGCCTCGTTCTTGGAGGACTGGAAGCCTTCGCGGGCCTCGTCGTCGTTCCAGGCGATCCGCATGCCCTTGCCGCCGCCGCCGGCGGAGGCCTTGATCATCACCGGGTAGCCGATCTCATTCGAAATCTTTACCGCCTCGTCAGCATCGGCAATCAAGCCCATGTAGCCGGGTACTGTGGAGACGCCTGCCTCCTGGGCAATCTTCTTGGAGGTGATCTTGTCGCCCATTGCCTCAATCGCGCCCTTCGGGGGGCCGACAAAGGCGACGCCCTCGGCCTCAAGCGCCTCGGCGAACTTGGAGTTCTCGGACAGGAAGCCATAGCCCGGATGCACCGCCTGGGCGCCGGTCTGGCGGATCGCGTCCATCACCTTGTCGATCACGATATAGGACTGGTTGGCCGGCGGCGGGCCGATGTGGACAGCCTCGTCGGCCATCTGCACGTGCAGGGCCTGCTTGTCGGCGTCGGAGTAGATGGCAACGGTCTTGATGCCCATTTTCCGCGCGGTTTTGATCACGCGGCAGGCGATCTCGCCCCGGTTGGCGATCAGGATCTTATCAAACATAGGCAGTCCCTTGTTTCTTGGTATTCCGGAATGCAAAACGCCGCGCCCGGGGCAAGCCCAGGCACGGCGTAAGCGCGATAGGATGTGCAGCCCCGGCGGGGCCGCTTTTCAGAGCTGCGGCGGCAGCCTCAGCATTTGCGGGGGTTTTGTTCGCAGTAAACGAGGTTTGCGGCAACGCCGACCGCGGCGCCGGTGACCAGGTTGGCGTCCAGCAGCGCAGCGCCTGCTGCGCCGGCGCCTGCGCCGTAAACGACCCGCTCGCCAGTGGTGTCGCCGCACGCCGCTGCCAAGCCGCAAAGCGAGAGCGCTGCGATAAGAGATTTTGCCCGCATGTCCATGTTCCTTCTTCCGGGGACGTCAGTGTCCCTGCGGAATTTGCAGGCAGAACGGTCAGGTGCAACGGCAGAGAGACACGCCCCTTCACATGGGCGGAGGCTTGCCGCATCGGGGGGGGCGAATGGCAAGCTTCCGCCGCTGCCTGAAGGGGATAAAAGACGGGCAGGCCGCGGATGGGGTCGCGTACCTGCCCGTTCAGGCGAAGGGGCCGGAACAGATGCTCGGCACAGCAGCGTGGCTGCGCTGCTTGACTCACGATGCACGCCGCGGAGGCCGCTGTAAGCACAGGAAATGCGGGGCCGTTGATTTGGGCAGATTCCTGCTGAATCCCGCGGGCCGTGTGCAGATTCACGCCGACATAACGGTTGGCCCGGCGGCTGCTGGCGCGGCTGCGCAGCGGCGCTGTCACATAACCGTTACGGAGGCGGCGCGGATCAGAGCCAGCCCGGCCGCCGCTGCTGCGCCCGCGTGACCGGCGGGGGGATTGCAGCGCCAGGTTTTGCCGTGCAGCCAAAGGTTTGGCGGATGCGGTCACATCTGCGGGACCGCGTCGTGGGAATTGGTCACTTTTCCCGGCGCCCGCGGTCACGGTCACTCCCTTGGATGTCATTTCCCCTTGTTTGCACCCCGTGAAAGCGTGGCCCGACACCACGCAAGGAGGAGGGATAACCCCATGATCAAGGTGCAAAAGGGGCGTTTCGCCCTGGCTGCCGCAGCGCTTGCCGGCAGCGCCGGGCTGGCGCAGGCGGACACGCAGTCCGAGCTGCAGGAGCTGCGCAACCGCGTCGAGGCCCTGGAGGCCGGAATCCAGCAGGTGACCGGCGCCCCCGGCGATTTCCGGCTGGGCAATACCGAGGTCGACATCTACGGCTATGCCAAGGCAGATTTCTATTACGACTTTGATTTCACTCAGGGCGATACTGCCTTTGTGAACAATATCGGTGAGCCGGCAAACGCCACCGGCGGCGAGTTCGGCGCCACCGTGCGCCAGTCGCGCCTGGGCATCCGCACCACCACCGAAAGCGATATCGGCACCCTGCGCGGGCAGCTGGAATTCGACCTGTTCGCCTCGGGCGGCCGTTCCGAACTGCGGCTGCGCCACGCCAATATCCAGATCGGCGATCAATGGACCTTTGGCCAGACCTGGACCAACTTCATGCCGTTGGGCCAGTACCCTGCCAGCGTGGAGTTCAACGGCCCTGTCGGCATCGCCTTTGCCCGCGTGCCGCAGATCCGCTACAGCAACAGCTTTGGCGGCGGCTTCAATTACAGCCTGTCGCTGGAGGAAAACAGCTCCACGTCCAGCGATCCGGTGTTCACCGCGGCCGCGCAATACAGCAACGACCTGTTCACCGCGCGGATTGCCGGGCTGACCGGCACTATCGAGAGCGGCGGCGTCGAAGCGGATCAGACCGGCGTCACCCTGTCCGGCGCGGTCACCCCCTGGGAAGGCGGACTGTTTCAGGCCACTTACGTCGACGGTGAAGCCCTTGGGCCGCTGCTGATCGGGGCTGGCGATGCCATTGTTGGCGGTCTGGCCAATGACGTCGAGGGTTACACCCTCGAGTTCCGCCAGGACATCGGCGAGAAATGGAATGTCGGCATCGGCTACGGGCGCGAGGACTACGACCTGCCGACCTCGACCGGCGCGCTGTCCTTTACCGAGCTGGAGACCCTTCACGTCAATGCGTTCTTCAGCCCGACCGACAACCTGACGCTGAGCGCCGAGTACATCTTTGGCGAGCGCAACGACACCGTCTCCGGCAGCACCTTTGACGGCGACCGGGTCCAGCTGGCGGTGCAGCTGGACTTCTGAGCGGCGGCCCGCCCCGCAGCAGCGCCCCCTGCCCCGCAAGGAAACTTGCGGGATTCCCGGGGTGCTATGCGTGCGGGGCGCCCGCATCAGCTGAACGCCTCCGGGAAAGAGGCGCGGGCCACAGCTTCGTCAATGACCAGCAGTGCCTCATAGCTTTCGGGATCGAAGGGTTCTTCGGCCGGGATCACCTCGCGGCCGAACAGCCAGCTAAGACGGCCGGCATCAAGGTTGCCGCGTTCGAACGGCTGGTCGCCGAATTGCTCCCACAGCGCCTGCATGAACGTCTGGTCGACGCGTTTGTCGACGTTCTTGCGGTCGCGGAAGCGCTCGCGCCGGATCAGCGGCGTGGCCCCCTTGGGGTTGGGGCGGCGGATGGTGAATTGGAAATCAGTGCCGGGCATACGGCCCGGGAACCCGCGGTGTTTCAGCATTTGGGTGCCTCCGGTCCGGCACCCCACGGGGCGGCGGGGGCCGGCCGCAGGGCCGGACCCCTGTAGGGATTAGTTGTACTTGCCGGTGAATTCCGGCTCTTGCGAGACCGGCTGCGGCTCAACCACGACGAATTCTTCTTCCTGCTGGGCGCAGGCGGTAACAGCGGCCAGCAGGCCGGCGAGGGCGATAAGCTTGATGCTCTTGGACATTTCTGTCTCCTGATAAAATTTGTGAAACCTGCGGGGGCTGTGCCCGCCGCCTGCCTCAACCTCAATGCGAAGGCAGTCAACCAACTGCCCGTGCCGAGGATAGCCGGGTTTACATCCGAGTCACATGCAAATCGCGGCAATTGGCAGCGCTGTGGCTGCAATGCCGCAAGTTTCCGCCGATCTGAGCTTTGCCCCGCAAGATATTGTGGACGCATCAGAAAGCCTCCCACATGCAGGCCGTGCCGTCGGGGCGGTAGGCTTCAAAGAACTGGGTCGCTTCCGGATCCTGCGCGCCAAAAGGCACCTCCCGGTCGGACAGCGAGATCACCACCCGCGCGGCCGTCATTCCGTGTTCGGCCAGATAGGGCAGCGCAAGGGTGCCGCACAGGTGATCCATGTCGGGGGCCGCGGTGTCATAGCTGACGGTGCCGGTGCCGCGGGCGATCTGCGGCGCCAAAAAGCGGAACCTGGCCCAAGTCTGGTCCGGCTGGCCGGGTGCTTCGTCCAGCAGCACTTCGGCCAGGGTCACCAGCTGGCCCGAAGGCACGGCGATGGCGTCCGCGGCCAGCGCGGCCTGGGCAAAGAGCGCAAAGGGGATGGCCGCCAGATATCCGCAGCCCCGGCCCCCGGTTACCCGGGCTCCTCCGGCCGGAGCTGCAGGCGCTGCGCAAGTCGCGCGCGCTGTCTGATATCGGCTGGAGCGGATCATGACGCTGATTCGCTCTTCATGTCAATTTTTGCTGCGAATCTGTGCGATTCCCTCGCAGCTGCCCGGGAATCACGCAGTGCATTCCCCTGCCCACGGCCGGCATGGCGGATCCAGCGGGCGCGGCTGGCGGGGTTTTCCAGAACCTCAGCGATCTGCCCGGCGGCATTTGAAGGCACCCGGCCCGTCACTTGGCCGCCAGCGCGCACCTTGAACCCCTGCCCTTCAGCGGCGATTTCCACCACCGGGGAGAAGCCGCGCAGGGATTGCAGGCGCCGCCACATATCCTGCCGGATCTGATGCGCCAGCCGCAGCGGGTCGCCGGCGGGCAGCACCGTTTCCGCCGCGACGTCAAAGCGCGCAGGCAGGCGGCGCGACAGCGTCAGGCTGCTGTCTGTGCGGGTGATATGCCAACGGCTGCGGGTCAAGCTACCGGATCCCTCTTCATCTGGCTTTAAATATCCTCGGAGGTGCGGGGGCAGACAGCCCCCGCTGACACATCCGCTGTTACAGCGGGATGTTGTCGTGCTTTTTCCACGGGTTCTTCAGCTGCTTGCCCCGCAGGGAAGCAAAGGCGCGGCTGACCCGGCGGCGGGTGGACTGGGGCATGATCACCTCGTCGATGAAGCCGCGCTCGGCCGCCACGAAGGGGTTGGCGAAGCGGTCTTCATACTCCGCAGTTTTCTGAGCGATCTTTTCGGGATCGTTCAGATCGGCGCGGTGGATGATCTCGGTGGCGCCCTTGGCCCCCATCACCGCGATCTCGGCGGTCGGCCAGGCATAGTTGAAGTCGCCGCGCAGGTGCTTGGAAGCCATCACGTCATAGGCGCCGCCATAGGCCTTGCGGGTGATCACGGTGACCTTGGGAACGGTGGCTTCGCCATAGGCAAACAGCAGCTTGGCGCCGTGCTTGATGACGCCGCCGTATTCCTGGGAGGTGCCCGGCAGGAAGCCCGGCACGTCGACGAAGGTCAGGATCGGGATTTCGAAACAGTCGCAGAACCGTACGAAGCGCGCCGCCTTGCGGCTGGAGTCGATGTCGAGGCAGCCCGCCAGCACCATCGGCTGGTTGGCGACGACGCCCACGGTCTGGCCTTCGAGGCGGATGAAGCCGGTGATGATGTTCTTGGCGAAATCCTCCTGGATCTCGTAAAAGTCGCCCTCGTCCGCAACCTTGGTGATCAGCTCCTTCATGTCGTAGGGGCTGTTGGGGTTTTCCGGGATCAGGGTGTCGAGGCTGGTCTCGATGCGGCCGGGCTCATCGAAAAACGGGCGCACCGGCGGCTTTTCGCGGTTGTTGAGCGGCAGGAAGTCGACCAGGCGGCGAACCTCGGCCAGCGCTTCCACGTCGTTTTCAAAGGCGCCATCGGCGACCGAGGATTTACGGGTGTGGGTGGAGGCGCCGCCCAGCTCCTCAGCCGTAACCACTTCGTTGGTCACGGTTTTCACCACGTCCGGGCCGGTCACGAACATGTAGGAGGTGTCCTTGACCATGAAGATGAAGTCGGTCATCGCCGGGCTGTAGACTGCGCCGCCGGCGCAGGGGCCCATGATGACAGAGATCTGCGGGATCACGCCGGACGCCATGATGTTGCGCTGGAAGATCTCGGCGTAGCCTGCCAGCGCGTCGACGCCTTCCTGGATGCGGGCGCCGCCGGAGTCGTTGATGCCGATCACCGGCGCGCCGTTCTGCACCGCCATGTCCATGATCTTGCAGATCTTTTGCGCGTGGGTCGCGGAGACAGAGCCGCCCAGAACGGTGAAGTCCTGGGAGAAGACATAGACCTGGCGGCCGTTGATGGTGCCCCAGCCGGTCACCACGCCGTCACCCGCCGGCTTGTTGTCTTCCATGCCGAAATCGGCGCAGCGGTGGCTGACGAACATGTCGAATTCTTCGAAGCTGCCCTCGTCCAGCAACAGCTCGATCCGTTCGCGGGCTGTCAGCTTACCGCGCCCGTGCTGTGCGTCGATGCGGCGCTGGCCGCCGCCCAGCCGCGCGTCCTGGCGGCGGTCTTCCAGCTCGGAAAGAATGTCTTTCATGGCACATGTCCCCTGTAGATTTCACCGGGACCATATATTGCGCGCGCAGCAAGCCAAAGGTAATTTTCGCAAATTTGCAAACCGTTTGCATACGATGTTAGCAAACTTGAAAATCAGCAAAGTCCGAGCACTCTTTTCCGCTGCGCGGGGCGGGCCGGACAGCAGGGTCAGGCGGCTTTTGCGATATCCGCCATTTGCCGCAACGCTGCCGTCAGCGGCGCCTTGACCGGAACGGAAACGCCAAAGGGGTTGTCCTCGACCATTGTGATCACCGGATCATCCTTGAGGAACTTGAGGTACGCGGCGATCTGGGCCAGCAGCGCCTGCGCCGCTGCCTTGCGGGCGTCGCCGGTGGCGGATTTCATCTCGAACAGCGCTTTCATCAGGGCGGTCTGATTGCCGTCGGTGGCGCCGGCCAGCCCGGCATCGGCAATCTGAGCCAGCACCGGGTGGTTCTGCGCCTTGAGCGCGTCCTGCAGGCTGGAGACGCCGCGGTCGACCTCCTCCTTGGCGGCCTGCCAGATTTCCATCGGGTCGGCCTGGGTCTGCTCCGCCTCTGCCGGGGCGTCCAGGGCAGCGATCAGCGCCTTCAGCCCCTCCGCGGCCTCCGGCAGGGCGCCGGATTTGAGGCTGGCGGCAATGGCGCGGGCCTGCTCTGCCAGCGGTGCGGCCTGCTCCGGCGGAAAGGTCTTGATCCGGGCTGCCTGCGCCGCCAGCAGCTTGCTGAGCTTGGCCGCCTGTTCGGACTGCGCCGGGGCCAGTTTGGCCTGCGCCTGAAGCTTGGCAAGCGCCGCCTCCAGCCGGTCGAGCCGGGCGGCACAGCCGTCATGGTCGCCCTGCCCCAGCAGCTTGGCGCTGGCCTTGATCTCCGGTGCGAGCTTGCCCGCCAGCTCCGGATTACCCAGCGCCTTGACCGTTTCCGCGGCGGCGGCGATGCGCTGTTTCAACGCTGCCGCAGCGCCATCGTCCGCCTGTTCCGGCGTGCTGGCTTCCAGCGCCTCGGCTTCGTCATCTGGCAGGCTGTCCTCGTCGATGATGCTGCCGTCGGGGCCGACCAGCACCGGCTTGAACTTGACCATGCCTTCGGTTTTGAACTTCTTCTTCAGCTGCTTGACGATGCCCTTGAGCGGCTTTTCCGGCTGCAGGAAAACCTCGTTTTCCTCCACCCGCAGGGTGCCGAAGCAGGTTTTCTTGATCCCCGGCATCTTCTTCAAGTCGCCGCGCAGAACCTTGCCGGGCTTGCGCAGGTCGATCATCAGGCCGCAGTTTTCCGGCTTGCCCGCCAGGCCGAAGGCAAACGGCAGCTCCTTGCCGGAAGCCTTGGACTTTTTCAGGAGCTTCAGGACGGCGTCGGAATCAAAAGCCTGGTCTGCCATGGTGTACTCCTAGCTGGCGCCGGTGGCGGCGGCCCAGTCCTCTGCGCTCATATCCACGAACTCCAGATCCGCCTCGTCGCCAGGCTCTGACAGCGGCTGATCCGGCCAGATCGTCTCATAGGCGCGGCGGAACAGCGCCTGCAGTTCGGCGTCGTCGAAGGGGTACTGCTGGCCCGCGAACTGGCCGATGCGGCCGCGCGGATTGGCGATCAGCGAGTCCAGCGCCAGCCGCAGCCAGTCGAGGTTGCCGTCCTTGTGGGCACGCCTGTGCATGGCGCGGATGTCGGCGTCGAACTGGGCCAGATCGGCCATCGGATCAGGCGCGTTGACGGCCCGGCCCATGGTCAGCAGACGCGTGTAGCCCGCGATCAGTTCCTTGCGGATTTTCATGGGATCATGTTCCCCGGATTGGCGTTGGTGTAAGTCTTGGTCTCATTGTCCCAGCCGTCGGCGACCGGATATTGCTGCATCATCACCCAGCGGCCCGGGATTTTGGTCGTGGCGGTGCCGTGCCGCTCCTTGTATTTCTCGACGTAGTCGGCGTTGTCCTGCGGTTTCACCTCAGGGTGGTCCGTTCCCGGAGCTGGGTGGTCGGTGGTTTCGGCGGGCAGCTTGTCCGGCTCCCAGATGAAGTTCACATAGGCGCGGGTCAGGCCCTCGATCTCCTCAAAGGTCTCATAGGTCTTGTCGGGGATCGGTTCACCATTGTCGTCGAGGCGCACGTGTTTCTTGTGGCCGACAAAGGCCTTGTCGATCGGGCGGCCGTGCTCGACGGTGCAGTCGAAGTTTTCCTCGGGGTCGGTCAAGGGGTCGCCGGTATAGGTCATTTCGGTCTCGTCGATGTCGATGTCCTGGTCCTTTGCCGCTTGCGCTGCCAGCTCACGGCCTGCCAGCCAATCCTGCGGGCTGTGGAACTTGGACGAGGCGCCGGTGTAGGAGCGCTCGTCATCGGAATGGGCGTTCGGCGGCTTGCCGGTCTTGAGACGCTGGATCAGGTCGTCGTCGCTGACGTCCGGGCCGTGGCGGTCCAGCGAGTGGCCCGCGTTGCTGTCCACGCCATCCTTCGCCTCGCAGTCCTCGGCAGCTTCCTTGCAGAGCGCCTGCAGGTCGGTGCGGATGCCGTCAAAGGCGGATTTGGCCGTTGCGAATTCCCCATCTTTCGCCTCGTCATCGGCGGCGGAAATCCGATCCTTGAACGGATCAAGCGTGTCCGCCCCCTTACCCTCCCGGTCCAGCGCCTTGAGGATGCCCTGCACCTGAAAACGCGCGGTGGCCATAGGCTTGACCTGCTGCAGCAGTTTCTGGTGGGTGTCCAGCATCAGGAAGGCGTCGCCGTATTCCTTGTCATTGTCCGCCCGGTCCGTGGCGGTTTTCAGTGACTCGTCGAGCTTGTCTTTGGCCGGTGTAAGGTCGAGGTATTTTTTGGTCCGGTTGTGCTCTTTCTGAACTTTGGCCAGCTTGGCGCGGTAGTCCGCCATGGCCAGCACGAGGTCCATGTAATCAGTGCCATCCAGCACCGCCTGCAGGTCGCTGGCGGCCTTGGCCGGATCGCCGCCGCGGGCGGTGGCCTCTGCCGCCTTGATCGCCGCATCGAGCGGGCCGGTCAGTTCATCCGCATCGCCGGGCAGTACTGCCAGCAGATCCTCTGCGGCCTGCCGGGCGTCCAGATAGGCAGGCATCGCGCGCAGCAGCGCCAGCGCCCCGGGGACCGCGGCCACTGCTTCGGAGTATTTTTTGCCGGCAAGGGCGTCTGTCACCGGTTCCTGGAAATCGTACCCCGCAGCCGCCGGATAGCGCTGCAGGATCAGCGCCATCTCGCGGCGCTCATCCACCACTTTCTCCAGCTTGAACACCTCATTGAGCTTGGCGTGATACTGCGGGGCGCCTGCGTCCTTGTCGAAATTGCCCGCATCCGCCAGCGCCTTATGGGCATCCCAGGTGGCGGACAGATCGGACAGCTCCGGCTCGGTCAGCACCTGGCGGAGCGCCTGGTATTTCTTCTCCAGCGCCTTGACGATCTGCTTGGACCGGCTCTGGCGCATCAGCACCTTGTTGGCCCCCTCCCAGACCTTCAAATCCGCCATGGCGCCAGCAGGATCATTGGTGCCCTTGAATTTCTGCTTGGTATCAGCCGCCGCCAAGGCGTCGCGGAAACCCTTGTCCGCCTTCAGAGACGGATCGAAGGTGCGCATGTATTTGGCCAGCGCGCCGCGCTCCGGGGAACTGTAGTCAATCAGCTCCTGCAAGAGCGCCTCGCCTTCGGTGAATTTCTGTTCCTTGTACGCCTTCTTCTTGGCGTTCTTCAGGTGGTTGCGGTAATCCTTGGCGTCCGGGACCATGCTGGACAGGATGAAGTCGCAGCGGTCATGGGTGTTGGCCATGTAATCCGCCAGCAGAGCGTCAAAGCTGAGCGCCTTGGCCATGTCCGCCTCGTCGCCGAGGTTGGCCTTCCAGCCCTCCAGCGCCGTTTGGGCGGCGCCGAAATCGCCGGTCTTGGAATGCCCGGCTGCGGTTTTCATTCTGGCGCTGCGGTCGGCCTCCGCCGTGTTCTTGGCGCCGCCGCTCATCGCGGCAATCAGCGAGAGCGTGCTGCGGGTCCAGTTGTCGAAGTAGAGGCCATAGGTATTGGCGGCCTCCGCCTTGGCGGTCATGTCCTTGGCCTGCGCCTCCACCGCCTCGAAGTCAGTGGCTGCGACGGCGGCGGCCATCGCCTTGTGCGCGGCTTTGATCAGCCCCTCAAGATAGGTGAAGGCGCCCTGATCGAGGGTGTCGCGCACGGCGGCAAACTTGGCCTCAGCCTCCGCCTGGGCGGCCTGCGCCTTGCCGCGGGCCGCGGCGGTGGCACTCTGCACGGCGAGCTGGCTGGACAGTTCCTGGATATCACTGTCGATCTGATCGAAGGCATCCGCGCCGCCCGCGCTGAGGATTTCCTTTTTCAGCGCCTTGCGCCCGCCCGCCAGGCTGCGCCGGGCGCCGGAGCTGAGAGTGGCGGGGATGGTGATCTTGGCCAGTTCCGCCAGCGCCGCCTTGCGCCGGGCTTCCAGTTCCTCATCCCCGGGATCCGGCATATCCGGCATGGTCCAGGCCTTGATGGCATAAAACCGTTCGGCCCACTGGCGGATGGCAGGGTTGTTGGCAAGCGGATCCGGGGTATTGGCCATGTATCACCTCAACACAACAAAGGGGCGGCCTTGGGGAAATGCGCGAAAATATGCGCTGCCTAAGCAACCATAGGTGACGCCGCGATTTTCATGCAAGGGTATTCTGACGCTGCGGCAAGCCTGTGCGCAGCCGCGCAGAGGATTGATGGACAACCGCCCCGGACTGCTCTAACCCGATGGTATGTCCACATATAATACCCGCGTGTCCGGACAGCGGACGCCCCCGCGCATTTTCACCCTGATCCTGCTCGCCGGCCTGTCGGCGCTTGGCATGAACCTGCATCTGCCGTCGCTGGCGGGCATGTCGGAGTATTACGCGGTCGACTACCGGGTGATGCAGCTGTCGGTGGCGCTGTATCTGGCGGGCAATGCGGTGGTGCAGATCTTTGTCGGGCCGATTTCCGACCAGATGGGGCGGCGGCCGGTGATCCTGGGCAGCATCGTGCTGTTCCTGCTGGCCACGCTGGGCTGTATTTATGCCCCCACAGCAGAGATATTCCTGATGTTCCGGGTGGCGCAAACGGCGGTCGCGGCCACCATGGTGCTGAGCCGCGCCGCGGTGCGCGACATGTATGACACCAACGAGGCCGCCAGCATGATCGGCTATGTCACCATGGGTATGGCAATCGTGCCGATGATCGGCCCGGCGATCGGCGGTTTCCTGGATCAGTGGATGGGGTGGAAGGCTAATTTCTGGATGCTGTTCCTGGTCGGTGCGGCCACGCTGATGATCACCTTCACCGACTTTGGCGAGACGGCGCACAAGAGCGGCAAGACGCTGATGGCGCAGTTCCGCGAGTATCCCGAGCTGCTGCGCTCGCCGCGGTTCTGGGGCTATTCGCTGTCTTCCGGTTTGGCCTCGGGCGCGTTCTTCGCCTACCTCGGCGGCGCGCCCTTTGTCGGCACTGAGGTCTACGGCCTCAGCACGGCGGAGCTGGGCGTTTACTTCTCTGCGCCTGCGGTGGGGTATTTTGCCGGCAACTTCATCTCCGGCCGCTACTCCACGCGGCTGGGCGTCAACCGCATGGTGCTGTGGGGCTGCGTGATCAATGGCGGCGGGGTGCTGCTGTCGCTGCTGATTGCGATGGCGGGCGCAGATACTGTGTGGACCTTCTTTGGCCTCATGTGCTTTGTCGGGCTTGGCAATGGCATGGCGATCCCCAATGCCACCGCGGGCGCGATTTCAGTGCGGCCGCATCTGGCAGGCACGGCCTCCGGCCTCAGCGGCGCGATCATGATCGGCGCAGGCGCGGCGCTCAGCGCCTTTGCCGGGATGATGCTGGTGCCGGGTTCCACGGCGGTGCCGCTGCTGGCGATCATGTTTGCCACCGCCGCCTGCGGGCTGATTGCGATCCTGCTGGTTGTCTGGCGGGAGCGGCAGATCCGCGCATAGGAATCGCCGCAGCCTTGCAGGCATCTCTTTGCAATTATACTGTTCGCAGGAGTTCGATTTGCAAAGGCACGCCCCATGGCCACCCAGAAACTTTACGCCGGCGCCAAGCTGCGCGAGATGCGGCAGCGGCTGGAGCTGACGCAGAAGGATTTCGCCGCCAAGCTGGGGGTTTCCCTGCCCTACCTGAACCAGATGGAGAACAACAACCGCCCGGTGTCGACCACGGTGGTGCTGGCGCTGGCGCAGGAATTCGGCATGGATGTGACCGAGCTGAGCGCCGGCGACAGCGAACGCCTGGTCAGCGACATGCGCGAGGCGATGGCGGATCCGGTGTTTGCCGATGATGCGCCGCCCTTGGCGGATCTGCGGCTGACGGCGTCGAACGCGCCGGCGCTGGCGCGGGCGTTTCTGACTCTGCACCAGGCCTACCGGCAGACCCACGAACGCCTTGCCTCATTGGATGAGGCGCTGGGGCGGGAGGATGCGCGTATCCAGGCCAGCCCTTGGGAAGAGGTGCGGGACTTCTTCCACTATTGCGACAACTACATCGACGCGGTCGACCGCGCGGCAGAGCATTTTGCCGCCACCAGCGACATCCGCGCGGCCGCAGTGGCAGAGCTGGAGCGCGGCGGTGTTACCGTGAAGCAGACCGAGATGGAGGGGCTGCGCCACTATGATGCAGAGGCGGGCGTGCTGCACCTGTCCAACCGCTCCGCCCCGCAGACGCAGTTGTTCCAGATGCTGTTGCAAGTGGCCCTGCTGCGGCAGAACCAGCTGCTGGAAGCGACGCTGGATTTTGCAAAGTTCCAGAGCGAAGAGGCCCGCGCCATCGCCAAGATCGGCCTGGCCAACTACTTTGCCGGGGCCGCGCTGATGCCCTACACGCGATTTCTGGAGGCGGCGCAGGCCTGCCGGCACGACCTGGAGCTGCTGGCGATCCGTTTCGGCGCCTCGATCGAGCAGATCGCGCACAGGCTTTCGACCATGCAGCGGCCGGGTGCCAAGGGGGTGCCGTTCTTTTTCGTGCGCGTCGATCAGGCGGGCACCATTACCAAGCGCCACTCGGCCACGCGGCTGCAGTTTGCCCGTTTCGGCGGCGCCTGCCCGCTGTGGAACGTGCACCGGGCGTTTGAGACCCCGGGCCGGTTCCTGCGTCAGCTGGCGGAGACACCGGACGGGGTACGCTACATCTCGCTGGCGCGGGATGTGTCCAAGCCCGGCGGCTCCTTCGGCGCGCCGGTCAGGAGGTATGCGATTGCGCTGGGGTGCGAGGTGCGCCACGCGGACGCGCTGGTCTATGCCGACGGGCTGGATGTGAGCCAGGACAGCGCCTATGAGCCGATCGGGATTTCCTGCCGCATCTGCGAGCGCAAGGACTGCCATCAGCGCTCTGTCCCGCCGCTGGAGCGGCGGCTGACCATCAACACCGATCAGCGCGGCGTGCTGCCCTATGAGGTGAGCTGAGGCTGCGGCTGGCCTGCGTGCGCTGCGCGTCCTAGGTTAGGGTCATGGCGGATTTCGAACAACTGGTCCTGTCCGGCGGCGGCTGCCGCTGTTTCTGGCAGGGCGGCTTTCTGCATGTGGTGCAGGATGAACTGCCGCTGAGCCCTGCCAGGGTGACGGGGGTGTCCGGCGGCGCGCTGACGCTGGCGGGGTTCCTTGCGGGCCGTGGCGAGCGGGTGCTGGCGGAGATGAAGGACGCCTTCCGGAAAACCGTCAGCAACATCAACTGGCACCAGCCCGGCGAGGGCGGGCTGACGCCGCATCAGCAGGTCTATGAGGACGTGGTCACCCGGTCGCTGGACGGCGATGCCATGGCGCTGGTGGCTGCCGGGCCCCAAGCGCAGATCCTGATCGGCCACCCGCCCTCCGACCGCTGGGCGCGGCTGACCGGCAGCCTGGCGACGATGGCCTATGAGGCGGAGCTGCACCTGGTTGGCTCGCCGCATTTCAACTGGGCGGAGCGGTTTGGCGTGACCTCCAGCCTGGTGGACGCAAATGCGGCGGCGCGGGAGGGCCGGCTGGCCGATCTGGTGCGGTTCGCCGCCACCATCCCGCCGGTGTTCGAGCCGCCGCGCTGGAACGGGCGGGCGGTGATCGACGGCGGCATGGCCGATCAGGCGCCGATGCCGGAACCGGACAAGGGGCGCACGCTGGTTCTGCTGACGCGCCCCTACAAGCGGCTGCCGGACGTCGCCGGGCGGCTGTACGTCTGGCCTGAGGGCGAGGTGCCCGCGGACAAGATTGATTTTACCGATCCGGAGAAGATCCAGGCGACCTGGGATGCGGGGCTTGCGGCAGGTGAAGCGTTTCTTCGGAAGGCCGCGGCGGAGTAAGGCCTGCGGCGGCTGCGCTGCACTGTGCCGCCTTCAGCGGTGAGCTGCGGCAGGCCTACGGAAATCCGGGCGGGATTGTCAGCCGCGCAAGCGGTCCAGCAGGCGGACCAGCAGGGCGCGTTCCGCCTGAACGGCAGCTGCCGGCGGCTGTTTGGGTTGATCCTGTGGGGCTGGCTGCCAATGGCGCAAACGGCGCGGCGCAGGCTTCTCTTCCTCAGTACGCACTGCCGTGTCTTCCCGGATCACACTTCGGACCGCCGCAAGGATTTCCGCGTCGGAAACCTCGGCTGGTGTCCCTTCGATCTCCTGCCAAAGGCCCGGCTGATAGATGTGTCCCATACGGTTGCTCCCCCGCACACTGCTGCGCAGCAGCCGGTCTAAGGCCAAACCTGAGCTGCAGGCTATACGTAGCGCGTCCGGTCATAATTTTGACGAATTTGCCTTAAATTTACCAAAATTGCCTCATCTGGCGGAGGGTTCTGTCAACATTGGCTGGATGGTGCAGCATTGTTTCCCATTCGAGTTCAAACCGACCGCAGCGAATCGCATGGCAACTTTGGCTGTAAAAAAGTTCCGTCGGGCGCCCGTTTCTCAGGATGCTTCTATTCAGCCGCATGCTGCGGACCGGAGCCCCGGATCCCGCCCTTCGGCACGGCGCGGTGTTTGCGGCACCCTGTTTCGCTTTGCCCGCTGCCCGGCACAGCCTTGATCTCGGACCCGGACTGAAGAAATCACGAGGGAATTCAAAAGCTGACAATATGAAGAGAAGGGGAAATCACCCCCTCAATTTGCCAAGGCACGACACAGCGAGGCATCATCCTTGACTTCGCGGTCAACCAAGAACAAAGCAGGAACACGTAAAGTTTACAAGCCGCAAGGGGACAGCCTATGGAAGAGAAACTCAGCATATCCCGGGATTTCGATTTTGAGATCGGCCGATGGAATGTGCGCCACCGCAGGCTGAAAGAGCGCCTGGCTGGCTGCGATGAATGGGAAGAGTTCCCAGGCACCTCGGAAACCCTGCATGTGCTGGGCGGGAATGGTAATGTCGAAGACAATCTTCTCAAATTTCCTGGCGGGGCCTACCGGGCAATCGCTCTGCGGTCTTTTGATACGGCCAGCCAGACCTGGGCCATATGGTGGCTGTCGGCCAACGACCCGCATCAGCTGGACGTGCCAGTGATCGGCAAGTTCAAGGACGGTACCGGCTCTTTCTTTGCAGAAGATACCCTGCGGGGTGCCCCCGTGGCGGTCAGGTTTCTATGGCTGCACACCCGAACTGAGACCCCCCGCTGGGAACAGGCCATGTCGCAGGACGGCGGCAAGACCTGGGAAACGAATTGGACCATGGATTTCACGCGCGCGTGATGCGCGCCGCGGACCGCGCCGTGCCCTAGTAACTGAAAAGGAGCGCCACCGGCGCTCCTTCCCCTTTGCTGGACTGTGGTCCGGGCCTTATGCCTTGGACAGGATCCCCCAGATCTCATCCTTCAGAGCGGCACGCTGCTTGCGCAGATCGGTTTCGGCTTGTTCGCTCACCGGCTCCACGTTGGTTTCCGCCCGGTGCACAGCCCGGTTCACTTCGTGATACTCATCCGACAGCTTGGCAAAATGCGCATCCGACTGCTTCAGCTGGCTCATCAGCGCAGCCTTTTCCGGGAATTCCTCGGACAGCTCATGGGGAGTATGGGACACCTGTTCGCTCCTTCTTCCTAGGGTCGGATGCAGAATATGCCCGGCCCCGCCCCGCCACTTTGACGCGGATCAAAAGATGTGCGCGGCGCGCTGATTTTCAGAAAGAATTTTGCGGAAAGTAAGCCGCCCGCACAAAGGGGAGGTGGCGGGCGGCTTGCTGGCAGCGCAACAGGATCAGCGTTGCGCTTCGCGCCAGTTCGGGTTGAACCACGGCTCTGCGTTGGAGGACGGCAGGCGGCGGCCCAGGATGTGGTCGGAAGCCTTCTCGCCGGTCATGATCGAGGGGCCGTTGAGATTGCCGTTGGTGATCCGCGGGAAGATCGAGCTGTCGGCAACGCGCAGGCCGTCGACACCGATGACGCGGCATTCCGGATCGACCACCGACATCGGATCCTCCGCCGCACCCATCTTGCAGGTGCCGCAGGGGTGATAGGCGCTTTCCACATGCTCGCGCAGGAAGCCGTCGATCTCGTCGTCGGTCTGCAGGTCGGCACCCGGCTGGATCTCGTGCTTGAGGAACGGCTTCATCGCGTCCTGGGCAAAGATCTCCCGCGTGAGGCGCACGCATTTGCGGAAGTCGACCCAGTCCTGTTCGGTCGACATGTAGTTGAACAGGATGTTCGGCGCGTCCTTGGGGTCGCTGGAGGCCAGCGTCACCTCGCCGCGCGAGGGCGAGCGCATCGGGCCGACGTGGGCCTGGAAGCCATGGCCCTCTGCCGCCGCCTGGCCGTCGTAGCGGACCGCGATCGGCAGGAAGTGGTACTGGATGTCCGGGTAGTCCACACCTTTATCGGAGCGGATGAAGGCGGCGCTTTCGAACTGGTTGGAGGCGCCCAGGCCGGTCTTGGTGAACATCCACTGGGCACCGACCAGGCCTTTGCCGAACAGGTTCCAGTATTTGAACAGGGTGATCGGCTGCTTGCAGGCGAACTGGAAGTAGAATTCCAGGTGGTCCTGCAGGTTCTGGCCGACGCCGGGACGGTCGGCGACCACGTCGATGCCATGCTCGGCCAGGTGCTTGGCCGGGCCGATGCCGGAGAGCATCAGCATCTTGGGGGAGTTCAACGAGGACGCGGCCAGGATCACCTCGGCATTTGCACGGATCACCTCGACCTTGCCGCCGCGCTCGATCTCGACGCCGGTGGCGCGGCCGTCCTCGATCACCACCTTGCGGGCGAAGGCGCGGATCAGGTCGCAGTTTTCACGCTTGAGCGCGGGCTTCAGGTAGGCGTTGGCGGCGGACCAGCGGCGGCCCTTGTAGACCGTCATCTCCATCGGGCCGAAGCCTTCCTGCTGCTCGCCGTTGTAGTCGGAGGTGACCGGGTAGCCGGCCTGCTCGCCCGCCTTGACGAAGGCGTCATGCAGCGGGTTGTCGCGGGGGCCGCGGGTCACGTGCAGCGGGCCGTCCTTGCCGCGCCAGTCCGGGTCGCCGCCATGGCCGCGGTCGTTCCAGGTTTCCATGCGCTTGAAGTAGGGCAGCACGTCGGCATAGGACCAGCCTGCGGCGCCGCTTTCGGCCCAATGGTTATAGTCACCTGCGTGGCCGCGCACATAGACCATGCCGTTGATCGAGGAGGAGCCGCCGATCACCTTGCCGCGCGGGCAGACCAGTTCGCGGCCGCCCAGATGCGGCTCGGGCTGGGATTTGTAGCCCCAGTCATAGAGCGGCATGTTCATCGGGTAGCTGAGCGCGCCCGGCATCTGGATAAACGGCCCGGCATCGGTGCCGCCGTGTTCAATCACCAGGACCTTCTTGCCGGCCTCGCTGAGCCGGTAGGCCATGGCACAGCCGGCTGATCCGGCCCCGACAATCACATAATCCGCGTTCATCGCTTCTCTCCATCGCTGAGACCGGTGGCGCCATGCCTGCCCGGCTCTGCCTTGCTTTGCCTTCGGGCTGCCCGCCTGGGCAGGCAGCTCCGGGTAGTCTGCCGCCCTGCCCTGATTGCCCTTTGGGCTGGCGGGGCGGGCGGTCGGGCGTCAGCCCAAAGGGCAATCAGAATGCCGCTTGGACGTCGCCCATGCGGACGTAGACGGACTTCACCTGGCTGAAGTGTTTGATCGCCTCTTTCGAGTTCTCGCGGCCAACGCCGGATGCCTTCACCCCGCCGAACGGCGCCTCGACCGGCGCGTCGTTGTAGGAGTTGATGAAGCAGCTGCCCGCTTCCAGCTGGCCGATCACCCGGTGGGCGCGGCTGAAGTCGTTGGTGAAGACGCCGGCGGACAGGCCGAATTCGGTGTCATTGGCGCGGGCGATCACCTCTTCCTCGGTGTCGAAGTCGAGGACGGACATCACCGGGCCGAAGATTTCCTCGCGCGCGATGGTCATGCTGTCGGTCACGTCGGCGAACACGGTGGGTTCAACGAAAAAGCCGTCCTTGTCCGCGCGCTTGCCGCCGCAGATCAGGCGGGCGCCCTCTTCCTTGCCTTTCTCGATGTAGCCCAGCACGATGTTCATCTGGTTCTCGGACACCATCGGGCCAAAGCTGGTAGCTTCGTCCATCGGGTCGCCGATGATGGCGTTGCCGGTGCGCTCGGCCAGGCGGGCCAGGAATTTCTCCTTGATGCCTTTCTGAACGAACACGCGGGTGCCGTTCGAACACACCTGGCCGGAGGAGTAGAAGTTGCCGTTGATGGCGCCGCCGACAGCGTTTTCCACATCGGCGTCGTCAAAGATGATCAGCGGCGACTTGCCGCCAAGTTCCATGGTGACGTGCTTCATGCCCTCGGCGGCGGCGGCATAGACCTTCTTGCCGGTCGGCACCGAGCCGGTCAGTGAAACCTTGTCAACGCGCGGGTCGGTGACCAGCGCGCCGCCGACCTCACCCATGCCCTGGATGACGTTGTAAATGCCAGCGGGGGCGCCGGCCTCGATCAGGATTTCGGCAACTTTCAGGGCGCAGAGCGGTGTGGTCTCGGAGGGTTTGAACACCATCGAGTTGCCGCAGGCCAAGGCAGGCGCGCCTTTCCAGCAAGCGATCTGGGTCGGGTAGTTCCAGGCGCCAATGCCGACGCACAGGCCCAGCGCCTCGCGCTTGGTATAAACCCAGTCCTCGCCCAGCGGGATATGCTCTCCGGTCAGCGAAGCCGCCAGGCCGCCGAAGTATTCCAGCGCGTCAGCGCCGGAAGTGGCGTCGGCGACCAGGGTTTCCTGCAGCGGTTTGCCGGTGTCGTAGGTTTCCAGCACCGACAGTTCGTGGTTGCGCTCGCGCATGATGTCGGCGGCGCGGCGCAGGATGCGGCCGCGCTCGGTGCCGGTCATCTTGGCCCATGCCTTTTGCGCTTCCTTGGCGGTGGACAGCGCCTGCTCCACAATGGCCGGGGTGGCGGCGTAGACGGTGGCGATCTGCTCGCCCGTCGCGGCGTAGATCACCGGGATCGGGGTGCCTGCGGTGTCTTCGACGTATTCGCCGTTGATGAAGTGGCTGGCCTTGGGCTGTGCGGGATGTGTCATGTTGTGTGTCTCCAGCGGGGGTCTTCAGCAGGGGAGATGCTGAACGGTTGCTAAGGTTATTCGCCGCGGGGAAAGCGTTTGCTTTCCTCGAGGTTGTCGAGATTCATGTGGTTGCGCATGTAGCGCTCTGAGGCCTTTTGCAGCGGCTGATAATCCCAGGGGTAATAGCCGCCCTGGCGCAGGGCCTCGTAGACGACCCAGCGCCGGGCCTGGCTGGCGCGGACCTCTGCGTCGAAGGTTTCCAGGTTCCAGCGGGCCTCAGATTTGGCGCGCAAGGTTTGCAGGGTGCCGGCATGGGCCGGGTCCTCTGCCAGGTTGGTGAGTTCGTGCGGGTCGGCCTCCAGGTCGAACAGCTGATCGGGGTCCAGCGCGCAGCGGTTGTACTTCCACTTGCCATAGCGCAGCGACACCAGCGGCGCATAAGACGCCTCCGCCGCGTATTCCACGGCGACCGGTTCGGTGCGTTCCGTTCCGTTGGCCAGCGGCACCAGGTTCTGGCCGTCGGTCCAGGGTTCGATTTCAGCCATATCGACACCGGCCAGCGCGCCCAGTGTCGGGGTCACGTCCAGGGTGGACACAGGCGTTTCAATGAGGCCGGCGGGCAGATCAGGCGACGAGATCATCAGCGGCACGCGGGAGGAGCCCTCGTAGAAGCTCATCTTGAACCAGAGGCCCCGCTCGCCCAGCATGTCGCCGTGGTCGGACACGAACAGGATGATCGCCTCCTGCCGGGTGGTTTCCAAGACGTTCAGGATCTCGCCGATCTTGTCATCCAGATAGGAGATATTGGCGAAATAGGCGCGGCGGGAGCGTTTGATGTTTTCTTCGGTGATGTCGAAGCTGCGCCAGTCGTTGGCGTCAAAGATCCGCTTGGCGTGGGGGTCGTGGTCCTCGTAGTCCATGGCGGGGACTTCGGGCAGCAGGTGCTCGCAGTCCTCGTAGAGATCCCAGTACTTGCGGCGCGCCACATAGGGGTCGTGCGGATGGGTGAAGGAGACGGTGACGCACCAAGGGCGGTCGTCCAGGCCGCGCGAAAGCTCATAAAGCTTGGCGGTGGCGTTGTAGGCGACCTCGTCGTCGTATTCCATCTGGTTGGAGGTTTCCGCCACCCCTGCCCCGGTGACGGAGCCCATGTTGTGGTACCACCAGTCGATCCGCTCACCCGGCTTGCGGTAATCCGGGGTCCAGCCGAAATCGGCCGGGTAGATGTCGGTGGTCAGCCGGTCCTCGAACCCGTGCAGCTGGTCGGGGCCGACAAAGTGCATCTTGCCCGAGAGGCAGGTGTAGTAGCCCGCGCGGCGCAGGTGGTGGGCGTAGGTGGGGATGTCGCTGCGGAATTCCGCTGCGTTGTCATAGACGCCGGTGCGCGAGGGCAGCTGGCCGGACATGAAAGACGCCCGGCCCGGCGCGCAGAGCGGCGACGCGGTGTAGGCGTTTTTGAAGCGGGTCGAGCGTTCCGCCAGTTTCTTCAGGTTCGGAGCATGCAGCCACTCGGCGGGGCCGTCCGGGAAAAGCGTCCCATTCAACTGGTCAACCATCAGTATCAGGATATTCGGGGCACTCATCGCGGACCTCCCAAGTATTGGCGATGTTTCTTCGAAAGGCGCCCGGCAGGCCCGAAGGCGCTGCCAGGCAGTTGGAGGCTGGTCCCCTCATTCGGGGAAACTTGGGGGCCAGCCGGGAGACCGCCCTTAGTGGGCTGTCTTGATCTTCTCGAAGTCGAGCACGTTTTCCTCGGGCGAGGCGTCGATGCTCATCACTTCGCTGCGCTTGGCGATCATGATGTAGGCCAGGCAGGCCACATAGATGCCGATCACGATGGTGCCGATCCACTGGATCTGCAGCCACTGGCTCTGGAAGGCCAGGGTCAGGCCGAAGAGCACGACCGCGTTGCCGAGCACGTAAGGGATAGTGCCGAAACGCTTGGCCGTCAGGTTCAGGTTGTCGGTATACAGGCGGATCAGCGAGTCGAAGGAGTTGACCACGAAGATGATGCCCACCGCGACCATGGAGACGTTGATCAGCAGCGTCGTCTCAATGCTGTTCAGGTGATAGTAGTACAGCACCGAGAACCACACACCCAGCGGGATCGACGGGAAGATCAGCAGAGCTGCCAGAACCTGCCAGGTCTTGAGGCCGCCGACAAAGCGCGAAGTGAACTGGCCGATCATGATCGACCATGCGAACCACCAGAACAGGTAGAACTCATGATAGTCGGTGAGCGGCAGGATGAACTTGTGGATGTTCGCGAAGTAGCCGCCGATGTTGGAAGCGGTGTCGGCAAAGGCGCCCAGGCCCATGCCGGCATAGGCCCACATGCCCAGGATCAGCGCCATGAACAGCACGGTGGAGCCGACCGACAGGATACGCACGTACTTGATGTCGGTGGAGGAGAAAGCGGCAAACAGGATCACCAGGAAGGTGATGACATAGAAGGCCGGGATCACCGTCTCGCCGTCGCCCATGAAGGTGGCGTAATACGGCAGGTAGATCAGGAACAGCGCGCCGGTGAAGGCGCAGGTGCCGATGATCACGATGTTGTTGATCCACTTCACCAGCGGGATCTCGAAAAACTTCACCCGCGGTTCGATGACGCAGAAATAGAAGGTGGTCAGGAAGTAGAAGCCCCAGATCAGGAAGCCCCAGAAGCCGAATTCCAGCGCCAGCGGGTTGGTGAAGGCATAGGCCGGTTCCGCCGCGGTGTCCGCATAAAGCGGGAAGTCCCAGGCCAGCGGGAACATGATCAGGCCCACGTCCAGGCCGGAGGTGAACAGGATTGCGATGAAGGTGAAAAGGTGAACGGGGGTCACGCCGACGTTGCGGACGTTCCACCACTTGATCACGCAGAACGCCACCAGCGCAAAGGCCAGCAGAATCCCGAATGAGATTATGTAGGTCATATGTCCCTCCCATTTCCGGGCGGTATCCGCCCCTAGACATGGATCGGGTACATAACACAGCCGGCTGACCGGCCAAATGGTTTTTTGAATGGCCGTTCAAGATTTCATTTCGCGCGAACAACAGTTGAAACAGCGCCCCAATTGCCGCACAACTTTGTCATGAGCAGGAAACGCATCCGGGACATCCGCAACGAAGAGCTGATCGAAGCGACCATCGTCGCCGTGCACAAGCGCGGTTACGGCGTTGTAACCATGGCGGAAATCGCGCGGGAGGCCGGGGCCTCGGCAGCCTCGATCAACTACTATTTCGGCTCCAAGGAAGGGCTGATGGAAGCCACAATGCTGCATCTTCTAGGCAAGCTGAGGCGCGCGATGAGCGAGGGTTACGCCACTGCGCGCACGCCAAGAGAGCGGCTGTATGCGGTGATGGATGCGAACTTTGCCGACGATTTGTTCACCGTCCCGCAGTGCAGCATCTGGATGCAGTTCTGGGCAAACGCACCTTATTCGCCGCGCCTCAGCCGCCTGCACCGAATCAATCGGGCCCGGGTGCGCAGCCATTTCCTGGCCGAGCTGCGGGCGCTGCTGCCGGCAGGGCAGGTCGAGACCGCGCGCCAGGCGCTGCAATGCTACATGGACGGTGTCTGGCTGCAGGCTGCGCAGTCCGAAGAGCCGCTGGAACCGGAGGGCGCGCGCGCCGCGGCGCACCGGGTGGTGGATCTGGTGATCCCCTGACCGGCCTCCCCTAGCCTTCCGGCAGGCGGCGGTAGACCAGCCGGTTGCCGCGCGGCAGATAGATCAGGGTCAGTTCGCCGCTGCTCAGCGACTTGATCTGATAGCACAGGCTGGTGCCGCCTTCGCTGTCGCGGGCCATCAGGAAATCGGCGGTAAAGTCCACACCATCGCAGCTGTCCTGAACCGCGATGAATTCCGGCGCCATTGCGCTGCCCATATAGCTGACTTGGCGCACCGCCCCGGAAATGGTGAACCTGTCGCCGGGATCCGCTGCCGAAACCCACTCGCCTTGCAACCGCTGCAGGATCTCGTCATGGCGGGTCGGCGCGCGCAGCTTGGCACTGTGCAGGTCCAGCTCGCCGTAAGCGCCATAGGAACTGATCATCTTGCCCTCAATTGTCAGGGGGGCGCCCTGCTCCAGCCCCATCAGCAGCGCAAAGACGGGGGCAGTTGCCGCCTTCCCGCTCAAGGCCCGTATCTCAACACCTTCCCGGGCAAAGCGGCAAGCCACCGCAGCGCCTTCCACTTGCCGGCTGCACCCCTGCAAGGTCACATCCGCCGTATAGGTCGTCTCCTCAGCTGCGGCGTGCCGCCCGGGCGGTTCTGCTGGCTGCGAGCGGGAGCTGAGCAGGATTTTCTGAGCGCTGTCACTGGTGCGGGCCCGGGCGAACCCCTGCTCAAGAAAACCGCGGGCGGCGCAATCGCCGCTGCCTTCGATCCGGAAAGGGCCGTTCTTGGTGCAGAAGCGGATGCTGTCGTCGCTGAAGGTGTATCCCGCGCTTTCGGCGCGGAAATAGAAAAACCGGCCCTCGTACCCGTCCGGCAGGGGATTGCTGCAGCCGCCCGGCGCCAGAGCGTGCCAGCCCTGGGTCACCCAGCCGCCAGTACCGCGAACTGTCACCGCAAGCTGGTGCACGGCACCGGTATCATTGCAGATACCCGTCCCGGCATTCGCGGCATGCAGATCTGTCAAAGCCGCCAGCAGAAGCGCCGGCAGCCAAAGTAATACCGCCATTTACAGCCCCCGCTGACACCGTTAAGGGCGCGATTTTACGCCGGACATGTAACATCTATAAGACGATCAAAGCCCAGCCGGGTTACCGGAAGGTGTAGCTGCTTTCTTTTTGATCCTGGCTTCACGCCAGGAGATGAAACTGACCGCAGCGAGGATCAGCCCGCCGCCCGAAACCACCCAGATGTCCACCGGCTCGGCAAAAACCAGGGCGCCCAGCAGGGTGGCCCAGACCAGCTGCAGGAAAGTGACCGGCTGGGTCACCGTCACCGGTGCGGCGGCAAAGGCCAGCGTCATGGTGTAATGTCCCGCGGTGGCAAAGCAGGCGACGCCGAACAGAACCGCTATCTCTGCCAGCGTCGGGGTCACCCAGACCGCCAGCGCAAAGGGGGCAAGGCCAAGGGTGACAAAGACCGAGAGCATCGCCACCACCACCGCCGGGCTGTTGCTGCCGACGGTGAACTTGGCAATCAGATAGGAGGCGCCGAAGGACACCGCCGTGAACAGCATGGCGATGTGGCCGGGCGAAACCTCGCGGAAGCCCGGGCGCAGGATGATCAGCGCGCCGATCAAGGCGACGGCAATGGCGGTGATCCGGCGGAACGCCAGCTTTTCGCCCAGGAACAGCGCCGCGCCCAGAGTGACATAGACCGGTGAGAGGTAATTCATCGCCGTGACCTCGGCCAGCGGGATCTGGGTCATCGCGTAGAACCACAGGATCACGCCTGCGGAATGCACCGCGCCGCGGCCCGCATAAAGCCCCCACAGCCGCGGGGTCAGCCGTGCCTTGCGCAAGGCGCCGATCATCGGCAGCAGAAAGACCAGCCCCAGCAGATAGCGCAGAAAGGCGCTTTCGGCGGGCGGGATGCGGCTGCCCAGGTATTTGACCAGCGCCGTCACCGCGACAAAGCACAGACCGGTCACCACCATCCAGAACACCCCTTTGAGCGGGTTGTGGGCGGCGGGTGCGGTTTCTGCGGTCTGGCTCATGAGGTGAGAGAACACCCGTTCGGACGGCGGCACAAGACTTCACATGTGAATTAATTCAGGGCGGGCCGCTTTCCGCCCCGGAACGCTGCGGCGTCACGGCAGCGGGATGAACTCCTGATCATCGCCCGGCGGCAGCTGAAAGCGCCCGTGCTGCCAGTCACCGGCGGCCCAGGATTCCTTCGCCGCCTCGATCCGGTCGCGGGAGGAGTCAACGAAGTTCCACCAGATATAGCGCGGCCCGTTCAGCGTCTCGCCGCCCAGCGCCATCAGCCGGGCGCCCTCGGGGCCCGCGGTCACGGTGATTTCGTCGCCTGGGCGGAACACCATCATACGGCCGGCCTCAAAGGTCTCGCCGGCTATTTCGACCGAGCCCTGGGTCACATAGAGGCCCCGGTCCTCGTGGTCGGAGGGCAATGGCAACTTGGATCCGGCCTGCAGCACCACATCGGCGTAAAAGGTTTCGGAGTGGAGGGTCGCAGGCGCTTTTTCACCCCAGGCAGTACCGAGGATCAGGCGGACGGCCTTTCCCTCCCCTTCGAGAAGCGGCAGCGCCTCTTTGCCGTGGTGCTCGAAGGTCGCGGGCGCATCCTCGTGGCTTTCGGGCAGCGCGATCCAGGTCTGGATGCCAAACAGGCTGCTGGCGCCCTGACGGGTCGCGGCGGAGGTGCGCTCGGAATGGGTGACGCCCTCGCCCGCCACCATCCAGTTCACCTCGCCCGGATAGATCATCTGGTGGGTGCCTAGGGAGTCGCGGTGCTCGAACTCGCCGTCGTAGAGATAGGTGACGGTGCCGAGGCCGATATGCGGGTGCGGGCGCACGTCGATGCCCTGGCCGGTCAGGAATTCCGCAGGCCCGGCCTGATCGAAAAAGATGAAGGGCCCGACCATCTGGCGGCGCGGCGCGGGCAGCGCGCGGCGGACCTCGAAGCCGCCGATGTCGCGGGCGCGCGGGATGATCACCGTTTCGATCGCGTCGAGATCGCCCGCCTCGGGGCATTGCGGTTCCAGTGCCGGGTTCCAGCTCATCCTTCCCTCCTGTCTGCTGTCATGAGGAAAAGGTAGCGCGTTTCTGCACGGGCGTTAGGGGAGCCCGCGCACAGGGGCTGTTCGTCACATCAGCAGGAGCTTGGCGGCAATCGCCCACATGGTGAGGCCGACGATGGCGTCCAGCACCTGCCAGGCGCGCGGGCGGGCAAAGACCGGGGCCAGCAGACTGGCGCCATAGCCCAGCGTGAAGAAGAAGGTGAAGCTGGCGATGGTGGCGCCGGCAGCAAAGACCAGCGGCTGCGGGTACTGGGCAGAGATCGAGCCGAGGAGCACCACCGTGTCGAGGTACACATGCGGGTTCAGCCAGGTGAGCGCCAGAACGGTGGCCAGCACCGGCAACAGCGCGGCACCTGCGCCCTCCTCCGCTGCCTCCAGCGTCTCCCCGCCCTGCCAGGCGGCGCGCAGGGCGCGGGCACCGTACCAGATCAGGAAGGCCGCACCGCCCCAGCGCATCGCCTGTTCGAACCAGGGCAGCGCCAGCGCCAGCGAGCCGAAGCCCAAGACGCCCGCGGTGATCAGCACCGCGTCGGAACCGGCGCAGGTAAGGCAGATCCAGAACACATGCTGGCGCCGCAATCCCTGACGCAGGACAAAGGCGTTTTGGGCGCCGATCGCCATGATCAGGCTGAGGCCAAGGGCAAAGCCGGCAAGCAGGCTGGGGGGCATGAGAGGTCTCCGTTTGTGTGCTGGAGTTTGACTAATGCCCGGCCCGGGATTAATCCAGTTAAAGAGATTTATGTCAGATTAGAGTTGCTAATGCAGATGGATCCCAGCCAGCTGGCAGCGCTGAGCGCGGTGCTGCGCCTTGGCACATTCGAGGCGGCGGCGCATGCCCTGTCCGTGACGCCGTCGGCCGTGTCGCAGCGGATCAAGGCGCTGGAGGATCGCATCGGCACCGCGCTGGTACTGCGCGGGGCGCCTTGCACCGGCACCGCGGCGGGCCTTCGGATTGCCAAACACGCCGAGGATATCGGCCTGCTGGAGGCGCAGCTGGCGCGGGAGCTGGCGCTGGAGGCGGACCACGGGCCGGTGCGGCTGCGGATTGCGGTCAATGCCGACAGCCTGGCGAGCTGGTTTATAGATGCGATGGCCGCGGTGGATGGCGTGCTGTTCGATCTGCTGGTCGATGATCAGGACCACAGCGCGGAGTGGCTGAAACGGGGAGAGGTCTCTGCGGCGGTGACTGCGAGCTCCAAGCCGGTGACCGGGTTCGAGGCCACTCCGCTCGGCACGCTGGACTACGCGGCGACTGCCAGCCCGGACTTCATGGCGCGCTGGTTTCCGGACGGGGTAACTGCGGAGGCCGCTGCAAAAGCGCCCTGCATGATCTTCAATGCAAAGGACAATCTGCAGCGGCTGTGGCTGGAGCGCAATGTGGCGCCCGGGCTGGCACCGCCTGCGCACTTCTTGCCCTCGACCCAGGCGTTCATTGATGCCGCCGCCGCGGGTCTGGGCTGGGGCATGAACCCGCTGGCGATGGTGGAGGCTGACATCCGCTCCGGCCGGCTGGTGCCGCTGATCCCGGACAGCACGCTGCCGGTGCCGCTGACGTGGCAAGTGGCGCGGGTAATGGCGCCTGCCCTTGCCGAGGTGACGCGCGCGGTGCAGAAATCGGCTAGACTGTATCTGACGCAAAGCTGATCCGGAAAGCTGCTCCCATGTTCTCAAAAGACGCCCTGAGTTATGATCCGCTGCCCCTGCCCGACCGGGCAGAGTATTCGGATGCGGAAATGCAGGAAAGGGCGGCAGCCTTCCTGGCCCACATGCGGCGGCGGCACACGGTGCGGGACTATTCGGACCGGCCGGTGCCGCGGGGGGTGATCAAGGACTGCATCCGCGCCGCCGGCACCGCGCCGTCGGGGGCCAATCACCAGCCCTGGTTCTTTGCCGCGGTCTCCAGCCCGGAGCTGAAGGCGCGGATCCGGGCCGAGGCCGAGGAAGAGGAAAAGAAGTTCTATGCTGGCGGCGCGGGCGACGAATGGATCAAGGCGCTGGAGCCGATTGGCACTGACGCCGACAAGCCGCATCTGACTATCGCCCCCTGGCTGATCGTGGTCTTTGCCCAGCGCTGGGGAGAATTCGAGGATGGCACACGATACAAGAACTACTACGTGCCGGAGAGTGTGAATATCGCTACTGGCGTCTTGCTCACGGCGCTGCATACGGCGGGCCTGTGCACGCTGACCCATACGCCAAACCCAATGAAATTCCTGAACGAAGCGCTGGGGCGCCCGGCCTCGGAAAAGCCTGCCATGATCATTGCCGTGGGCCATCCGGCGGCAGAGGCCACTGTTCCGGCCGTTGCCAAACTGAAGAAACCCCTGGAGGAGATCGCCGTATTTGTAGAGTGACACCAGCTGCGGGGGGCCGGAAAATTCAAATTTTCCGGCCAATTTTCTTGCAAGAAAATTGCACCGCACCTGGCCGGCAGTGCGAATGATGCGGGCGCCCGTCTCCCTGCCGCGCAGCCTGGGCTTGCAGGTGGTGCTGCCGCGGGCCTGTCTGGTGCTGGGGTGGCTCGCGCTGAACCAATGGGTCCGTCTGCCGGTGCCGCTGGTATTTGTGCTGATGGCGGCGGACGGGCTGTTTCTGCTGTGGCAGGCCCGGGCGTTCCAGCTGAGCGCCGATGCGCATGTGCGCAGCACCGGGGCGATGATGCCGGTCTGGGGCGGCTTTCTGGTGCTGTTGTTTGCAGGCTTTGCTGCGCTGATCCTGTGGTGGGACGCGCTGCTGATTGCCCGGGCGGTGGAGGAGCCCGCCTATGCCGAGCAGCGGCGGCTGGAGCGCGAGGCCAAATACAGCCTGAGCGTATCCGAAGACGGGCTGGTGCTGGTTTTTGATGGCGAAATCACCCACGGGCTGACCCGGCGGATGGAAGCGGTGCTGGCAAGTGCGACGGACGTGCGCAGGGTGCGGCTGTCGGGCCCTGGCGGGCTGATCTATGAGGCCCGCGGCGCGGCAAAGCTGATCCGGCGGTATCAGCTGGACACCGAGGCCGCTGCGCTTTGCGCCTCTGCCTGCACGCTGATGTTTGCTGCCGGACGCTCCCGCCGCCTGGCAGAGGGCGGGAAGCTGGGATTTCACGGTTATGCGCTGATGTTCGAAGGCGGGCTGCCGCAGGTGGATCTGCTGAAGGAACAGCAGAAGGACCTGGCCTTTTTGCAGCAGCAGGGGATCCGCGCGGAGTTTGCCCGAGACGTTTTCGCCGTCGCCAATGGGGAACTGTGGGTCCCGTCAAGCTCCGAGCTGCGAGCGGCCGGGGTGCTCACCGGGGAGGCGTTCTGAGGGGGCGCCGCCCCCTCGCCCCCCCTGGGCCTCACCCCCGGGATATTTCCAGCCAGATGAAGCGGTTTTGAGCGTCTGCGGCACGAAAAAGACCCGCCGTTTCGGCGGGCCTAAATGGATTGTGGCAAGCAGCGGCTCAGAGCTGCGCCATGACCTCGTCGGTGGCCTCGAAGTTGGTGGTGACGCGCTGCACGTCGTCGTCGTCTTCCAGCGCATCGACCAGCTTCATCAGCTTCTGCATGCCTTCCAGGTCCAGCTCGGTGGTGGTGGTCGGCTTCCAGACCAGCTTGGTCGACTCCGATTCACCCAACTCCGCTTCCAGCGCGTTGGACACATCGTTCAGGTCGCTGTCCGCGCAATAGATGATGTGGCCGTCCTCGGAGCTTTCGACATCCTCGGCACCCGCTTCGATCGCGGCCATCATCACGGTGTCCGCGTCGCCCACGGAGGCCGGATAAGTGACTTCGCCCTTGCGGTCGAACATGAAGCCGACCGAGCCGGTCTCACCCAGGTTGCCGCCGTTCTTGGAGAAGGTGGAACGCACGTTGGAGGCGGTGCGGTTCTTGTTGTCGGTCATCGCTTCGACGATCACCGCAACGCCATTGGGGCCGTAGCCCTCGTAGCGGATTTCGTCATAGTTTTCGGCGTCGCCGCCCACGGCCTTCTTGATCGCGCGCTCGATCACGTCCTTGGGGACGGATTGGCTCTTGGCTTCCTTCACGGCCAGGCGCAGGCGCGGGTTCTTGTCGGGATCGGGGTCGCCCATCTTGGCGGCCACGGTGATCTCCTTGGCCAGCTTGGAAAACAGTTTTGACCGCGCCGCGTCCTGACGACCCTTGCGGTGCTGAATGTTAGCCCATTTTGAATGGCCTGCCATGGTGCATCCTTGCTGCTGAATATCTGAATTGGCGCTCATATAGCCCGTGCCGGCGCCTGCTTTCAAGCGCCCCTGCCCCGGCTTCGCCCTTGTTCCCTTGTTTTAAGGGGCTAAGGTGGCGGTATGACATTCGATCAAGCTGTTTTGTTTGCCCTTTTTGGTGCCGTCTTTGGCCTGCTTCTGTGGGGGCGCTGGCGCTATGACCTGGTGGCCTTTGCCGCGCTGATGGCGGGCGTGGTGCTGGGGGTGGTGCCCGCGGGCGAGGCCTTTGCCGGCTTTGGGCATCCTGCGACGCTGGTGGTAGCGCTGGTGCTGATCGTCTCGGCCGGGCTGGTGCGTTCGGGCGCGGTGTTCCTGATCACCCGGACGCTGGTGGATTCTGCCCGCGGCCTGGGCGCCCATATCGCGCTGATGGGCGGGGTTGGCGCGGTGCTGTCGGCCTTCATGAACAATGTGGCGGCGCTGGCGCTGCTGATGCCGGTGGACATCCAGACCGCGCGCAAGGCCGGCCGCGCGCCGGGGCTGAGCCTGATGCCCCTGTCCTTTGCCACCATCCTGGGCGGCATGGCGACGCTGATCGGCACACCGCCCAATATCATCATTGCCGCGATCCGCGAGGAGACGCTGGGCGAGCCGTTCCGGATGTTCGATTTCGCCCCCGTAGGCGGCGCGGCGGCGCTGGCGGGGCTGGCGTTTGTGGCGCTGATCGGCTGGCGGCTGATCCCGGCGCGGGAGAATGCGGCCGGCGCCTCGGAGGCGCAGCTGGCGCCTTATATCGCCGAGCTGACGGTGGGCGAGGAGTCCGATCTCATCGGCAAGCGGCTGGGGGAACTGGATGAAGAGGCCGAGAAAGCGGATGTCGCCATTCTCGGGCTTATCCGTGATGGCAAACGGCGTTACGGGCGGTCCGTCGCAGCCATTCTGCGGGAGGGCGACGCGCTGGTGATCGAAGCCGAACCGGAAGCGCTGGATGAATTCCGCAGCGCGCTGAAGCTGGATTTTGCCGATGCCGCCCGGCAGGAGAAACTGACGGCGGCGGGTGAAGGGCTGGAACTGCTGGAGCTGGTGGTGCCCGAAACCGCGCGCATCCGCGGCCGCAGCGCCCAGGCGATCGGCCTGTCCTGGCGGCAAAGCGCGGTGCTGCTGGGAATTTCCCGGCAAGGCCGCCGGATCACCCACCATATCCGCCAGACCAAGATCGAAGCGGGGGATATCCTGCTGCTCTTGTGCCCGCGGGGGCGCAGCGCCGATGTCGCGGATTGGCTGGGCTGCCTGCCGCTGGCCGCCCGCGGCCTGTCGGTGACGGCAAATGACAAGACCTGGGCCGCGATCGGGCTGTTTGCCGCGGCAGTGGTCGCTGCCTCCGTGGGACTGTTGTACCTGCCTGTGGCGCTGGGTCTGGTTGCGGTGGGATATGTGCTGCTGAAGATCCTGCCGGTGGCGGAAATCTATGACCATGTGGAGTGGCCGGTGGTGGTGCTGCTCGGCTCGATGATCCCGCTGGGCGCGGCCCTTGACGCTTCGGGCGGCACCGCGCTGATTGCCGGAGCGCTGATCACGCTGACAGAGGGGCTGCCGGCCTGGGCGGTGCTGACGGTGCTGATGGTGGTGACCATGACGCTGTCGGATGTGCTGAACAACACTGCCACGGCGATTGTCGCGGCCCCGGTGGGGATCCAGATGGCGGAAACCCTGGGCGTCTCACCCGATCCGTTCCTGATGGCAGTGGCGGTGGCGGCTTCTGCGGCCTTCCTGACCCCTATCGGGCACAAGAACAATACGCTGGTGCTGGGGCCCGGCGGCTACCGCTTTGGCGACTACTGGCGGATGGGCCTGCCGCTGGAAGTGCTGGTCATCGCCGTATCAATCCCGTCCATTCTGATCTTCTGGCCGCTGTGACGAGCGGCGCAAAACTTTTGCTCAAAAGTTTTGTCAAAATCCTTGGCAAGGATTTTGCGGCCGGTTCTGCAGGCTGAGCTGCCTACACGGCACCTGCCAAAGCATGCGATGCCAGCGCGATGGCTGTCGATCCAGCCAAAACAACAAAAAGAAAAACTTTCCTGGTCGCCATGATTACCCCCAATAAAACACTCACCATGTTTCATATGGGGGCAGCGCTGTGAATTTCCCGTAAATATTTGCACGCACGGCGGGACACCGCCGCTTTTGCGTCACTTTGTCCTTGATCAGAGCGGCCAGATGAAGGGGATGATCACCGAGGCCAGCATGCCGACGGTCAGGTTCAGAGGAATGCCGACGCGCAGGAAATCGGTGAATTTATAGCCGCCGGGCCCGTAGACCAGCGTATTGGTCTGATATCCGATCGGAGTCGCAAAGGAGGCCGAAGCCGCGACCATCACCGCCACCACCAGCGGCCGCGGATCGACACCCATGGCCTGCGCCAGGCCAATGGCGATCGGTGTGACGACCACTGCGACCGCGTTGTTGGACACCAGCTCGGTCAGCACCGAGGTCAGCAGGTAGACCGCCCAGACCAGCAGGAACGGCGGCAGCATCGACAGGGCCGGAGCAATGGCGTTGACGATCAGGCTTACGGCGCCGGAGCTTTCCAGTGCCGCACCAATCGCCAGCATCGAGAAGATAAGCGCCAATAGCCGCCCGTCGACAAAGGAAAATGCCTCGTCCGCGTCGATGCAACGGGTAATGAACACCAGCGACACAGACAGCACCGACAGCATCAGGATCGGCGCAACCCCAAAGGCCGCCAGAACCACGATGCTGAACAGCGCCACAACCGCAATCGGCGCGTGGCTGCGGCGGTAGGCGCGCTGGGTCGGCTGAGAGACATCCGCCAGATCCATATCCGACGCCAGGCGCTGGATGTCGGCGGGAGCACCCTCCAGCAGCAGGGTGTCGCCGATCCGGACCACAAGGTCGTCGAGCTGCACGCCGATATTCTGGTTCCGCCGGTGCACTGCCAGCGTATAAACGCCATAGCGGCGGCGCAGGCGCAGGGCGCCAAGCGAGCGGCCGACCATGCGGCAGCCCGGGGTGATCAGCACCTCTACGGTCTGGGTCTCCACCGCGGAGACCTGATCGACCCGCTTCAGCTCCTTGTTGCTTTGCAGGCTCAAAAGCTCGGTCATCCGGGTGCGCAGCACGACACGGTCGCCGACCTGCAGCTCCACACCTTCGAGATTGCGGCGCAGCGAGGCATCGCCGCGGATCACGTCGATCAGCCGCACACCCGGACGTTTGAACAGCTGCACGCCGGTGACTTCGCGGCCGATCAGGTTGCTTTCAGGCGGGATCACGGCCTCGGTGAAGAACTTCATCTTCGATTTGTCGCTTAGCAGCGAGGCCATGCTGTCGCGGGCCGGCAGCAGCCGCGGCGCGATGAAGCGCAAATAGACCATGCCATAGGCAACCAGGATCAGCCCCAGCGGGGTAACTTCAAAAATGGTGAAGGGTTTCAGGCCTTGCGCCCGGGCGACACCGTCCACCAGCAGGTTGGTCGAAGTGCCGATCAGCGTCAGCGTGCCGCCAAGGATCGCCGCATAGCTGAGCGGGATCAGCATCTTGGAGGCCGAGACATTGAGAGTGCGGGCAATCTGGATGAACACCGGGATCATCACCACCACCACCGGGGTATTGGAGACCACGGCCGACGCGGAAACCACAAAGGCCATCAGCAGGCCCACTGCAAGCTTCGGGTTGACCCCCGCCTGCTTCTTGGCTGCCTGGGTGAAAGCATCGAGCGCGCCGGTGCGCACCAGGGCACCCATGATGATGAACATCGCGGCAATGGTCCACGGCGCCGGGTTGGCCAGCACCGGCAGCGCCGCGCTGTAGGGCAGCACGCCGGTGGCCAGCATCGCCGCAACGCCGGTCAGCGCCACCACTTCAGTCGGGTAGGTTTCCCGCAGGAACGCCACAAACATGGCCAGGACAATTGCAAGCGCCAGAAACGCGCTGCCGGTGTCACCAAGTTGGATAAACTGCATGTGCCGTGACTACGCCCATATTGATTAACGCGGGTTTAGCGCGCGGGGCGGCGCGCCGCCATCGCGCAGTCTCCCCGAAACCCTTTGGCGGAGCAAGGATTACCGCATTTACAGCGGCTCCTCCGGCGCCATTCAGGAGAATATGCAGTAAATCCCTTCTTTTCCGGCCGATCCTTCCGCCTTCAAACATCTTCGCGAGGGTTTCATCCCGCTCAGGGCAGCGCTTCCTGCAGCAGCCCGCCGTTGCGCACCATGCGAATCTCTTTGGCCGCACCGGTCCGGTCGTCGGTTTCGACAAAGACACCGGACAGGGTGGCTTCGCCATTTGCCGGGGAAAAGCGTGTCTTCGGCATTCCGGTCAGGAAACGGCGCATCGGTTCGGCCTTGTCCATGCCGATGACCGAATTGTAATCGCCGCACATGCCAGCGTCGGTCAGGTAGCCGGTGCCTTCGGAGAGGATCTGTGCGTCTGCGGTCGGCACATGGGTATGGGTGCCTGCGACCAGCGAGGCGCGGCCATTGCAGAAATGGCCCATCGCCATCTTCTCGGATGTGGCCTCGCAATGCATGTCGACGATCACCGCCTGCGCCAGCCCGCCGCGCGGATGCGCTTTCAGCACCCCCTCGACCGCGCCGAAGGGATCATCGAAGGCGCGTTTCATGAATACCTGGCCCAGCACCTGCACCACCAGCACCTTGCGCCCGCCCGGCGCGTTGAACAGGCGGTAGCCGCGGCCCGGCGCGCCCTTGGCAAAGTTCAGCGGCCGGATGATGCGCGGCTCTTTCTCGATGTACTGCAGCATGTCCTTCTGGTCGAAGGCATGATCGCCGAGCGTCAGGCAGTCGACACCCGCATCCAGCAGCAGTTTGGCGTGCTCTCCGCTCAGCCCCATGCCATTGGAGGCATTTTCGCCGTTCACCACAACAAAATCGAGCCGCCACTCGTCACGCAGCCGCGGCAGGTTTTCGGTGACGGCGCGGCGCCCGGCGCGGCCCATCACATCGCCTAGAAACAGAATTCGCATTGCGGCGTGGTACGCGCTTGCCGGTCTCAGGACAAGGGCCGCGTTGGCCGCGCAAAACTTTTCAAAAAGTTTTGCCAAGATTTTTCGAAAAATCTTGGCTGCCATGCACGATGTCAGCGGTTGAACTGCAGGATACGGCTTTCGGTGACGATCATGTCGAGCGGCTGGTCGGTGGGCTCCAGCGGCAGGTCCTCGGCCTCCTGGGCATCAAAGGCAAAGCCGATCGCCAGCGTCGCCCGCTTGCCGCGCAGCAGTTCCAGCGTGCGGTCATAAAAGCCGCCGCCGTAGCCCAGCCGCCCGCCCCGGGCGTCGAAGGCAACCAGCGGCACAATCAGGATTTCCGGCTCAAAGAAGTCATCCGCCTCGGGCACCATGGCGCCGAACGGGCCTTCGCGCAGCGGCCCATCGGGCTGCCAGCGGCTGAACTGCAGGGGCTGGCCCGCGGCCATGATCACCGGCACGCCGACAGGCCCATGCGCGGCGGCCTCGGCCATCGCGGGCAGCGGGTCGATTTCGGTGCGGATCGGCATGTAGCCCGACAGCGGCACGCCGCGGTAGCCGGCCAGCACCTCCGACAGGTGGCCTGCCGCACCGGGGATGTTGCGGGCGTGCGCCTCCTTGCGGCGGGCGAAGGCAGCCTTGCGGGCGGCGGCCTTGATTTCAGTCAGATCCGTCATGGCGGTCTCCTACAGCAGTACGGCGGCGGCGAGGCCGAGGAAGGCAAAGAAGCCGACCACATCGGTCACCGTGGTCACAAAGGCGCCTGAAGCCAGCGCCGGGTCAATGCCGGCTTTCTCCAGTAGAACCGGGATCACCGTGCCTGCCAGCCCCGCCACGACCAGATTGATCACCATAGCGACCGCAATCACTCCGCCCAGCACCGGCGAGCCGAACCAGGCGATGCCGACAACTGCCATCACCACCGCAAAGATCACCCCGTTGACCAGCCCCACCAGCACCTCACGCCGGATCACCCGCCAGACGTTGGAGCCGGTGAGGTCGCGGGTGGCAATCGCGCGCACCGCCACAGTCAGCGACTGGGTGCCGGCATTGCCGCCCATGGAGGCGACAATCGGCATAAGCACCGCCAGGGCGACGAACTGGGCGATAGTGTCCTCGAAAAGCGCAATCACCAGCGAGGCCAGCACCGCCGTCACCAGGTTGACCGCCAGCCACGGGAAGCGGCGCTTGGTGGTTTCGATCACCTTGTCAGCCAGCGAGCTTTCCTCGCCGACACCGGCCAGGCGCAGGATGTCCTCCTCGTGCTCCTCATCCAGCACGATCATCGCGTCGTCAATGGTGATCACCCCGACCAGGCGGCCCTCGTCATCGACCACCGGGGCCGAAATCAAGTGGTACTGGTTGAAGGCATAGGCGACGTCTTCCTCGTCCTGATCCGCCGGAATGACCTGGAAGGTCTCTTCCAGCAGATCGGTCAGCGGCACCTCGCGCTTGGAGGCCATGATCCGTCCCAGGGTCACATTGCCGACCGGATGCGCGCGCGGGTCAACCACCACCACGTGATAGAATTGTTCCGGCAGATCGTCGGATGCGCGCATGTAATCAATGGCCTGACCGACGTTCCAGTGTTCAGGCGCCATCACCACTTCGCGCTGCATCAGGCGGCCTGCGGAGTTTTCCGGATAGCTCAGCGACTGCTCAACCGCGACCCGGTCGGCGTCTTCCAGCACCTCGAGGATGGCTTCCTGCTGCGGCTCCTCCAGGTCTTCCAGGAGGTCGACTACATCGTCGCTTTCCAGCTCCCGCACCGCCTCGGCCAGAACCGCGGGTTTGAGGATGGAGATCACTTCCTCGCGGATGCTGTCGTCCAGCTCCGAGAGGATTTCGCCGTCGAATTCCCGGTCATAGAGATGGATCAGCCGGGTCCGCTCAGCAGAATCGATCTGCTCCAGAAGGTCGGCGATGTCGGCGGCGTGCAGGTCTTCCAGCAGCTCGGTCAGAGTCTGCTGATCGCCCTGCTCCACCGCTTCCAGGATCTGCGCGACCAGCTTGCGGTCCAGATCATAGGCGTCGTCCTGAGACAGGTCGCCGGAGATGTTGTCGCCGCTGCTCATGTGATGCCCCCGGGATATTTTGTGAGTATTTGCCTGCAAAATAGAAGAAGCCGCTACCGGAAAACAATGACAATGGCATAATCTGTCCGGAGCTGATGCGCGGGTATCCTGCGTTGCGCTGATTTGCAAGGAAAGGGTTGAACGAATGGGCACCGGAGTCATCCTGAAAGGACAGGTGCTGTCCTATACCCGCTCCCCCTTTACCGGCGGCAGCCCGGAAGATGCGGCCCGGCTGCAAGAGACGGTGGCGGTGCAGAACGGGGTGATTACTGGCACCGGCACGCTATCGGAGATGCAGGCGCTGCTGCCGGAGGCTGAGGTGCGCGATCACGGGCAGAATCTGATCCTGGCCGGCTTTGTCGATGCCCATGTGCATTACCCGCAGACCGCGATTATCGCCAGCTGGGGCAAGCGGCTGATCGACTGGCTGAACAGCTATACCTTCCCGGAAGAGATGCGGTTTGCAGACCGGGCCTATGCTGACGAAATCGCCGCGCGCTATCTGGACCTGACCGCATCGCATGGCACCACCACGGTCTGCAGCTATTGCACCATCCATCCCGAGAGCGTGGACGCGTTCTTTACCGCGGCGCAGGCACGCGGGCAGCGGGTGGCGGCTGGCAAGACCTGCATGGACCGCAACGCGCCGGAGGGGCTGCGGGACACGGCGCAGTCGGCCTATGACGACAGCGAGGCGCTGATTGCGCGCTGGCACGGGGTGGACCGATTGGAATACGCCATCACACCGCGGTTCTCCCCCACCTCGACGCCGGAGCAGCTGGAGGCGATGGGCGCGCTTTGGGGCAAGCATCCGGAATGCCTGATGCAGACGCATCTGAGCGAGCAGACCGATGAGATTGCCTGGGTCCGGGAGCTGTTTCCGCAGGCGCGGGATTACCTGGACACCTATGAGGAATTCGGCCTGCTGGGCGCCAAGGGGCTCTACGGCCACGCCATCCATCTGGAGGAGCGCGAGCGGCACCGGCTGCGCGAGTATGGCGCTGCGCTGATCCATTGCCCGACGTCCAACACATTCATCGGATCGGGCCTGTTCGACATGGCCGGGCTGATGGCCGAGGGCCAGCGGATCGGGCTTGCGACCGACACCGGCGGCGGATCGAGCTTTTCGATGCTGCGCACGATGGCGGCGGCTTATGAAATCGGACAGCTGCGCGGTACGCCCCTGCACGCGGCTCAGCTGTTGTGGCTGGCGACCCAAGGGTCTGCCGTGGCGCTGCGGATGGACAGTAAGATCGGCAATATCAAGACAGGCATGGAAGCGGATCTGGTGGTGCTGGACCTGGCCTCGACCCCGGCTATCTCCCAGAGGTCGGAGAGGGCTGAAGATGTCTGGGAAGCAGTGTTCCCGACCATCATGATGGGCGATGACCGGGCCATTTCCGAAGTCTGGATTGGTGGCCGCCGGGTTTAGGAGAGGCGCTGGCGCGCCTCTGCCTCCGGCGGGGATATTTTCAGCCAGATGAAGGACGGATCCTCTACTGCATCAGCCGTTGTGCGAGCTGGCCGTGGCGCTCGATCAGGCGCGGCAGGTCCAGTGTGGTGAGTTCGCCGCCGCGGATGACCTGCTTGCCTTCCACGAACAGGTGTTTGACCTGCGTGGGACCAGCCAGCAGCAAGGCCGCCGGGTCCCAGCTGCCGCTGGAGGCGATGCCGGTGGTGTCCCAGATCGCGATATCCGCCCGCTTGCCGGGTTCCAGGCGGCCGCAATCGGGGCGGCCCAGCACATCGGCGCCGCCGCGGGTGGCGATCTCCAGGGTTTCATAAGCGCTCATCGCGTCCGCACCATTGGCGACCCTTTGCAGCAGCATGGCCTGGCGCGCCTCGGCGCTGAGGCTGGCCATGTCGTTGCTGGCGGAGCCGTCCACCCCCAGCCCGACCGGCACGCCTGCGTCGCGCATCGCGCGCACCGGGGCGATACCGCTGCCAAGGCGGCAGTTGGAACAAGGGCAATGCGCCACGCCCGTGCGCGTTCTGGCAAAAAGATCAATCTCTTGCACGTCGAGCTTGACGCAATGCGCATGCCAGACGTCATCGCCGGTCCACCCGAGCTCCTCGGCATATTGGCCGGGACGGCAGCCGAATTGCGCCTCGGAATAGGCGATGTCCTCGTAGTTTTCGGCCAGGTGAGTGTGCAGCATCACCCCCTTGTCCCGGGCCAGCAGCGCAGCATCGCGCATCAGCTCGCGGCTGACGGAAAAGGGCGAACAGGGCGCCAGGCCGACACGGCACATGGAGCCTTCGGACGGATCATGAAAGGCGTCCACCACCCGGATCATGTCATCGAGAATGGCGCGCTCATCTTCGACCAGGCTGTCGGGCGGCAGGCCGCCGTCGCTTTCGCCAATGCTCATGGCGCCGCGGGTCGGATGGAAGCGCAGGCCCACGTCGCGGGCGGCGTGGATGGTGTCCTCCAGCCGGGAGCCATTGGGATAAAGATACAGGTGGTCGGAGCTGAGGGTGCAGCCCGACAGCGCCAGTTCCGCGAGGCCCAGCTGGGCAGAGACGAACATCTCGTCCGGAGTGAACCGCGCCCAGACCGGATACAGCCGCTGCAGCCAGCCGAACAGCAGCGCGTCCTGCGCGCCCGGCACCGCCCGGGTGAGGTTCTGGTAGAGATGGTGGTGGGTATTGACCAGGCCGGGCGTCACCACGCAGCCGCGGCCCGAGACGGTCTCGCCATTGGTCTCCAGCCCCTGCCCTACCGCGGCAATCCCGCCGTCCCGGATCAGGACATCAGCGCCATGCAGCACACGGCGCGCGTCGTCCATCGTCAGGATGGTATCGGCATTTTGAATCAGGATTTCTGCCATCGTCACACACTCCTTTTGGCAGCCCGCTTCAGTGGAATGTGTGATTGGCCGATGGAAAACGGGCAAAGAACCGGCCTGATGCGCAGAGTACAAGCCAGCGCGGCCGGGTTCAACCCTGTCACGCCTGGCGCAGCAGCTCCAGCGCGGCGGCGTGAATCTGTGAATTGGCCGCAGCGAGGGCGCGGCCGCCCTCATGCGCAGGGTTTCCCTGCCAGTCGGTGACGATGCCGCCCGCCGCCTGGATCAGTGCAATCGGCGCCTGAATGTCATAGGCGTTCAGGCCCGCCTCGATCACCAAGTCCACCTGCCCGGCCGCTACCAGGGCATAAGCATAGCAATCGGTACCATAGCGCGTCAGCTTGGCGCGGGCTGCGACCCGCTCGAACCCAGCCCGTTCCTCGGCAGTACCGACTTCGGGAAAGGTTGTGAAGAGAACAGCGTCTTCAAGTGCCGCGGTGGCGCGGGTCTGCAGAGGCCGTTCGCCCAGCGGACCGGTCATCACCGCAATTTCCGGGCCGCCGCAAAACCGCTCGCCCGTGTAGGGCTGGTCGATCACCCCCAGGAACGGGCCGTTTTCATCCGCCAGCGCAATCAGCACGCCCCAAGTCGGAGTCCCGCTGATGAAGCCGCGGGTGCCGTCGATCGGGTCCAGTACCCAGGTGCGGCCAGAGCTGCCGGGCTCAGCACCGAACTCCTCGCCCAGGATGCCGTCCGCGGGCCGCAGCTCTGCCAGCACAGCGCGCATCGCCTGCTCCGCCGCGCGATCAGCCACGGTGACGGGATCGAACCCGCCTGCCAGCTTGTTTTCAGCGCTTAAGGAGGTGCTGCGGAAATGCGGAAGGATGGCAGAGCGGGCTGCGTCTGCCATCCTGTGTGCAACGTCGAGATCGGAATATGCGGCCTGTGTCATACATGAACGGGTGCCACCCGGCCGGTTTCATTGCAAGCGCAAATCACAGCACCAGGCCGGACTTGCGCAGCAATGGCCGTTCAGGACCCGTCCAGGTTTCAGGCGGCGTCGCTCAGCACCCGCGCCAGTTCAAACAGGCGGCGGCGCTGGTTTTCCGGAATCGCGTAGTAGGACCGCACCAGATCGAGTGCTTCCTTGTCACCCATCAGATCCTCCGGCACAGCGGCCTTTTCGGCCGGGGCTTTGCCCTCTTCCTGGAGGCCCTCGAAGAAGAAGCTCACCGGCACCTCAAGGGCGTCGGAAATATCCCACAGGCGGGACGCGCTGACCCGGTTGGCACCGGTCTCATACTTCTGGATTTGCTGAAATTTGATGCCGACCTGTTCGGCAAGCTGCTGCTGCGTCATGCCGATCAGCCACCGGCGGTGGCGGATGCGCTTTCCCACATGCACGTCAACGGGATGAGCCATGCGTTTCTCCTAGTCTCTAAAATCCGGCCGCAACCCGGACCGCTGCATTCCTATAACCTGTTCTGACGCCTTCAATTCTTGCCCCTGAACAGGTTCCCCATCAGAGCGATCTGAGATCAACCTCTATGCAAAAGTGTACAACCCTTGCGATTGATTGCAAGACTGCCGTCGCCCGCGGCGGGGTTGAGGAGGTCAAGCGCATGATTTCACGTATCATTTTTCTAAACGTTTTATTGCCAAGCGGCTGCCGATCGCGTACCTCCCCAGAAATAGCGAGGTGTGCCCGGGTGCGGAGGCCCGGCAGTGTGGCCCTGCGAATCATTTCTGTTCCCGCAAAAGGTGAGGAGAAACTATGCTGGCTTACCAAGTTTCCGGCTTTGACCGGCAGGCGGCCCTGACCGAAACCGGATGCCCGCCGCCGGGTCCCGGGGAGGCGGCGGTCGCGCTGCGGGCCTGCGGCCTGAACTTTGCCGATCTGCTAATGATGAAAGGCAGTTATCAGGACACGCCGGAGCTGCCCTTCACTTTGGGGCTGGAGGCCGCCGGTGTGGTGACGGCGCTTGGCGATGGGACTGGCGGCTTTGCGATTGGCGACCGGGTGGCGGTGTTCGGCGGCTCCGGGGGACTGGCGGAGGCGGGGGTGTTTGATGCCGCGCGGCTGATCCGCATTCCTGATACGATGAGTTTCGAACATGCCGCGGCGACGCAAATCGCCTACGGCACCAGCCATATGGCGCTGGATCACTGCGCCCGGTTGCAGCCTGGCGAAACACTGCTGGTGACGGGAGCTGCGGGCGGTGTGGGGCTGACCGCAGTTGAGATCGGCAAGCTGATGGGGGCGACAGTGATCGCCCAGGCCCGTGGCCAGGAAAAGCTGGAGGTGGCCGCAGCCGCCGGAGCGGATCATCTGATCGACGCGAGCGAAGACTTGCGCAGCGCGGTCAAGGCGCTTGGCGGCGCCGATGTGGTCTATGACGCTGTGGGCGGCGATGTGTGGAAGGCCGCCTTCCGGTCCGCGAACCCCGGCGCGCGGCTGCTGCCGGTGGGCTTTGCCGGCGGCGAAGTGCCGCAGATCCCGGCCAACCACCTGCTGGTGAAGAACCTGACGGTCATCGGCTTTTACCTGGGCGGTTACATGAAGTTCCGCCCCGAGGCGGTGCGGCGCTCCTTCGAGACGCTGTTTGCCTGGCATGGCGAGGGCCGCATCAAGCCGCACATCAGCCACATTCTGCCCCTGGAACGGGCTGGCGAAGGGCTGGAGCTGCTGCGCAGCCGCAAATCCACTGGCAAAGTCGTGATCACCACCGGCACCAGCAGCTGACGAAAATAACCTGCTGACTGCGGGGCAGCTCCCGCCCGTCGCCGGTGCATCTGGAAATGCACCGCTCCCCTTGGGCCAGGCTCAGCGCCCGCGGCGCTGAGCCTGGCCCAAGGCCGCAAAGGATGCGCTGGCGAAGCCAGGGCGGCCTGCGGGCGCGGGAGCTCCTGCTAGCCAGCCCTGCCTGCCCTTGCCCTGCTAAACGGGCGCAGCACCCTGCCGATGCTTCTGCGGGTCAACTGGCGGCCCGCAGCGGTGCCGACCACAACCCCTGGAACCCCTGACGGACGAATTTGGCCAGCTCCTCAACGTAAGGCGCGCGCACACGTTCAGCCCCGTACAGGTTGATGTGCTGCATCGGCAGGTCCGGCAGACCGCAGCCCTGATCGATCAGCTCCTGATAGCCCGGCTGGGTGCCTTCCAGCAGCACCCCCACGGCGAGATCGGCGCTGACTGTCGCTTCGACCGTGCGGTCGGAGTCGCTGTCGAGCGCCATCTCCCACTCGATCCCGGCCTCATCAAGCGCCGCCGTGGCTACCGGACGGAAGCTGCAGTTGCGGCAGAAGCCGAGCCGCAGGGGCCGCTGCCGCCAGACCGATCCGTCCGGCGCGCCGACCCAGCGCAGCGGCATGCTGTGAATCGTCTCGCCGCCCTCGCCCGCTCCGGTCTCGGTGGTCAGAATAAGATCAAAGGCGCCGCGACCGAACTCGGTCTTGAGGTCGCGGGTGTTGGAAGTGCAGAGGTTCACATTCACCCGCGGGTAGCTGAGGTTGAACCGCTTCAGAACCGTCGGGATCACCGGATGAACCACATCATGCGGCACCCCGAGAAGAACCTCGCCCTCATAGGCCTGATCGGTCAGCCTGCCGATCACCTCGTCGTTCAGCGCGACCATCTTGCGGGCATAGCCCAGCATCTGCTCGCCCTCCGCCGTCAGCGCGATGGTGCGGCCGGAGCGGTCCAGCAGGTCCACTCCCAGCAATTCCTCCAGCCGCTTCAGCTGCATGGAGACGGCCGACTGGGTGAGATGCAGAAAACCTGCCGCCCGGGTCACGCCGCCATTGTCCGCCACCGCCACAAAAGAGCGGAGCGTGGTAATATCGAGATTTCTCACCATCACAACACCTGATGCATTCCATCAAAAACATTCGTTTTCAAAATATGCCACAGGCGCCCATATTCATCAATACAATTGATCACCCAAAAGGGAAGCATCACAAACTTAACTGAAGGACCTTTGCCATGACCCATGCAACAGCCGCCCGCCCCGCCAGCCGCAGCCCCCGGAAACCGCAGCTTTCACTGCTCAGCCGCCTGCGTCTGCTCTGGTCCGTCCGGCGCCAGCGGGACCAGCTGGCAGCGCTGGACGACCGGGCGCTCAAGGACATCGGGCTGACCCGGGCAGACGCCGAGGCCGAAGCCCGCCGCGGGTTCTGGAGCGCGCCGGAGCACTGGCTGCGCTAAGCGGCAGTACCACCCGTATGCCCCTTAACCGGCGGGCCGCTGAACAGCGGCCCGTTTACTCGCTTTTTTCATGCATTTCTTGGTCCGAAATACTTGAACCGCAACGCGCTTCGCCCGATATTTACCGGGAAAGCTGCCGGCCGCGGCTCCATTCGCGCGCGGGCAGCAAGGGAGTAGATTACGGAGACCATTGAGAATGGCACAGTTTGACACCATCCGGTCTGCCGCCGGCGCCCGCGCCGCGCAGATTGATGAGGGCCTGCGCGCCCATATGAACAAAGTCTACGCCACCATGGCGGCAGGCACGTTCATCACCTTCCTGGCCGCCTGGGCAATTGCCGGGCTGGCCGTCACCACCGATCCGGCAAACGCCGTGGCGCAGCTGAGTGCTGACAAGTACCTGACCAATGTCGGCTATGCGCTTTATGCCTCGCCGCTGAAGTGGGTCATCATGTTCGCCCCGCTGGCCTTTGTGTTCGGCATCGGCGCCGCAGCAAACCGCATGTCCGCAGCGGGCGTGCAGCTGCTGTTCTACGTCTTTGCCACCGTGATGGGCCTGTCTATCAGCTCGATCTTCCTGGTCTTCACTGGCGAGAGCATCGTGCAGGTGTTCCTGATCACCTCCATCGCCTTTGCGGGTCTTTCGCTGGTGGGCTACACCACCAAGAAGGACCTGTCCGGCATGGGCGCCTTCCTGATCATGGGCCTGATCGGCCTGATCGTGGCGTCGATCGTGAACATCTTCCTGGCGTCGTCGGCCATGGCGTTTGCGATCTCGGTGATCGGCGTGCTGATCTTTGCGGGCCTCACCGCCTATGACACTCAGCGCATCAAGAACGACTACCTGCAGATGGCCCACGCGGGCGACCAGGAATGGCTGGCGAAGTCCGCGATCATGGGCGCGCTGAGCCTGTACCTGGACTTCATCAACATGTTCATGATGCTGCTCCAGCTGCTTGGCAACCGCGAATAAGCGCACTTCCATACCAGGCACAGCAAGGGGCGGATCGCACAGATCCGCCCCTTCTCGTTTCAACAACAATAACAAGGTTTACCCCGTGAAGATCATTGAGATTCCCGCCACTGAGGCAGAGCGGCTGGTGCCGATGCTGCAGGATTTGCACGCGCTGCACGTCACCCATCAGCCAGAGCACCATATTCCGGCGCCGGGCAGCGGCGGTCTGGCCGAATGGCTGCAGGACTGGCTAAGTGAGGACAACGTCTTTGCACTGGCCGCAGAGAGCCCGCAGGGAACCCTGCTGGGTTATCTGGTCTACGAGTTGCAGGAACGCCCTGCCCTGCCGCTCCGCGCCGCCGAAACGCGCGCCATGCTGCTCCACATCTCGGTCACCGAGGCCTGGCGCAGGATGGGCGTTGGCAAGGCATTGGTCGAGGCAATGAAGGCCCGTGCGCTTGAGGCTGGCGCAACCGTTGTTGCCGCCACCTATGCGCCTTTCAATACCGCCTCAGCGGCGCTGATGCAGGGTATGGGAATGGAGCCGGTGCTGACCCTGGCAGAATGGCGCGCCTAAGGCCCGGTGCTAGCTCAGAGGCCTGATGTCAGGACCCGGTACCGGTGCAGTCGAGTCCAGCCGAGATGGCGATGGTGCCGCGGGTGCTCGACACTTCGCGGATCTCGCCATCCAGCCGGCAGCCGGAAGCATCCGTCACCAGGCCGCGGAAGTCCGCGTCGGCAATATCCGGCAGGCTGGGCACCGCACTATGCTCCGGAACGCTTAGCACAGCCATGCCTGCACTGCCGGAGCGGACCAGGCACAAGGCCAGCTCCCGCCCCTCCATCTGCACGATCCTGTCTACCACCGCGCGGCCCGCGGCCGCAGGGTCCGCAGCAGGACCAGCGGCCGCCAGCCCGGGGGGCAAGCTTTGCGCCGCAACCGCCGGCGGCGGCAGCAGTGCCGCCATTGGTTCGAAAGAACTTGAAACTGGCGTCGCGGCCGCTCCCAGCGCCGCGGCAATCACAAAAGTTTTCACAGCTCATCCACCCGTTTGCTCATTACCCACGAAGGCAAGCCTAGTGCGCAATTGCGGCGGAAAAATGCCGCAGGGGCAAGCGGGTGCGGACAATCAAGGCGGCATTTTCCGGCAATTCTAGACAACGCCCTTAAACCGCTGGGGCCCTTCCAAAAGAAAACGGGCCGCGCCTGGCGCGACCCGTTTCCGGAAATCATCCCGTAAGCAAGGCTTACTTGATTTTGCCTTCCTTGTACTCGACGTGCTTGCGCACAACCGGGTCATACTTACGCACAACCATTTTTTCGGTCATGGTGCGTGCGTTCTTCTTGGTGACATAGAAGTGGCCGGTGCCCGCGCTCGAGTTCAGGCGGATCTTGATGGTGGTCGGCTTCGCCATGGTGCTTCTCCTGCGTCCGAAAAGGCAGGGGCCTCTCGGTAAATTCCTATCTGAAGCCCGGCTTTTACCTGCCCCAGCCCCCAAGTCAATAGGATTCGCCCCTATTCCCCGAGGGATTTATGCACAGAAGGCCTGTAAGCCGGATCCTGTCCCCCCGTGACCGAAATCCCGGGCTCGACGGCCATTCATCTAGGCGGCGCATTGCTGCGCCGCTCAAGCTGCCAACCCGGCCCCTCTCGGCTGAAGCGTACCTAGCGGCGGTTTCCCGGTTGCCCGGGACCTGCCCGCGCGGGGGCCCTATTTGGCATTGCTCCCGGTGGGGCTTGCCGTGCCGCCGCTGTTGCCAGCAGCGCGGTGGGCTCTTACCCCACCGTTTCACCCTTACCCGCGCGGATGCTCCTTTGGCGGACCTCCGGTCCGGCGGGCGGTCTGTTTTCTGTGGCGCTTTCCGTCGGGTTTCCCCGCCCGGGCGTTACCCGGCACCGTTGCTTCATGGAGTCCGGACTTTCCTCGAGGGGGGCTTGCGCACCCCGCGCGGCCGTCCAGCCTTCTGCGCGACTGGAGGCGTAGAAACATCGGCGTGCGGCGTCAAGCGGATAGTGCGGATTAAGGGGCCTTGCCCCTCTTGGCCTGCTGCCAATTCACCCCAGGATATTTCCAGCCAGATGAAGAATGGATCCTTTATTCATCTGGCCCCAAATATCCCGGAGCGCGAGGCAGAGCCTCGCATAATAGCAGACTCAAAGCGCGTCAGCCCCCAGAGGGGCGAAATCCGCGGATGTCAGCGGGCCGCGCGCCCAAGGGCGGAACCGCAAGCGGACGGCGGCCAGAAGCGCCTCATCATCCGCTGCGGCGGTAAAGCCGGCTGCCGCGGCGGACTTGCGGAACAGTTCAAATGAAGGATCCTGCGGCACTTTTCCCTTGCTTGCCGCTGCCGCCAGGCCCTGCCGTGCCAGCCGGTTCCAGTCGAAGCGCGGGCCGGGATCGGACTTGCGCCCCGGTGCCATGCAGGAATGCCCGATCACCCCCGGCGCAGAGATGTCCCAGCGCTGCATCACGCCGTGCATGAGTTTTTCCAGCGCCGCCATTTGCGGCGCGCTGAAGGGGTGCGTGCCGAGGTTGTCGAGTTCGATTCCGATGGAACGGGAGTTGATGTCGTCCTGGCCGCTCCATTCGCCGGCCCCGGCGTGCCAGGCGCGGTGCTCTTCAGCCACCATCTGCCACAGGGTACCGTCGGCCCCGATCAGATAGTGCGCCGAAACCTCGGCCGCCGGGTCGCAGAGCCGCTCAAGCGCGGCCTGTGCACTCCTCATGGCGGTGTAGTGCAAAACGATCAGGGACGGCATCAGACCGTCCCTGCGGGGCCCGAAGTTCGGACTGGGGTGCCAGATGGCGCCCGGCTGGTCAGCCCCGCGCGGGTCCGCCGCCATCAGTTCTGGACGGCCAGCCGGTAAGGTGCCGGGTCCCAGCCGCAGGCATAGCCGTCGCCATCCGGGTCCAGCGCCTTGCGGTCACGCTCCGGGCCGCCGGTTTCGAGGAAGGCGACCTGGGCCTGATCGGGGGAAGCAAATTCTGCGCAGTTGCGCTGGTTGCGGGCCTTCAGGTTGATGCCGGAGCGGCTGTAGACGCGCACGCCCTTTGGGTTGCTGGTGCTGAGAGCATAGCGCACGATGTTGGGCCCTGCCTCCTCCGTGCGCTGCGGCACTGCAACCGGCTGCACCTGCTGGTATTGCGCCCGCTGACGCTCCAGCCGGGCGGCGTCGCTCTCGATCGACTGCCGGGCGGAAACCGCCTGGAAGTCGTTCTCATCAGAGATCCGTGGGCTTCCGGCCAGCTGCGGCGCCGGGTTCGACGGGCTCGCCTGCACCGGCGCAGCACCGGCACCGGCGCTGGAGGCAGCGAGGGCCGCGGCGGTTTCGCGGGCGATGTCCGCGTCGCTGGCAGTGTTGAACGTGCCCGCCGCAGCCGCCGTGGCCGGGCTGCGCGGGGCTGACGCGGCTTGATAGGGTTCCGTCGAAACCCGCGCCGGCGGCACCAGCGGATCGCCATTGATGGTGGTGCCCGCGGCAGGCGCCGGCGCAAAGGGATCGCCGTCGATGCCAGCGGCGCTGTCGGGGAGCTGCGGAGAACAGGCAGCCATAACCAAGAGGCTGCCTGCGGCGGCGTAAGATGCGAATGCGCGCATGGGGTTACCTGTCTGCTCTGCTCAAGTGCTGAGGCAGAGGCTTACCACCATTGCTGCGGCTTGGCTACAAAGCCGGCCGCATTCTCCAGCGCATAGGCAGTGTTCAGCAGATCGCCTTCTTCCCAAGGCTTGCCGATCAGCTGCAGGCCTAGCGGCAGACCCTGCTTGTCGAGCCCTGCCGGCACCGCCACACCCGGCAGGCCTGCCAGGTTCACGGTGACGGTGAAGACGTCGTTCAGGTACATCTGCACCGGATCCGCCTCGGTCATCTCGCCCAGGCCAAAGGCCGCCGACGGGGTGGCCGGGGTCAGGATGGCGTCGACGCCGGCGGCAAAGACGTCCTCAAAATCCTTCTTGATCAGGGTGCGGACGCGGCGGGCGCGGTTGTAATAGGCGTCATAGAAGCCCGCGGACAGCACATAGGTCCCGACCATCACCCGGCGCTGCACCTCGTGGCCGAAGCCTTCAGCGCGGGTTTTCTCGTACATCTCGGTGATGCCGTCGCCCGCTTCCAGCGTGGCGCGGCGGCCGTAGCGGACACCGTCATAGCGCGCGAGGTTCGACGACGCCTCAGCCGGGGCAATCACATAGTAGGCCGGCAGCGCATACTTGGTGTGCGGCAGCGAGATGTCGACGATCTCGGCACCGGCAGCTTTCAGCATCTCGGCGCCATCGGACCACAGCTTCTCGATCTCACCCGGCATGCCGTCCATGCGGTATTCCTTGGGGATACCGATTTTCTTGCCCTTGATGTCGCCGGTCAGCATCGCCTCAAAATCCGGCACCGCCAGTTCGGCGCTGGTCGAATCCTTGGGGTCGTGGCCGCACATGGCTTCCAGCATGATGGCGGCGTCGCGCACCGATTTGGTCATCGGGCCCGCCTGGTCCAGCGAGGAGGCAAAGGCAACGATGCCCCAGCGCGAGCAGCGGCCGTAGGTCGGCTTGATGCCGACGGTGCCGGTGAAGGCGGCGGGCTGGCGGATAGAGCCGCCGGTGTCGGTGCCGGTGGCCGCAAGGCAGAGATCTGCTGCAACGGCAGCGGCAGAGCCGCCGGAGGAGCCGCCCGGGGTCAGCTGAGCGTCATCGTTGCCGCGGCGCCAGGGGCTGACGGCATTGCCGTAGACTGAGGTTTCGTTGGAGGAGCCCATAGCGAACTCATCCATGTTCAGCTTGCCCAGCATCACGGAGCCGGCATCAGCCAGCTTCTGCGAAACGGTGGATTCATACTCCGGCTTGAAACCTTCCAGGATCTTGGAGGCTGCTTGCGAAGGCACGCCCTTGGTGCAGAACAGGTCCTTGATACCGACCGGCAGGCCGCACATCGAAGGCGCATCGCCCGCCTTGATGCGTGCATCCGCAGCCTTGGCGCGCTCCATCGCAATCTCAGGCGTCTTGTGGACGAAAGCATTGAGCGCGTCGGCCGCATCAATGGCCTTGAGGCAGGCCTCGGTCAGCTCGACGGAGGTGGTGTCGCCCTTGCGCAGCGCGTCGCGGGCCTCTGCCAGGCCCAGTTTGTTCAGATCGCTCATGTCTCTCACTCCACGACTTTGGGCACTGCGAAGAAACCTTCGCGGGCATCCGGTGCGTTAGCCAGCACCTTGTCCTGCTGGTTGCCATCGGTGACTTCGTCCGCCCGGCGCTTCAGACGCTGCGGGGTAACCGAGGTCATCGGCTCGACGCCCTCGACATCCACCTCATTCAGCTGCTCGATGAAGCCCAGGATATTGTTGAACTCGTCTGCCAGCGCCGGCAGCGCGTCATCCTCGACCTTGATCCGGGCCAGTTTGGCCACCTTGGCGGCGGTGCTTTGGTCAATCGACATGGAAACCCTCATCTGGTGTTGGATAGGCATTTACCGCCGTGCCGCCTGCGCTGCAAGCCGGCTGGGGCGTGCCGCGCCCGGAAACCGGCGGCCCCCGCATTTCCGGCACGTCCGCATATCATTTTCGCACCAGCCTGTTACGCTGCGCACAACAAAACCGGGAGGAGATAAGAGATGAAGATCATTTGGCTGGGCCACGGCTCGTTTCGCATCGAAGCAAGCGGCCAGGTGCTGCTGGTGGATCCCTGGCTGACCGGCAATCCGGTGCTGCCCGAAAACCAGCATGAGGCGGCGGTTGCGGGCGCCTCGCACATCCTGCTCACCCATGTGCATTTCGACCATGTGGTCGATGTGCTGCCGCTGGCGAAGCGGCTGGAGGTGCCGGTGATCGGCCAGTACGACCTGATGGGGTTGTGGGGCGAGACCGAAGCTGTGCAGACGGTCGGCTTCAACAAGGGCGGCACCGTGGATCTGGACGGGGTGAAGGTTGCGATGGTCCCGGCCTCGCACAGCTCCACCTTCAGCACCCAGGACGGGCTGCGCACCGGCGGCTCGGAAGTGGGATACATGGTGATGGCAGAGGGCAAGACGGTCTATTTGTCCGGCGACACCGCCATTATGGCGGACATGGACTGGATGGGGGACTATTACAAGCCGGATGTCGGCATCCTGTCCGCCGGCGGCCATTTCACCATGGACATGAAACAGGCGGCCTATGCGGCCAAGCGGTACTTCAACTTCAAAACGGTAATTCCCTGCCACTACAAAAGCTTCCCGGTGCTGGAGCAGGACGCCACGGACCTGATCGAAGGCTTGCCCGGGGTTGAGGTGATCGAGCCGGAGGTGATGAAGGCGATCGAAATCTGAACCGCCAAGACTAGTCGGATGTCTCCCGCCCGGCGCTGGATCTGCAGCGCAGATCCGCGCCCGTTGGGCCGGGCGCCGGGCCTGGCGGCCCGGCGCGGCAGTGCCTCAATCTTGGGCTTTCAGCTCCGGCACGGAAAAGGCTTTGCGCGCTGCCGCGGCCCTATCGCGGCAGATGCAGCCGTGCGCGTGGTCGTTGATCAGCCCCATCGCCTGCATGAAGGCAAAGGCGGTGGTGGGGCCGACAAAATTCCAGCCGCGTTTCTTCAGCGCCTTCGAGAGCGCCACCGATTCCGGGCTGAAGGAGGCGGTCTGCGGCTCTGGCAGGTTGTCCGGCGCAGGCTCAAAACTCCAGAAAAACGCCGCCAGCGAGCCCGCCTCTTCCACCAGTTCCTGGGCCCGGGCGGCGTTATTGATCACCGCCTCGATCTTGCCGCGATGGCGGATGATGCCCTTGTCCTGCAAGAGCCGCTCCACGTCCGCTGGGCCGAATTTCGCCATCTCGTTGAAGTCGAACCCGGAAAAGGCAGCGCGGAAGTTCTCGCGTTTGTCCAGAATGGTGCGCCAGCTGAGGCCGGACTGGAAGCTTTCCAGGCAGACCTTCTCGAACAGGCGGATGTCGCCGCCCACCGGATAGCCCCATTCCTCGTCGTGGTAGCGCAGGAAGTCCGGGGCCGAGGCGCTCCAGGCGCAACGGGGATTGCCATCGGCCGCGGTGACGATGCGGCTCATTCGCCGCCCCGCAGGAAATCAAGCCGCGGATCCATCATCGTCGGCGCCACGCCGATGATTTCCGGCTCCACCACACCGCCGGTTACAAAAGGATCCTGCGCGACGCGGGCAGCAAGGTCCTCTTCGCTTTCGCCCACGGCCAAGATCGCTCCGCCTTCGCCATCGGTCATCGACCCGGCAGCAAGGAACACCCCGTCCTCAAATCCCTGCTGGAGCCAGGCCTTGTGGCCCTCCAGAAACTCGGCCAGCCGGTCTTTCTGCGCCGCAAATGTCAGCAGTATGAAATACATGATCGTCTCCTGAGATGTGTATTAGAGGGTGTAATCCTGCGGCAGCTGATCCCGGAGCCAGTCCTGCATCAGCGCCACTTCGCGTTCGATGAAATCCGCGTCGCCGAACGCCTGTGCCAATACCGCCACGCCCTGGCTGCGGGCGAGCAGATGCATCGCCAGGCTGCCGGACCGCGCGCCGCACCCCAGCGCCTGAAACTGCTGGGTGAGCCAGTCCTGAAACAGCGTGAAGAGTGCGGCGGCCTGTCCCTGCGCCGCGTGATTCAGCTTGCCCAGCTCCGCCACCAGCGTGCCAACCGGGCAGCCATAGAGCGCGATCTTGGCCTGATTGGCGATCAGGATACGGATGAAGCAGGTGATCCGCTGCTCCGCAGTACGGCCCTCCGCCTGCCAGCTGTTCAGCAGGGCACGGGCGCTGGCCATCCGGCGCGCGATAACCGCTTCAAGAATCTCATCTTTGGTCTTGAAATGATAATAGAAATTGCCGCGCGAGATACCGACCGCCGCGGCGATATCCGCAAATGATGCCGCCTCGAACCCGCGCTCATAAAACAGCTGGTCCGCGGCCTCAGTGATCCGGTCTTTGGTAGCCGTTTGCGCCATTTCCACACCCTAGGACATTCGACCTAACACTCGCAGCCTAGGACAATTGCCCTAAGCCATCAACTGAAAATATCTGCTAGCCTTCCGCGGCGGTGAGCAGAGCCTCGAGCAAGTCGAGTTCCGGATCAGCCCCCAGCAAGCCGCCGCTGCGCCACGCGATGGAGAGCGCGCATTTTACCGCCGCCCATTGCAGGAGCCGTCTTTGCTCCACGTTGAATTCCTGCGCCCAGAAGTTTGCCAGAAAGGCAATACGCTCCGGCTCCTTCACCAAGTCCAGCGCTCCGCGCGGGTTGCGGAAGGCGTTGGCAAGCTCATAGGTGCGCTCTCCCAGCACCCCCTTGGCATCAAAGGCGCAATAGCCTCGATCGCCTTGGCGGATGTTGTCGTGATGCAGATCACCGTGAAGGGGTCGAACCTCATTAGGCTCAGCCAGCAGCCGACGTGCAAGCGCCTGGCTGTGTACAATGTTTCTGTGCGCGGCATCAGTAACCCCGACTGGAACCGTCAAGGAAAACAGATCCTTGAACCAGTCCTCGAGCCGTGGGTAGCCCGCTGCCGGAACCGGTTTCGCGTGCAGCCCATTTGCGACCCGCACCAGTTCGGCGGCGGCCTCGGCATCCCTGCCGGAACGGCTGAGATCTCCCAGCGGCGGCCCGCCGAGCCATTCTATCAGCGCAGCCGATGCAGTGACCTTGTAAACCCCGGCAGCCGGACCGCCCGCCGCAGAGAGAAACCGGAACCCTTCTGACTCGTTTCGCATCCCGTTAGATCCGTAGAGCTTAAGCACCGCGGGATTGCCGTCGGCGCGACACACCTTCCAAATTGCTGCAAGCGCAGTTTCCTCCACCAGCTCGGGTGCGGAAACATCGAAATCGGCGAGAAGATCAGGCGCTGGGATCATTCCCCTGCCTTTTTTCAGCGAAGAAACCCTTGAGCAGCGCGCTGGCCTCCCCTTCCGCTATGCCCTCGTAAACCTCCGGCGCATGATGCGCCTGCGGGTGGGAGAACACGCAGGCGCCATGGGCCACACCGCCGGACTTGGGGTCGGAGGCACCGTAATAGACGCGGCGGATGCGGGCGGCGGCGATGGCGGCGGCGCACATGGCGCAGGGTTCCAGCGTTACATAAAGGTCGTAGCCGGTCAGCCGCTCGCTGCCCAGGCTCGCGCAGGCCTCGCGGATGGTCAGGATCTCGGCGTGGGCGGTAGGGTCGTTCAGTTCGCGCGTGCGGTTGCCCGCCAGCGCCGCCACCTGCCCGTCCGGCGCGATCAGCGCAGCGCCGACCGGCACCTCGCCGCGCTCCGCTGCCGCCCGCGCCTGCTCCAGCGCCTTATCCATATGCGATTTGAATGCCATGCCCCTTCCTGCCCGCGAATGCCCGCTTTCGCAAGGCAGCGGAATGCTCTATGGCACTGGCATGAGCAAAACACCCGCATCCCCCAAGGGCAAACCCGGCCCGAAATCCCAGCCTCGCAAGGCCGCTGCCAAACCGGAGGCCGGCGCTTCCCCCGAGGGCGACCGCATCGCCAAGGTCCTGTCGCGCGCAGGCGTCGCCTCGCGCCGGGAGGCCGAGCGGATGATCGCCGAGGGCCGCATCTCGGTGAACGGCAAAAAGATCGACAGTCCGGCGCTGAACGTGACCGCGAAGGACCGGATCAGCGTCGACGGCCAGCCGCTGCCGGAGGCCGAAGCGCCGCGGATGTGGCTCTATTACAAACCCATCGGGCTGGTGACCTCGAACAGCGACGAGAAGGGCCGCACGACGATCTTTGACGAGCTGCCGGAGGACATGCCGCGGGTGATGACGGTTGGCCGCCTTGACCTGAACTCCGAAGGGCTGCTGCTCCTGACCAATGACGGCGGCATCAAGCGCAAGCTGGAGCTGCCCGCCACCGGCTGGCTGCGCCGCTACCGGGTGCGGATCAACGGCCGCCCCAAGGACGAGGATTTTGCCCCGCTGCGCAAGGGGCTGGTGATCGACGGCGAGAAATTCCAGCCGATGACCGTTTCGCTGGACCGCCAGCAAGGCGCCAATGCCTGGCTGACCGTGGGCCTGCGCGAAGGCAAGAACCGCGAGATCCGCCGCGCGATGGAGGATATCGGGTTCAGCGTGAACCGGCTGCTGCGGGTTTCTTACGGGCCGTTCCAGCTGGGGAACCTGAACCCCGGCGAGGTCGAGGAACTGCGCCCCCGCGTGGTGCGCGACCAGCTCGGGCTGGCTGAGGAAGAGGAAAAACCGGCGGCCCGGCCCACCCGCTCCCGCGGCGGCAAGCCTGCGGGACGGCCATTGGGTAAACCGGGGGGCAAACCTGCAGGCAAGGGTCCGGGCAAACCCCGCAAACCGGCAGGCAAATCTCCGGCACCGCGCGCAGAGCGCCCCGCCCAGCGCGGCGGCGGCAAACGGCCTGCCGGCAAGAATCCCCGCCGCTGAACCATTTCCCGCGGACTTCCCCCTAGCAACAGCGCCAGCTATCCCCTAGATTTCCAATCAGTTAATCTTCGCTGGCCGTTCCTGGGGGAGCTCGCGTGCAGAAAATTGCCTATGTCGCCCTGTTGATCCTGATGTTCGGTCTCAGCACCGGCTGGATCGTGGGGGGCTGAGAGGATGGCACAGCGTTACGGCGGCAAACACAGCCCTGGCAGTAAACCCGGACCGCAAGGCTCCGCTCCGCAGCAGTCTTACCGCAATGCCCAAGTGGACCCGGTCGGGGTGCGGGCCAATGTGCTGTTTGTGCCGCCTGCCCTTCTGGCCCTTCTGTCGCTGAACGACGGCGCAACCGGTCTGGCGCTGGGGCTGGCCGGCGCGGGCCTTTGGACAGGCGGCGCATTCCTGCTGCGCGAAGGGCTCAAGGCCGAGGCCGCCTTTGCCGCCCGCAAGGTGGCCCGCAGACCCGCCCTGCCCCGCAAGATCCTGGCAGCCTTGCTGGCAGGCGCGGGTGCAGCGCTGGCAGCGTGGAAAGGGGAACCCGGCCTGCTGAGCGCCGTCATCTATGGCACGGCGGCGGCGGGCCTGCATCTTGCGGCCTTTGGAATCGACCCGCTGCGCGACAAGGGCGCGGAAGGTGCCGACACCTTCCAGCAGTCCCGGGTGGCCCGCGCTGTGGACGAGGCCGAGCAAAGCCTCGTCGCGATGAAGGACGCCGCCCTGCGCGCCCGCGACCGCAAGGTCGAAGCACGGGTGGAGCAATTCCAGTCCGTCGCCCGCGAGCTGTTCCGCACGGTGGAGGAAGACCCGCGCGACCTGACAGCTGCGCGCAAGTACCTGACCGTCTACCTGCAGGGTGCCCGTGACGCGACCGTGAAATTTGCCGATATCTATGCCCGCAGCCAGGACGCCGGGGCCCGGGAGAGCTATCTGGCACTGCTGGACGATCTGGAACTGAACTTTGCCGCGCGCACCCGCAAGATGCTGGTGGCGGACCGCGCGGACCTGACCATTGAAATTGATGTGCTGCGCGACAGGCTGCAGCGTGAAGGGGTCCATCTGGACCGGAAATGATTAGCGAGGAAGCCGTTCATGTCTGAAGCTGTTCAACAGAAAGCCGTCCAGGCCGAGGCCCTGGTCAAGGAGGTCACGGCGATCGAGCTGCCGGAACCCGTTGCTGAGGTGCAGCCGCTGGAGCAGGCAGACGCGCCAACCAGCGAGGCGATCCGGGTGCGGATGGACAAGATCGACATGGCGGATACCAATTCGATCATCCATTTCGGCTCAACCGCGCAGGCGGAATTGCAGACGATCAGCCAGGCGATGCTCTCGGACGTGCGCAACAAGGATGTGGGGCCCGCGGGCGACTCCCTGCGCAACATCGTGACCACCATCCGCGGCTTTTCCGTCTCAGAGCTGGACATCCGCCGCAAACCGACCTTCTGGGAGCGGCTGCTGGGCAAGGCGGCACCCTTTGCCAAATTCACCGCGCGCTATGAGAGCGTTCAGGGGCAGATCGACCGGATCACCGACGACCTGCTGGGCCACGAGCATCAGCTGCTCAAGGACATCAAGTCGCTCGACATGCTGTATGAGAAGACGCTGCAATTCTATGACGAGCTGGCGCTGTACATTGCCGCGGGTGAGGCCAAGCTGGCGCAGTTGGACGCCAAGGAAATCCCGGCCAAGGAGGCCGAAGTGCAGGCCGTGGCCGAAGACGACCAAGTGATGAACGCGCAGGAGCTGCGCGACCTCCGCGCCGCGCGCGACGACCTGGAGCGCCGGGTGCATGACCTCAAACTCACCCGTCAGGTCACCATGCAGTCGCTGCCCTCGATCCGGCTCGTGCAGGAGAACGACAAGTCGCTGGTGACCAAGATCAACTCGACGCTGGTGAACACCGTGCCGCTGTGGGAAACCCAGCTGGCCCAGGCGCTGACAATCCAGCGCTCGGCTCAGGCTGCCGCCGCCGTGCGCGACGCCAATGACCTGACCAACGAGCTCTTGACCTCCAACGCCGCCAATCTGCGCCAGTCCAACGAGATGATCCGGCAGGAGATGGAGCGCGGGGTGTTCGACATCGAGGCCGTCAAACAAGCCAATGCGGATCTGATCGGCACCATTCAGGACAGCCTGCGGATTGCGGACGAGGGCAAGGCCAAGCGTGCTGCCGCCGAGGCTGAACTGCAGAAGATGGAGGCAGAGCTGCGCGACACACTGGCCGCTGCCAAGGCCCGCGGTGACGGGGTTGGCGACAACGCGGGCACCGCGGTGCCGGGCTGAGGAAGGTATCAGGCGTGCTGGCATGCAGAGCGGTTTGGAATGGAGGCGCCCTCCTGGCCGGGGCTGTAGCCCTGTCGGCCTGCCTGCCGTTTTCCCAGCCGGAATCCCTGGTGCCGCAGCCCCGCCCTGCCGCGCCGGAGCCTGCGGTCTACAAACCCTCCGCCGACAGCGCCCAGCTGGCATACTACTACAATGCCCTGCAGCGGGACCTGCTGACCCGCGGCCTGCTGCGCACCGACGGCGGCGGCCCCGACACCCCCTATGACGCTGAAGACCTGGCCGAGAGTTTCGAAGCGCTGGCGTTTTACGATGAATACGGCGGCTCCGGCATCTCCGGCGGTTTGGGCCGCTGGGCAGGCCCGGTGCGGATCGCGGCAGAGTTCGGCCCCTCGGTGCCCGCGGCCCAGCGCGCAGCGGACCGCGAGACCCTCAGCGCCTATGCCGCCCGGCTGGCCCGGATCACAGGCCACCCGGTCGCCACCGTGGCCGCGCGCGGGAACTTCCACGTGATCTTTGCCAGCCTCGACGACAGCGCCTTTGTCGCCGAGCGGGTGCGCGAGCTGCTGCCTTCGATCAGCGCCAAGGACCTGTCGCTGCTAGCCGCACCGCCGCGCAGTTTTTATTGCCTGGTAGTTGCAGGCGGGCCGCAGAGCGATCCGCTGTCCTACACCCGCGGCGTGGCGCTGATCCGGGCCGAGCATCCGGACCTGGTGCGCAAAAGCTGCGTGCACGAGGAAGTGGCGCAAGGCCTGGGCCTCAGGAACGACAGCCCGCGCGCGCGGCCCTCGATCTTCAACGACGATGACGAATTTGCGCTGCTGACCAGCTTTGACGAAAAACTGCTGCAGATGCTGTATGATCCAAGACTGAAAACGGGGATGAGCCTGGAAGAGGCCCGCCCCATCATCCGCATTCTCGCCCGCGAGGCGATGGGCCAGGAATTGTAGGCCGCCAAAGGAAGAGGACCGGCACATGGGTATTTTCGATTTTCTCAAAGGCGAATTCATTGATGTCATTCATTGGGTGGATGACACCCATGACACCATGGTCTGGCGGTTCGAGCGTGAAGGGCATGCCATCAAATACGGCGCCAAGCTTACGGTGCGCGAGGGCCAGGCGGCGGTCTTTGTGCACGAGGGCCAGCTGGCCGATGTGTTCACGCCGGGTCTCTATATGCTTGAGACCAACAACATGCCCATCATGACCACGCTGCAGCATTGGGACCACGCCTTCCAGTCGCCGTTCAAGTCGGAAATCTACTTCGTCGACACCACCCGCTTCAGCGACCTCAAATGGGGCACTAAGAACCCGATCATCTGCCGCGACCCGGAATTCGGTCCGGTGCGGCTGCGCGCCTATGGAACCTATACGATCAAGGTGGCCGATCCGGCCCGCTTCCTGAGTGAAATCGTCGGCACCGATGGCGAGTTCACGATGGACGAGATCTCCTATCAGATCCGAAACATCATCGTGCAGGAATTCTCCCGCGTGGTCGCAGGCTCCGGCATCCCGGTTCTGGACATGGCCGCCAATACCGCCGACCTGGGCAAGCTGGTCGCGGCGGAAATATCCGGCACGCTGGCAGACTACGGACTGATGATGCCAGAGCTCTACATCGAGAACATCTCGCTGCCGCCCGCGGTGGAAGAGGCGCTGGACAAGCGCACCCAGATGGGGGTGCTGGGCGACCTTGGCCGCTATACCCAGTTTTCCGCGGCTGAGGCGATGACCGCAGCGGCCAGGACCCCGAACAGCGGCATGGGCGCAGGCATGGGGATGGGTATGGGAATGGCGATGGCGCAGCAGATGGGCCAGGCCATGCAGGGAGGCGCGCCCTCTCAGGCAGCGGGTCAGCCGGCCGGGCCATGGGGCGCACGGCCCGAACCCGCTGCGCCGCAGGCGGCTGTGTCCGTGGCGCCGCCCCCGCCGCCGGTCGAGCATGTCTGGCATATCGCGGTGGACGGTCAGACCTCCGGGCCGTACTCCAAAGCGCGGATGGGACGGATGGCGCAGGACGGCAGCCTGACGCGCGACACCCATGTTTGGACCCCGGGCCAGGACGGCTGGAAACGTGCGGGCGATGTGATGGAGCTGGCGCAGCTGTTCACCATCCTGCCGCCGCCCCCGCCGGCGCCGCCAGCCGGCTGAGCCTTGGCTGCGGCGGTGTCCGGACCGCGATGCCGCCGCCCGCATTCCTTACATTTTTTTCCACCGCAGGTTTCCCTCCCCGTGACGATGCCCCCGCCGCCGCCCACCGCCAGCGCGCCCTCTGCCCAGGAGGACAGCCACCGCTTCCCCTGCCCCAATTGCGGCGCCGATTACCGGTTTGACCCGAACGCCGGCGCGCTGATCTGCGATCATTGCGGCCACCGCGAAGAGGTCCGCAGCGGGCCCTGGAAGGGCTCCGCCCTGCGGGAGCTGGATTTCCGCTCTGCCATTGCCGAACAGTTGCCGGAGGCGGAAATCGAAACCACCCGCGTCTCCGTCTGCCCCAATTGCGCGGCGCAGGTGGAGTTCGATCCTGATACCCACGCCAGGGAATGCCCGTTCTGCGCCACGCCCGTCGTCACCGGCACTGGCGAGAACCGGCACATCAAGCCCAAGGGGGTGCTGCCTTTCGCCGTAGAGGAACACGCGGCGCACAAGGCCATGACCGACTGGCTGGGCCAGTTGTGGTTCGCACCGAATGGCCTCAAGGAATACGCCCGCAAGGGGCGGCGGATGCAGGGCATCTATGTGCCCTACTGGACCTATGACGCCCAGACCCGCAGCTCCTACACCGGCCAGCGCGGAACTGTCTACTATGTGACCGAGACCTTCCAGCGGGACGGAAAGATGCAGACCCGGCAGGTGGCCAAAGTGCGCTGGCGGCCTGCGGCCGGCCGGGTCCAGCGGTTCTTTGACGATGTGCTGGTGCTCGCCTCCAAGAGCCTGCCAAAGCGGTATACCGAGGCGCTGGAACCCTGGGACCTGTCACAGCTGGAACCCTACCAGCCGCAGTATCTGGCAGGCTTCCGGGCCGAGGCCTATACGGTGGACCTGGAGGCAGGCTTTGCCGCGGCAGGGCAGACGATGGAGCGCGTTATCGAGCGTGACGTGCGGTTTGACATCGGCGGCGACCGGCAGCGCATCAGCAGCATCGACAC
>NZ_CEYXRG010000006.1:177105-223906 GCF_982940295.1 Leisingera sp.
CCGATGTGACCTTCAAGCACATCCTGCTGCCGGTCTGGCTGGCGGCCTATAAGTACCGTGGCAAGACCTACCGCTTTGTGGTGAACGGGCAATCGGGCCGGGTGCAGGGCGAACGGCCCTATTCGGCCTGGAAGATTGCCGCTGCGGTTATTGCGGCCCTGGCGGTCGCAGCGGGCATTGCCCTGCTGGCCAACCAGCAGTAGCCCCTGGAAAGCGGAAGGGGGAGCAGCCTCCCCCTTCCTGATGCGGCCGGTTCCTTTCCCCGGCGCTGAGCCGGAACCGTGGCCGCCCCCCTGTCAGCCTTTGCTGATCTCGATCTTGCGTGCGGTTTCAGGCTGCTCCAGCGCCTTTTTCGGCACCGAAATATGCAGAACACCATCCTCCATTTTGGCAGAAGCCGCCTGTCCGTCGGCATCCTCCGGCAGGCGGAAAGAGCGGCGGAAGGCACCATACTGGCGTTCGCTGAAGTACCAGGTGTCGCCTGACTTCTCGGATTGGGTCTTCTTCTCGCCGCGGATCGTCAGCACGCCGTTGTCCACGGTCAGCTCGACATCCCCCAAGGCAACACCCGGAAGCTCCATCGCAATATCGTAAGCTTCTTTGCCCGACGACGCCTCCGTTGCGGGATTCAGCCAATCGGCGAGACGGGTTCCGAAGCTGCGGAAAGGATCGTAAAGCGACGGCCAGAAGCCGCCATGTTCGGTTTTTTCCACCATAGTCCAACCTCCTTTCGTGTTCCGGCCCATTGTACCTCTGACGCTGCGGCACTGCTTTGATCCCGCGCAATCGGGGCGCTTGCGCAAAGGAATTTCTGACGCCAGTGTGGCCCTCAGCCGCCTGGAGGAACTGGATGTGAAACCCGATCTGCAAAGCCTGGACGCCCTGTTTGCCGACCGCCACAGCTGCCGGGCCTTCCGCCCGGACCCAGTGCCGCGTGCGGTGATAGAAGACATTCTGCGAACGGCGCAGAAGGTGCCCTCCTGGTGCAATGCGCAGCCCTGGAAGGTGACCATTTGCAGCGGTGCCGAGACGGAACGTTTGCGGGCCGCCCTGCTCACGGCGGCGGAGGGTGGCGGGCACAGCCCGGACCTGCCCTTTCCAGATGGCTACTCAGCTGAGTACCAGCAGCGCCGCCGCGACTGCGGCTGGGCGCTCTATGAAGCTGTCGGCGTGCAAAAGGGCGACCGTGCGGGTTCAGCACGGCAGATGATGGAAAATTACCGGCTGTTCGGCGCACCGCATTGCGCGATCCTGTCGTCTCCGGCAGAGCTGGGATCTTATGGCGCGATGGATTGCGGCGGCTTTGTCGCCGCCTTCACACTGGCCGCCCAGGCCGCGGGGGTTTCGAGCATCCCGCAGGCAGCGGTTGCCTCCTTTGCGCCGCTGCTGCATGAGCTGCTGGACATACCGGACGACCGGATCATCCTCTGCGCCATTTCCTTCGGCTACGGCGACGGGAACCACCCGGCCAACGGGTTCCGCACCAGCCGGGCGGCGCTGGAGGAATTTGCCGACTGGCGCGGCTGAGACAGAACAAGGACAAACACAAATGCGGGCATTGATTCAACGGGTCAGCGAGGCCTCGGTCACGGTGGATGGCGAAACCGTGGGAGAGATCGGCCCCGGCCTGCTGATCCTGGTCTGCGCGATGCAGGGCGACAGCGAGGCGCAGGCGGATCAGCTCGCTGCCAAGATCTCCAAGCTCAGGATCTTCAAGGATGAAGGCGGCAAGATGAACCGCTCAGTGCTGGACACCGGCGGCAGCGCTTTGGTGGTCAGCCAGTTCACCCTGGCCGCCGACACCCGCCGCGGCAACCGGCCAGGATTTTCAACGGCTGCCGCCCCGGCCGATGGGGAGCGGCTGTATGAATACTTCGCGGATCAGCTGATACGGCTTGGCCTCGGCACCGCCAAAGGCCGGTTCGGTGCTGACATGAAAGTTCGGCTTCTGAACGACGGCCCGGTGACCATCTGGATGGACACGGAACAGGTCTGATCCACGCCGCCGGAGCGCTGCTGCGGACTGCAGCTGCACCGCCTCCGGCGCGGGCCGCACGCAGGTGGCGCACGTCATGCGGGCGGCGGCGGGGCGACGTTTTCAGGCCAGAAAGCATCGATTCTATCCCTGTTACCGCCAGCATTGCCCCTCAATCCGGCCAATTCATAAAAAATTCGTCATTTCTGCGCACAAAAATTTCCTGTCGCATTCCGGATGTTTTTTTGATTTACACCCGGCATGGCACCCAAAAACGGCACCTTGATTGAGAAAGGCGACCTTACCTTTGCAGGCCTTGCAGGCGCGTCCGAAGCCACGCCATGCGTTTCGCGAATAACGCTTGCGAGGTGGCAGCAAATGCGCAAATCTTGAACCACCAATCAAAAAAACGGGTGCCTGAAGCACCACAACCAATCGGGAGAACTCTATGAACAGACACATGCAGTATCTGGCCAGTCAGGCTGCGGCAGGCAAACTGTCCCGCCGCGACTTCCTGGGCAAGGCCGCCGCACTGGGCTTTACCGCTGTTTCCGCCAACCTGTTGCTGTCCACCGCCGCCAAGGCGGCCGGCCCGCAAAAAGGCGGCACCATCCGTCTCGGCCTGCAGGGCGGTTCCACCACCGACAGCCTGGACCCGGCGCTGGTCACCAACACTGTTGGCCTGATGGTCACCCGCCTGTGGGGTGAAACGCTGGTCGAGCTGGCCGACGACGGCGGCATCGAAGGCAAGCTCGCGGAAAGCTATGAAGCCTCCGCCGACGCCAAGACCTGGACCTTCAAGCTGCGCTCCGGTGTGACCTACTCGAACGGCCAGAACGTCACCGCTGACGACGTGGTCAAGACCATGGAGCGCCACAGCGGCGAGGACACCAAGTCCGGCGCCCTGGGCATCATGCGCGGCATCAAGGACGTGCGCGCGGACGGCGACAGCGTTGTCTTCGAACTGGACAGCCCGAACGCCGACCTGCCCTATCTGCTGGCAGACTACCACCTGATCATTCAGCCGAACGGCGGCAATGACGATCCGGCAGCAGCCATCGGCACCGGCCCCTACATCATGAAGTCCGCCGACATGGGCGTGCGCTTCGTGGCCGAGAAGAACCCGAACTACTGGGGCGATCTGGGCAACGCGGACACCGTCGAGATCATCGTCATCAACGACGACACCGCCCGCGTCGCCGCGCTGCAGTCCGGTCAGGTGGACGTGATCGACCGGGTGCCGCCGCGCACCGCGAAACTGGTGGACCGTGCGCCGAACATCACCGTGCACTCGACCTCCGCGGCCGGCCACTATGTGTTCATCATGCACTGCAACACCGCGCCGTTCGACAACAACGACGTGCGCCTGGCGCTGAAATACGGCATCAACCGCCAGGAAATGGTCGACAAGATCCTGAACGGCTACGGCACCGTCGGCAACGACACCCCGATCAACGCCTCCTATCCGATGTACACCGAGCTGGAACAGCGCCAGTTCGATCCGGACAAGGCGATGCACCACCTGAAGAAGTCCGGCCACGACGGCTCCATCCTGCTGCGCACCTCGGACAACTCCTTCCCGGGCGCGCCGGACGCATCTGCCCTGTTCCAGCAGTCGCTGGCAGGCGCGGGCATCAAGCTGGACGTCAAGCGCGAGCCGAACGACGGCTACTGGTCGGAAGTCTGGAACAACAAGCCGTTCTGCACCAGCTATTGGGGCGGCCGTCCGACCCAGGACCAGATGTTCACCACCGCCTACCTGTCGACTGCGGACTGGAACGACACCCGCTTCAACAACGAGCAATTCGACCAGATGCTGGTCGCAGCGCGCGGCGAGCTGGACGTTGCCAAGCGGACCCAGATGTATGCCGACATGTCGACGATCCTGCGCGACGAAGGCGGCCTGATCTGCCCGATGTTCAACGACTTTGTCGAGGCAACCACCGACAAGGTGGACGGCTGGGTCGAGGGCATCCCGGGCCAGGTTCTGATGAACGGCTATGCGGCCAGCAAGCTGTGGGTCAAAGCCTAAATGTCGCCGATTGTAAAACTTCTGGCTCAGCGCGTTGCGCTGAGCCTGCTTCTTTTGCTGCTTATCTCAGTGGTGATCTTTGCCGGCACCATCGTGCTGCCCGGAGATGTCGCCCAGTCCATCCTCGGCCAGTCAGCAACCCCTGAAGCGCTCGCCAACCTGCGGGCAGAGCTTGGCGTCAACGATCCTCCTGTCCAACGCTATTTCGCCTGGCTCTTCGGTGCCATGCAGGGCGATCTTGGCACTGCGCTGACCAGTGGCCAGGACATCGCCGAGGCTCTGAGCAGCCGTTTCTGGAACACCCTGTTCCTGGCCTTCTGGGCCGCCGTGGTCGCCGTTCCGCTGGCAATTTTCCTGGGCCTGCTTGCCGTCCGTTTCAAGGACCGCTGGCCCGACAAGATGATCTCGGCCGTAACCCTGGCCTCAATCTCCATCCCCGAATTCCTGATTGGCTATGTGCTGATGTACTTCATTGCAGTGAAGCTGCAGTGGTTCCCGTCCGTTGCAATGGTCAACGACAGCATGAGCCTGTTTGAGAAGCTGAGCGCCATCGCCCTGCCGGTTGCGGTGCTGACCCTGGTGGTGCTGGCGCACATGATGCGCATGACCCGCGCCGCGATCCTCAACGTGATGCAGTCAGCCTATATCGAAACCGCTGAGCTGAAGGGCCTCAACGCTTTTCAGGTGATCTACCGCCATGCCTTCCCGAACGCGATTGCGCCGATTGTCAACGTGGTGATGCTGAACCTCGCCTATCTGGTGGTTGGCGTCGTGGTGATCGAGGTGGTCTTTGTCTACCCCGGCATGGGCCAGTACCTGGTTGACCACGTGTCCAAGCGCGATGTGCCGGTTGTGCAGGCCTGCGGCCTGATCTTTGCCGCCGTCTATATCGGCCTCAACATGATCGCCGATATCGTCGCTATCCTGAGCAACCCGCGCCTGAGGCATCCGAAATGAAGAATATCCCCATTTCTGCACTCATCGGGCTGTTCTTCACGGCCCTCTATTTCCTCGGCGCCATCTTTGCGCCGCTGCTGGCGCCCTATGGCGTTGGCGAAATCGTCGGCGACGTTTGGGAGCCCTCCAGCAGCGATTACCTGCTGGGCACCGACAACATCGGCCGCGACCTTCTCAGCCGGATGATCTATGGCGGCCGCACCACCATCTTCATCGCAACGGCTGCAACTGTCCTGTCCTTCACCCTGGGCTCCGTCCTCGGCTTCTTTGCTGCGGTGATGGGCGGATGGGTCGACCAGGCTCTGTCGCGTTTCGTCGACCTGGTGATGTCGATCCCGACGCTGATCTTCGCCCTGGTTGTGCTGTCGGTGGCGCCGGTCACCATTCCGATGCTGATCCTGGTGATGGGCCTTCTGGACGCCACACGCGTTTACCGTCTGGCCCGTGCCGTTGCGGTCGATATCGAGGTGATGGACTACGTCGAAGCCGCCCGCCTGCGCGGTGAGAAGACCGCCTGGATCATCTTCCGCGAGATCCTGCCCAACGCGCTGTCGCCGCTGATCGCGGAGATGGGCCTGCGCTTCATCTTTGCGGTCCTGTTTGTCTCCACCCTGTCTTTCCTGGGCCTGGGCGTGCAGCCGCCAGAGGCTGACTGGGGCGGCATCGTGAAGGAGAACAAGGAAGGCATCGTCTACGGCATTCCTGCGGCCCTGATCCCGGCCTTTGCCATCGCCACCCTGGCGATCTCGGTCAACCTGGTGGCTGACTGGGTGCTGAACCGGACCACATCGCTGAAAGGAGGCCGCGGATGAGCGATACCCTGTTGAAAGTCCGCGACCTGAAAATCGGCGCGACCATCTACCCGCCCGGGGAACGCCCCCGCGACATCGAGATCGTGCACGGGGTCAGTTTTGACCTCGCGCCCGGCAAGGTCCTGGGACTGATCGGTGAATCCGGTGCCGGCAAATCGACCATCGGGCTCGCCTCCATGGCCTACGGCCGCGGCGGCGTGAAGATCACCGGTGGCGAGGTCTGGGTCAACGGACGTGACATCCTGAAGGGCAGCCACAAGGATATCCGCAAGCTGCGCGGTGCCGAAGTGACCTATGTTTCGCAATCGGCAGCTGCCTCCTTCAACCCGGCCAAGAAGATCATGGACCAGGTTGTCGAGGCCGCGGTGGAGCAGAAGAAGTTCTCCCGCAAGGAAGCCGAGGCCCGCGCCCGCACTCTGTTTGCCAAGCTGGGCCTGCCGGATCCAGACAACATCGGCGAGCGGTACCCGCACCAGGTGTCCGGTGGCCAGCTGCAGCGCTGCATGACTGCGCTGGCGCTCTGCCCGGAGCCCGATCTGGTCGTGTTCGACGAGCCGACCACCGCGCTCGACGTGACCACCCAGATCGACGTCCTGATGGCGATCAAGGAAGCGATCCGCGACACCGGCGTCGCTGCGCTCTACATCACCCACGACCTGGCGGTTGTGGCGCAGGTGAGCGACGACATCATGGTGCTTAAAATGGGCAACACGGTCGAATACGGCAACGTTGACCAGATCATCAATGATCCGCAGGAGGAGTATACCAAGGCGCTGGTCTCGGTCCGCTCCATCGAGCATGAGGAAAAGGCCCCGACCGCCGAGCCGGTGCTAAGCGTGCGCAACATAACGGCGCGCTACAAGGGCACCCAGTTCGACGTGCTGCACAATGTGAACGTCGATCTGTATCCCGGCCAGACGCTGGCGGTGGTGGGCGAGTCCGGCTCCGGCAAGTCGACCCTCGCCCGCGTGATCACCGGCTTGCTGCCGCCGCGCGAGGGCGAGATCGAATTTGCCGGCCGCACCCTCTCGCCCGACCTCAAGGGGCGCACCCGCGAGGACCTGCGCGAGCTTCAGATGATCTACCAGATGGCAGACGTGGCAATGAACCCGCGCCAGACCGTCGGCACCATCATCGGTCGCCCGCTGGAGTTCTACTTCGGTATGCGGGGCAAGGAGAAGCGCAAGCGGATCGTCGAGCTGCTGGACGAGATCGAGCTGGGCGAGAAGTTCATCGACCGCTACCCTGCAGAGCTGTCCGGCGGCCAGAAGCAGCGCGTCTGCATCGCCCGGTCGCTGGCGGCCAAGCCCAAGATGATCATCTGCGACGAGGTCACCTCGGCACTCGATCCGTTGGTGGCAGACGGCATCCTCAAGCTGCTCCTGGAGCTGCAGAAGATCGAGAATGTGGCCTACCTGTTCATCACCCACGATCTGGCAACCGTACGCGCCATCTCGGACAACATTGCGGTGATGTATCAGGGCAAGGTGCAGCGCTACGGCGGTAAGTCCAAAGTGCTGAGCCCGCCGTTCGATGACTACACCGACCTGCTGCTGAGTTCCGTACCAGAGATGAAGCTCGGCTGGCTGGAGGAAGTGATCGCCCACCGCAAGATGGAAAGCGCCGGCCACTGAAACCACCCCAGGGTGCAAAGCCCCTGCCCCAGTGCGGGCGGGGGCTTTTTCCTTTTTCAGCCCTTCCCGTTTTGTGGTACTTTGACGCCACAGGGAGAATGCGGCGAAACCTGCCGCAAACAATAGCATCATAACTGAGCGCAGCTGAATTCCTGCAGGCCGAGCCCGAAACCTCCGGGCAGTTTTGCTTTTCAGGCAGAACAGGAGGGAATCTCATGACGGATTGGGCCATTCACGGACTGGAAATTGCCAACTGCAACTGCTTGCCGGGCTGCCCCTGCCAGTTTTCGCAGCTGCCTAACGACGGCACCTGCGAGGCAATGCTGACCTTCCGCATCGACATCGGGCACTACGGGGATACCAAGCTGGATGGCCTGCTGGCCGCAGCGATCTACAAGTGGCCGGGCCCGATCCACGAGGGCAACGGCGAGATGCAGCTGATCATTGATGAGCGTGCCACCGCGGACCAGAAGGCCGCGCTGGAAGCCATCATGACCGGCCAGGACACCGCCGATTTTGCGACGATGTTCTTTGTCTTCAACGCCATGTGCACGACCAAGCACGACACCCTGAGCGCGCCGGTCTCCCTGAGCTATGACAAGCAAACCGGCAAGGGCCATGCCAAGGCCGGTGATATCGGTGAAACCTCAGTGGAACCGATACCGCATATCGTTTCCGGAGACCCGCATTCCGTGCAGATCAAACTGCCGAACGGGTTTGAGTACGCCGAGGCCTCGGTGGCACGGGGCAGCACCCGCACCCCAGGCTCTGCCATCAGCCTGCAAAAGAACAGCAACACGCACGCCCATATCGCAGAACTGCACCTGACCGGTTCAGGCGTCCAGCGCGCGGCATAAGCAGCGATGGGCGTGCAGCAGGACATGCAGGGGCCTGCCGAAAGGCTGGCCCGCCACGACCAGGCAATAGTCATCAGCGCGGCCGGGTTTGTTGTGCTGCTGAGCGGGCTCTACACCGTCTTTGGCATCGGAATGGACATGAGCGCGGTTGACATGACCCGCATGGCCGGCCCGGTCGGTGCGCCTATGCAAATGGGGGCGGACCCGGTCTGGACACCAGCCTACACAGTCCTGATCTTCCTGATGTGGTGGATCATGATGATTGCCATGATGACACCCAGCGCAGCCCCTGTCCTGCTGCTGTTCACCGCCATCAAGAAAGCCGGCTCCCGCCCCGCCCAGGCTCCGCTGCTGAGCCTCTTGTTCCTGAGCGGCTACCTGCTGGCCTGGGGCGCCTTTTCGGCGGCAGCCACCGCCTTGCAGTGGGGGCTGGAAACAGTTGGGCTGTCGGATGGCCCGATGATGTCGCTCAGCAGCCGTGCCTTTGCGGGTGCTTTGCTGCTGGCGGCGGGCGCCTATCAGTTTACCCCCTACAAGCACGCCTGCCTTCTTCATTGCCGTATGCCGGTACATTTCCTGACCGCGCATCACCGCACAGGTTTGGCTGGTGCTGTGCTGATGGGCGCCCACCACGGGGCGTATTGCCTGGGCTGCTGCTGGGCATTGATGCTGCTGCTGTTCGCCGGCGGGGTCATGAACCTTTACTGGATCGCAGGCATTGCATTGTACGTGCTTGCGGAAAAGCAACTGGCGCATGTTCGGCTGTTCGTCCCGGCAGCCGGCATCCTGCTGATGCTGGCCGGCGTCTACCTGATTGCCACCGCATTCTGAGTCGCAATCGACGTGCCGGATCTCCCGAAAATGCCGGTTTCAGACCATCCATTCGCTTTTTGAATGGCGCTTCAAGAATCTGACACCAAAATGGGGCACCGAAGCCACCGCAAGGCAAAAAGGATTCGGGCCATGGACACCAAACTTCTTCTCATCATTCTGGACGGCGTGCCCTGGCGCAACTTCCGCCGCCTGTTCGGCAACCTGGAAGGATGGGTGGACAGCGGCGATGCCCGCGTCTGGAAGCTGCGCAGCGTGCTGCCGTCGATTTCGGCCAGCTGCTATGCCTCGATCCATACCGGCGTGGCGCCAGCCATTCACGGCTGCACCGGCAACGCCAATGTGTTCCGGCTCAAGGAAAAGGACGTGTTCAGCCAGGTTCGCGAAGCTGGCGGCGTGACCGGTGCGGTGGCGCACAGCTACTGGTCCTCGTTCTTTAACCGCCACCCGTTCGATTACATCCGCGACATCGAATACGACGAGCCTGAAGGCAAGACAATCAACCACGGCCGCTTCCACACCATGACCGGCTATGGCAAGGACAACCAGATGACCCCGTCCGATGTCGATCTGTTCGGCACGCTGACCAATCTCTGCCTGCGCTTCGGCCTGGATTACGGAATGCTGCACACCTGCACGCTGGACAGCATGGGCCACCGCTATTTCCACGACTGCCAGGAAATGGACCACGCCTGTTTCGTGATGGACGAGATGCTGGCCCCCTTCATCACCCGCTGGCGCGATCTGGGCTACGAGGTGATCGTCACCGCAGACCACGGCCAGGACGAGCGCGGCCACCACGGCGGCCGCAGCCCGCTGCAGCAGGAAACCGCGCTCTATTACTTTGGCGATGCCGACGGCCCCGACCACAGCGATGTCATCGACCAGCGCCAGCTGGCGCCGACCATCCTTAAACGGCTGGGGGCACCCATTGCCGAAACCATGAAGGCGGAACCTTTCCTGAAGTAACGCGACTGCGGCGGCTGTGTGCTAGGATAGCTTTCAGCCGCCGTTTCCAGTTGCCAGGAATGATTGCCATGAAATGCCTTGTTGCCGCCCTATCCCTGTTTGCCGCGCCGGTTCTGGCCAGCGATACCTGCCACGACCTGTGGTTCACCAGAAACGCAATCATCGACCGGGCAGGCTACTGCTTTGGCTCGCCTCTGGGGCAGGCCATCTTTGACAACACCGGTTGCATCGGAAAATTCGTCAACCTGCCGCCGCAAGACGCGCGGACGGTGGCACTGATCAGAGAACTGGAAGGGCGCATAGGCTGCCGGGTCAGTAACAAGCAGTCCTATCTGAACCTGGACGACTTGCATCTGCGCTATCAGCTGTGGGACTTGCCGGTGCACGATGAATTCGAGGGCGCCTGCCTGGGCTGGCTGGGGCCTGTGATGGGCCTTCGGGCCGGGCACCGGCCGGACGCCCCTCTGGTCGGGCAGATCAATCCCGGCGACTACATAAAGTTTTCGCATATCCCGGTTGGCAACTGGACCTACGTCACCACCTCGGGCCCGGATTGGCAGTTCATCAGCGGAGGCTGGCTGGACACCTCGCTGTACGAGGAGCGGTGCCGCGACTTTGCCGGCTAGACGGGTCTAATCGTCATAAGCCCAGATCCCCTGCCCCAGTGCTTCTATCGCAATCGAGATCCGCTCGAAACTGTCGCGGGCGCGGCTGACGCTGTGGCGGGCACGCAGATAGCCGTGGATCAGCCCAGGCTCGTTGATCCAATGCGCTTTGCCGCCGTCGGCGAGGATGCGGTCCCGGTAATCGCGCGAGTCGTCCCGGACCGGATCGCAATCTGCGGTCACCAGAACCGTCGGCGGCAAACCGGAAAAATCGCTGTCCCGCAGAGGCGCAAACAGAGGGTCGCCCTTGGCCGCGGCTTTGTCCGTCCGGATGTCCATGTAATACAGAACATCCTCGCGGGTCAGCATCGGCGCCTGCGCGTGTTCGATATAGGATCCCTGGTCCATATCGCCGCCAAAGACACCGTAGATCAGCACCTGCCCCAGCAGCGCATCGGTCCGCCCCCGCGCGTGGTGCGCCACAGCAGCACAGATGTTCGCCCCGGCGCTGTCGCCCGCCAGCACGACCCCCTTGCCATAGGTCTCCTCGACCCAGTTCAGCACCGTCCAGGCGTCTTCGAACGCGGCGGGGTGCTTGTGCTCCGGCGCCAGGCGGTAATCCACCGCCACCACCCGGTAGCCGGTCTGGACGCAGATCTCGGCGCATATGTCGTCGTGGCTGTCGAGCCCCCCGACCACAAATCCGCCGCCATGGCAGTAAAGCACCGTGCGGGTAGGATCGCCCGCAGTATAGATACGCACTGGCACACCATCGGCCCGGGAGTTCTTGAGGGACACGACGTCCGGCCGCGGCGCCCGGAATTCCCGCGCCATGGAGTCGTAGATGCGGCGCTGCTCGTCTATGGACATCTCCACGGCATCATCAGGGTAGAGTTCCCCGGTCTTCTGGATGAAATCCCAGGTCTCCTCGTCGATCAGCCGTTCGTAATCCATCTGCGAGCCTCCCTGCACGCCCCGGTTTTCCCGAGCCTAGGCAGAGATTCCCGCAAATGGAATGCCTGATTGAAAAAGCGCCCCGCAGGGCGCTTCTGAAGTTGCGTGTTCCCGCAGCATCATGCCGCTTGTGCGGGCTCCCACGGGCGGGTGAAGCTGTTCAAAACGCCGGAAATCTCCGCCTCGGCGCAGCCATTGGCTTCCACCTGGGCCACAAGCCCGCGCTTCTTGTCATCTGTGACACTGACAACACGCGCGGCCAGGCCCGCCTTCTCCAGCGCGCCGTTGTAGACGCGGGTGATGGCGTGTTTGCGCAGGTCGGGCTTGAACACCTTGCCAACGGCAGTTTTCGGCAAAGCGTCCAGCACGGTCAGGTGCTTGGGGATCGCCGCGCGCTCATGCACGTGGATCTTGCAGTATTCCAGCAGTTCCTGCTCGCTGGCCGTGGCACCCTCCACCAGCTCAACAAAAGCACAGGGCAGCTCCCCGGAATGGGCGTCCGGCTGGCCGATCGCTCCGGCAAAAGCCACCGCGGCATGGCCCAGGAGCGCTTCTTCGATCTCCGCCGGGTCGATGTTGTGGCCGCCGCGGATGATCAGGTCCTTGGCGCGGCCGGTGATCCAAAGATAGCCATCCTCGTCGATGCGGCCCAAGTCCCCTGTGCGCAGGAATTTCTCCTGATAGTAGAGGTCCACGTTTTTTTCGGCCTCGGTATAGGTGTTGCCGGCAAAGACCCCCGGGTTGGAAACGCAGATCTCGCCAACCTCATCCACCCCGCATTCCATCGGTCCGCCATTGGTGTGCTTGACGATCCGCACCTCCGTGTAGGGCAGCGGGATGCCGACTGACCCGACCTTCTTCTCACCGCCCGGCGGGTTGCAAGACACCAGACAAGTGGCCTCGGTCAGGCCATAGCCTTCGACAATGGTGACGCCTGAAGCGCTTTCGAACCGCTTGAACAGCTCCATCGGCATTGGCGCCGACCCCGAGAAGGCGGTTTTCACCGACGAGATATCCGCGTTCACCTCCCGCTGCATCAGCGCCGATACCGCCGTGGGCACGGTGATGATGAAGGTGATGTTCCAGCGCTCTATCAGCTTCCAGAAGTTGTCGAACACGCCCTCGCCGCGATAGCCCTGCGGTGTCGGGAACACCACATGCGCGCCAGAAGACACCGCTGCCATCAGAATGACATGCACCGCAAAGACGTGGAACAGCGGCAGCGGGCAGATGATGTTGTCTTCCTCGCTGAACAGCAGGGTACTGCCCAGCCAGCCGTTGTAGACCAGACCCGAGTATTTGTGCTGCGCCACCTTGGGCATGCCCGTGGTGCCGCCAGTGTGGAAATAACAGGCGACCCGGTCGCCGTCACTGTCGGCGAAGCTCAGCGTCTTGGGATGCTTCGCCATTTCCTTGGCAAAGTTCATGTAATCGGCATGGGCAGCCTTGGCCTGGTTTTCCAGCTTGGGCCGCACCAGCGGCACGATCCAGGATTTGGGCGGTGTGAGATAGCGGTTCAGGTCCACTTCCAGCACTGTGTTCACGCCCGGCGCATGGCGCACTGCCTCGGCCACTTTCTGCGCCACGTCGGTCTTGGGGAAAGGCCGCAGGGTCACCACCACCTTGGCCTTGGTCTCGCGCAGGATCGAGGCGATCTGCTCCGGCTCCAAGAGCGGGTTGATCGGGTTCACGATCCCCGCCACCGCGCCGCCCAGCATGGTCACCAGCGTCTCGTTGCAGTTCGGAAGCACATAGGCGACCACGTCCTTTTCGCCGATGCCCAGCGACCGGAACATGTTGGCCGCCTGGCACACCTGCTCTTTCAGCGTGCGCCAGGTCAGGGTTTCCGCCTTGTCCTTGGGGCCAGAGAAGATCTGATAGCTGACCGCGTTGCTGTCCGGATATTTGTCCGCCGTGCGCGACAGCAGCCCATACAGCGTGGCTGGAAGATCCCGCGCCTCATACGGCATTTCATTCTGCAGCGCGTTACGGTCCGTAATCCCGCAAAAACCCATTCGTCTCCTCCCCGTGCCCCGGTGTTTCGGGGTGTGTTCTCGTTCGCCACAGACTATTGCAAACACGCATTTGCGCAAGCTTTGGCACCGGGTCACGTCAAGGCAGGTTGCGGCATGACGTGACGCCAATTCCGCCGAGATACGGGCGATTGCCGAAAAAAACGCCCCGGACAGGGTCCGGGGCGTCAGGAATCATGCAAAAGCTTTCGGTTATTCTGCCGCCAGCCCCTCGGTGAACTGCAGCTTGGCCAGCCGCGCGTACAGACCGCCCTGCGCCACCAGTTCATCATGGCTGCCCATGGCTACGATCCGCCCCTGGTCCATCACCACGATCCGGTCAGCCTTTTTCACAGTGGCAAGACGGTGCGCGACGATCAGAGTGGTGCGGCCCTGGCTCAATTCATCCACCGCGGCCTGCACCAGCCGTTCGCTTTCCGCATCAAGTGCCGAGGTCGCCTCATCCAGCAGCAGCACCGGCGCATCGCGCAGGATCGCGCGGGCAATGGCGATCCGCTGCTTCTGTCCGCCCGACAGCATCACCCCGCGCTCGCCGACAAAGCTGTCGTAGCCATCCGGCAGTTTCGAGATGAACTCATGCGCCGCGGCAGCCTTGGCAGCAGCTTCAACTTCCGCGTCAGAGGCGTCCGGGCGGCCAAAGCGGATGTTCTCGCGCGCCGACGCGGCAAAGATCACCGGATCCTGCGGCACCAGCGCAATATGGCGGCGGAACTCGTCCCGCTGCAAATGCTTCAGCGCCACGCCGTCCAGCTTAACCGCGCCCTGATTGGGATCATAGAACCGCTGCAGCAACTGGATAATGGTGGTCTTCCCCGCACCGGACGGGCCGACAAAGGCAACTGTTTCGCCCGGCTGCACGGTCAGCGACACCTCCTCCAGCGCTGAGACGTCCGGGCGCGACGGATAGCGGAAGGAAACATTCTCGAACGCGATCTCGCCCTTCACTGGCGCGGGCAGAACCTGCGCCGCTGCCGGATCCACCACGGTGTCCTCAGCGTTCAGCAGTTCCACCAGCCGTTCGGTCGCGCCTGCAGCCCGCTGCAACTCGCTCCAGATCTCAGACAGCGCAGCGACAGAGCCCGCAACCAGCACCGCGTAGATCACGAACTGGATCAGCGTGCCCTCGGACATCACACCGGCGCGCACATCGTTGGCGCCCATCCACAGAACGCCGACAATGCCGGAAAACACCAGGAAGATCACGATCACAGTCAGCAGGGCCCGGGTCCGGATCCGGCGGCGGGAGACGTCGTAGGCGGTTTCCGTCATCTCGCCGAACTTCAGGCGGCTGGCGTCCTCATGGGTGAAGGCCTGCACTGTCTGCACCGCCCCCAGCGCCTCCCCCGCATTGCCGGAAGAGGCCGCGATCCAGTCCTGGTTCTCCTTGCTGATGGCGCGCAGGCGGCGGCCCAGAAACAGAATCGGGACGATCACCGCAGGCACGATCAGCAGCACCATCATCGTGAGTTTCGCCGAGGTCAGCAGCATCAGAACCATACCGCCGAGGAAAATCAGCAGGTTGCGCAGCGCAATCGACACCGAAGACCCCAGCACCGACTGGATCAACGTGGTGTCGGTGGTGATCCGGCTCAGGACCTCACCAGTCATGATGCGTTCGTAGAACTCCGGGCTCATGCCGATCACCCGGTCGAACACAGCCTTGCGGATATCGGCGACGACCCGTTCGCCCAGGCGCGTCACCAGCGCGTAGCGCACGCCCGTGCCCACGGCCAGCAGCGCCGCAATCACGAGGGCCGCACTGAAATAGAGGTTCAGCAGCTCGGAATCGGAAACCCGGAAGTTGTCCACCACCCGGCGCACCGCCAAGGGCAGCGTCAGCGACAGCGCTGCCGTCAGCACCAGCGCGCAGGTGGCTGCGAACATCAGTCCCCGGTAGGGCCGCATAAACGGCCACAGGGCCGAGAGCACGCCAATCTTCCGGGACTTCTCCCGCTCCTGTTCCGCGTTCGGGGCCGCTTGTCTCCGCGCCATTCCGGATCCTTCTGCACTTTCAGTCTTGCGGGCTGAGATCCCGCGCATTTGCCAATGGTTCATGGCCCCGCAGACCCCGCACGTCAAGCGCAGAGCAGTTTCAAACAGCGCATGAAAACAGCGGCAGCCCGCGTCACACTGTATCAGCGCGGCGGTCAGGCAGGCCGCGGCGGGCTGGCGGCCGGGTCAAGGTGTCAAGACAGGGAGAAGGTCTGGAGCGGGTAGCGGGAATCGAACCCGCACCTTAAGCTTGGAAGGCTCTTATGATACCATTTCACCATACCCGCTCAGGACATTTGCTGATTTATGGGAAGCGCCGGGGAAGGTCAACCGTCTTGATTTGCTTTCTCCGGGCACCGCTGGAAATTTTCGGACGGCCCTTGCGGAACACCCCCAAGCCCCCCAAATGATGGGATAAATCTGCTGCCTTGCAGCCCCCTAAAAGGATCCGGACACCCGCTGTGGCCCAAAGCCCCCGAACCGCCGTCATCACCGCCCACGGCCAGCCCTCCGCGCCTGTTCCGGCCGAGGCGGATCTGGCAAAACTCGCCGCGGAAGTTGCTGCGTTTCTGCCGGGGTGGGACATCCGCTCCGCCACTCTCGCAACGCCGGGACGGCTGGAGGAGGTGACGGAGGACGGCGCCGTGGTCTACCCGTTCTTCATGTCGCAGGGCTATTTCACTGCCAAGGTGCTGCCGGCGCGCCTGGAAGGGGTCAATTGCCGCATCGTGGCGCCTTTCGGCCTGGACGCCGCCCTGCCCCCGCTGGCGGCCCAGGCAGTTCATCACGCGGCGCGGGCGCAGGGGTGGGGACCGGACGGGTTCCACCTGCTGCTGGCCGCCCATGGCTCTGCCCGCGGCCCCAAAGCAGCCGAGGCCGCCGAGGCCTTTGCCGCCAGATTGCGCCCGCTGCTACCCGGCTGCACCGTGTCACCAGGCTATGTCGAACAGGATCCCCGGATCGAAACGGTTGCAGGGCCGCTGCCCGCCCGCGCGCTCTGCCTGCCGTTCTTTGCCCAGGCCGGAGACCACGTGAAAGACGACATTCCCGCTGCGCTGCAGGCTGCCCGGTTCGACGGCCCCGTGCTGCCGGTCACAGGCGCACTGCCGGGGGTTCCCAGCCTGATCGCCGAGGCGATCCGCACCGCAGCGTGAACCCGCGGGCCTTGACCCGCCCCCTGCCAGGCGGGAAACTACCCTTCCGGAAAGAAAAACAATTTTGGCCGAGGCAAAGGCAAAACGCCTCTTGCACCAGCGCCGGGCATGTGATTAATCACGGCTTACACCACGGATGGCGAGTTGGCGGAGTGGTGACGCAGCGGATTGCAAATCCGTGTACACCGGTTCGATTCCGGTACTCGCCTCCACATCCTCCTGTCGAAATTCCGTAAAAAGTCAAAGCACTGCCGCCGCACGGCATGTGCCTTGAAACGTTTCACCCAGCGGCGCCAAGGCCGCCAGGTGCATTTCGCTGGCGGCGCCCGCCGCAGCTACCCTGTCAGCCGGAACCGCTGGATCTTGCCGGTTTCCGTCTTTGGCAAGGCCTCCGCGAACACCACCGAGCGCGGATACTTGTAAGGTGCGATCACCGCCTTCACGTGGTCCTGCAACCGTTTGACAAGATCCTCCGACGGTGCCTGCCCCTCGGCAAGAACCACATGCGCCTGCACGATCTCGCCACGCGCCTCGTCCGGGGCGCCGACAACTGCGCATTCCGCCACCGCCTCATGTGCCAGCAGCGCCGCCTCCACCTCCGGTCCGGCAATGTTGTAGCCGGCCGAGACGATCATGTCGTCGTTGCGCGCGGCGAAATGCAGATATCCATCCGCGTCCTGGATAAAACTGTCTCCAGTGATGTTCCAGCCGTCCTTGACGTAATCCGCTTGGCGGCCGTCGGCGAGATAGCGGCAGCCTGTCGGCCCTTTCACCGCCAGCCGCCCGACCTCACCGTGCGGGGCTTCGTTGCCGTCTGCATCCAGCACCTTGACCTGGTAGCCGCCCACAGGCTTACCGGTGCAGGCGGGCCGGTGGTCGCTGAACCGGTTGGTGATGAAGATATGCAGCATCTCCGTCGCGCCGATCCCGTCCAGCATCGGCTTTCCGGTCTTGTCCATCCACTCCTGGTAGACCGGCGCGGGCAGGGTTTCGCCCGCCGAAACCGCTGCCCTGAGCGATGACAGATCCGCGCCCTCGTCCATCGCCCGCAGCATCACCCGGTAGGCGGTCGGGGCGGTGAAGCAGACCGTCGCCTTGTACTTCTCGATGATCTCGATGAGGTTCGGCGGAGAGGCATTCTCCAAGAGTGTTGCCGCCGCACCGAACCGCAGCGGGAAAATCGCCAGCCCGCCCAGGCCGAAAGTGAAGGCCAGCGGCGGCGAGCCGACAAATACGTCCTCCGGCTGCACATCCAGCACTTCGCGGGCATAACCGTCAGCGATGATCAGCAGGTCGCGGTGGAAATGCATCGTCGCCTTGGGCGACCCGGTGGTGCCGGAAGTAAAGCCCAGCAGCGCCACATCATCCCGCCCCGTCTTAACCGCCTCATAAGTGACCGGTTTCTCCAGAGCCAGCCGGTCCAGCTCCGCATCGTGGTTGGAGGTGCCGTCGAAACCCACAACCGTGTTCAGGAACTTCGACTCCTTGGCACAGGCGACCAGCTCATCCTTCAGCCGGGTGTCGCACAGCGCGTGGGAGATTTCAGCCTTGTCGACGATCTTGGCCAGCTCCCCCTTGCGCAGCATCGGCATGGTGTTGACGACCACCGCGCCCGCCTTGGTCGCCGCCAGCCAGCAGGCCACCATCGCCGGATTGTTGGCGGAGCGGATCAGCACCCTGTTACCGGGTTTCACACCCAGATCCTCGGTCAGCACATGCGCCAGCCGGTTGGTCCAGTCGGCCAGTTCCTTGTAAGTTCGGTAGCGGCCGTTGCCGATCAGCGCGGTATGGTCGCCAAAGCCCTTCTCCACCATCGCATCGGTCAACTCGACCGCCGCGTTCAGGTATTCGGGATAGTCGAACCCCTCCAGCAGGAACTCCGGCCACTGGTCCGCTGACGGCAGGTTGTCCCGGGTGAAAGTATCCGCATGGGCTGATGGTCCCAGCATCTCAATTCCCTCCCTGAAAGGCACCAAGGGCCTGACGGGCGATCACCACCCGCTGCACGTCAGAGGCGCCCTCGTAAATCCGCAAGGCGCGGATATCGCGGTAAAGTTCTTCCACCTTCTGGCCCCGGCGCACACCGTCGCCGCCGTGCAGCTGCACGGCCTTGTCGATCACCTGCTGCGCCTGATCGGTGGAGAACAGCTTGGCCATCGCGGCCTCCCGCGTGACGCGTGCCGCACCGGAATCCTTGGCCCAAGCAGCGCGGTAGACCAGCAGTGCGCTGGCATCCACATCCAGCGCCATGTCGGCGATATGGCCCTGCACCATCTGCAGTTCGAACAGCGGCGCGCCCTGCACTTGGCGTTCCGTCACCCGCTGCAGCGCCTCGTCCAGCGCCCGGCGGGCAAAGCCCAGCGCCGCCGCCGCCACGGTGGAGCGGAACACATCCAGCACCGACATGGCGATCTTGAAGCCCGCACCAGGCTGCCCCAGCAGCGCCGATTTCGGAATTCGGCAATCGGTGAACCGCAGCGTCGCCAGCGGATGCGGCGCGATCACCTCCTGGCGCTCCGCAACCTCGAACCCAGGCAAGCCTGCGGGCACGACAAAGGCCGAAAGCCCCTTCGCCCCCGGCGCCTCGCCGGTGCGGGCAAAAAGCGTGTAGACATCGGCAATCCCGCCGTTGGAAATCCAGGTCTTCTCGCCGTTCAGCACATAATGATCGCCATCCAGCGTGGCGGTCATGGTGGAACTCGCCACATCCGACCCCGACTGCGGCTCGGTTAGCGCAAAGGCCGAAATCGCCTTGCCTGCCCGGGTCAGCGGCAGCCATTCCGCCTGCTGCTCCGGCGTGCCAAACAGCGAGATCGCACCGGTGCCCAGCCCCTGCATAGCAAAGGCGAAGTCGGCCAGCCCGTCATGGCGCGCCAGCGTCTCGCGGATCAGGCACAGGCTGCGCACATCCAAGCTCTCGCCGGCTTCGGCACCGCTGTGCCGGGTCCAGCCCGCTGCGCCAAGCGCCGCCACCAGCGAGCGGCAGGCCGCATCCGTGTCGGAATGATCAATCCCGCCCAGATGCGCCCCGGCCCACTCGTCCAGCTCCGCCGCCAAGGCACGATGCCGGTCTTCAAAGAACGGCCAGGTTAGAAAGCTCTTGTCCGCCATCCGCGTCTCCTCCCGGTGAACAGGCTGCACGCCCGTTTCATCTTACCCAAAATACTCCCGCCGGAGGCACCCGCGCCCTCCTCCGGCGCTAGTTCCAGCGGTGCCGCGGCTCAGTCGCCTTCAAACAGCGGCTTTTCCTTCTTCACAAAGGCATGATAGGCGCGCTCGAAATCTGCTGTCTGCATACAGATCGCCTGCGCCTGCGCCTCCGCTTCGATCGCCTGCTCTATCGACATCGACCATTCCTGCGCCAGCATGGTCTTGGTCATCATGTGGCCAAAGTTCGGCCCCGCCGCGATCCGCGCGGCCCAATTCTGCGCCTCCGCTTCCAGCTCCTCCGCCGCAACCAGCTTGTTGTGGAAGCCCCAGGCGTGGCCTTCCTCGGCGCTCATCGACCGCCCGGTATAAAGCAGCTCCGCCGCCCGCCCCTGGCCGATGATCCGGGGCAGGATTGCGCAGGCGCCCATGTCGCAGCCCGCCAGACCCACACGGGTGAACAGGAACGCAGTCTTCGCCTCCGGCGTCGCGATCCGGATGTCCGAGGCCATGGCGATGATCGCGCCCGCGCCCACACAAATGCCGTCAATCGCCGCAATCACCGGCTTGCCGCAGTTCACGATCGCCTTGACCAGATCGCCGGTCATCCGGGTGAACGCCAGCAGCTCCTTCATGCTCATCTTCGTCAGCGGCCCGATGATATCATGCACATCACCACCGGAGCAGAAATTGCCGCCGTTGGAGGCAAAGACCACCGCCTTGACCGTATCGTCATAGTGCAGATCCCGGAACCAGTCGCGCAGCTCGGCGTAGCTGTCGAAGGTCAGCGGGTTCTTCCGCTCCGGCCGGTCCAGCGAGACGGTGGCGATGCCGTCCTCGATCCGGCACAGGAAGTGTTTCGGGTCCGTGTTCAGCATCACGCCTTGCCTCCGTTTTCCAGACGCCGGGCCACCGCGTCCAGGCTTTCTGCTATCCTCTGCACCTCATCGGCGGTCAGCCCGTCGAAGGCCGCGTTGATCCAGCCCTCATGGGCGTCCGCCTGCCGGGCAAACTCCGCCTTGCCCGCAGGGGTCAGCCGCACCAGATTGGCGCGCCGGTCGCCCTCGACCTTCTCGCGCAGCACATGGCCGTCCTCGACCAGCCGCTCGACAATGCCGGTCACGTTGCCGTTGGAGACTTTCAGAACCCCCGACAGTTCGCTCATCTTCAGGCCCTTGCCGTGCTGCATCAGCGCCGCCATCACATCGAACCGCGGCAGCGTGGTTGCGAAATCACGGCGCAGGTTCTCGCGCACTTCGCTCTCCACCGCCTTGGTGGCCTTCAGCACCTTCAGCCACAGCCGCAGCCGGTCTTTCGAAGTTGTGCTCAAATCTCCCCTCCCGAAATCGGCAGCGCGCTGCCGTTGACTGACCCCGCGCCTGCGCTGGCCAGCCACAGCGCCGCATCCGCCACTTCCCCCGGCTGGATAAAGCGGTCCTGGGGATTGCCGCGGCGCAGGGATTTGGCCGCCTGTTCCTCTGTCATCCCGGTCTTTGCCACGATGTTGTCCAGCGATCTTTGCAGCAGCGGCGTTTCAATGAAACCCGGACAGATCGCATTCACCGTCACCCCGGTCTTCGCCAGCTCCACCGCCAGCGCCCGGGTCAGGCCGACAACCCCGTGTTTCGCGGCGCAATAACCGGAGACATAGGGGTAGCCCTTCAGCCCAGCGGTGGAGGCAATGGCAATCAGCCGCCCCCAGCCTTGGCCCTTCATCCCCGGCAGGCAAGCCTGCCACAGATTGAAGACACCGGTCAGATTGACCGACAGCGCCGCCTCGAAGTCCCCGGTGGTCATCCGCTCAAAAGGCTTGGACGGCGCCGCACCGGCATTGGCCAGCGCGATGCCCACCGGCCCGTTGGCCTCAGCCGCCTTGGCCAGCGCTGCATCCAGTTCAGCCCTGTCCGTGACGTCACAGCCAGCGGCGAAGGCGCCGGTACGGTCCGCCACTTCCTGCAACGGCTCCATGCGGCGGCCCAGGATGGTGACCTTGGCGCCGCCCGCGGCAAACCGCGCGGCCAGTTCGGCGCCGACGCCCGAGCCGCCGCCGGAAATCACCGCATGTTTGCCCGCCACGCTCATGCCCGGATCACCTCCGCCTCGCGGTCGGCCAGCCGCCACAGCTGATCGCGGCCCGCGTGATAAGGCAGCGGCCATTCGCCATGCCGGTCACCGATCCGCGCCGCCTCGTGCAGGCTCCAGTAGGGGTCAGCCAAGTGCGGGCGGCCGACGCAGACCAGATCCGCCCGGCCCGCCATCAGGATCGAGTTTGCATGGTCTGCCTCATAGATATTGCCGACCGCCATGGTGGCAATCCCGGCCTCGTTGCGGATGCGGTCGGAGAACGGGGTCTGGAACATCCGCCCGTAAACCGGCTGCGCATCAGTGGAGGTCTGCCCGGCGGAGACATCAATGATATCCGCACCGGCTGCGGTGAACGCCTTGGCGATCTCGACCGCGTCCTCCGGCGTCACGCCTTCGTCGCCGACCCAGTCGTTGGCCGAGATACGGACAGACATCGGCTTCCCTTCCGGCCAGACCGCGCGCATCGCCTGAAACACCTCCAGCGGATAGCGCAGGCGGTTTTCCAGGGAGCCGCCGTACTCATCCGCGCGCATGTTCGATTTTGGCGAGATAAAGGACGAAATCAGGTATCCGTGCGCCGCATGAAGTTCGATCATGTCAAACCCGGCGCGCTCTGCCATCTGCGCTGCGGCCACGAATTCCGCCTTAATCGCATCCATTTCCGCGCGTGAGATTTCCCGTGGTGCCGGGTTGTTGTCCGACCACGGGATGGGTGAGGCCGAAACCGTCTCCCAGTTCCCGTCAGGCAAGGGCGCGTCCATCTCCTCCCAGCCCAGCTGGGTCGACCCCTTGCGGCCTGAATGGCCGATCTGGCAGCAGATCTTTGCGCTGGTTTCTGCATGGACGAAATCGGTCAGCCGCTTCCACGCCGCTTCATGCTCCGGCGCATAAAGCCCCGGACAACCGGGCGTGATCCGCCCCTCCGCCGAGACACAGGTCATCTCGGTATAGACCAGCCCCGCCCCGCCCTTGGCACGCTCGCCATAATGGATCAGGTGCCAGTCTGTTGGACTGCCCTCCACCGCCTTGTACTGCGCCATGGGCGAGACCACGATGCGGTTCTTCAGTTCCATACCGCGCAGCTTGTACGGGGCAAACATCGGCGGCCGCACCGGCGCATCCGCAGGCGCGCCTGCTTTATCCTGGAACCACTTCTCTGCGCTTTCCAGCCACTCCGCATCCCGCAAGCGCAGGTTTTCGTGGGAAATCCGCTGCGAGCGGGTCAGCAGCGAGTAATTGAACTGCACCGGGTCCATGTCCAGATAGCGCTCGACTTCCTCGAACCACTCCAAGGAGTTGCGCGCCGCCGATTGCAGCCGCAGCACATCCAGCCGCCGCTCCTCCTGATAGCGCTCGAAAGCGCGTTCCATAGACGGTTCCGTGGTCAGCAGCTCCGCCAGAGCAATGGCGCTGTCAAACGCCAGCCGCGAGCCCGAGCCGATCGAGAAATGCGCCGTGGCAGAGGCATCGCCCAGCAGAACAACGTTCTCGTGGTGCCATTTCTCGCACAGCACCCGCGGGAAATTGATCCACACCGCGGCGCCGCGCAGATGCGCCGCATTGGACATCAGCGCGTGCCCGCCCAGGTGATCGGCAAAGATCTCCTCGCAGGTGCGGATGATCTCCTCCTTGCTCATCCCCTTGAAACCCCAGTTCTCCCAGGTCTCAGCCGAGCATTCGACAATCACCGTCGCGGTGTCATCGTCGAACTGATACGCGTGGATCCACATCCAGCCGTGCTTGGTCTTCTCAAAAATGAAGGTGAAGGCGTCGTCGAATTTCTGATGGGTGCCCAGCCAGATGAACTTGCAGGGGCGCACATCGATTTCCGGTTTAAAGTGTTCCGCGAACTCATTGCGCACACTGGAATTCAGCCCGTCGCAGCCAACCACCAGATCATATTCCTTCCGGTACTCAGCAGCGGTCTTGGCAACGGTCTCGAACTGCAGGTCCACCCCTAGCTCGCGCGCCCGGTCCTGCAGCAGCAAGAGCATTTGCTTACGCCCGATACCGGCAAAGCCGTGGCCGCCCGACACCGTGCGTACCCCGTTATGGACAACCGCAATGTCGTCCCAATAGGCAAAACTCTCCCGGATCGCCGCTGCGCTTTTGGGGTCGTTTTCGCTCAGGTTCTCCAGCGCGTCATCCGACAGCACCACGCCCCAGCCAAAGGTGTCATCTGCCTTGTTGCGCTCGATCACCGTGACCTCGGCGTCCGGCTGGCGCAGCTTCATCGAGATCGCAAAGTAAAGGCCGGCAGGCCCTCCCCCAAGACAGACGACTTTCATGACCATCCTCTCCCGCTCAGCGCTGATTACGGAGATCAGGATAAGCGGGCCGGGAAAAACTTCAAGCCTAAAGTTTTAAGCTTGAAGCAAATGGCCGCAGGAAACCGCCGCATCCCGATACCGGGCCGCTGTAAGGAAGAAACACGCACAGGCACATATTCCGGGCGGGGCCAGCCGCGCAGCCCGGCGCAAATCACAGTCCCCGCAGATACTCCATCACCGCCGGGCGCACCGCCTGATCGCCGCGGTGGCGCGCGTCCGAAATGATCTTGCGCAGCTCGCCCAGATCCACCCGCAGCAGCAGCGACTTCACCGGCCCGATCGAGGCCGGACGCATCGACAGCGTGCGGATGCCCATCGCGGCCAGGCACACGGCCTCCACCGGACGGCCCGCATCCTCGCCGCAGAAGCTGAGCGGTGTGCCTGAGATGGCGCAGCGCTCGACGATCCGCTCGATGAAGCTCAGAAAGCTCACATTCAGCGTGTCATAACGCTTGCGGACCCGTTCGTTTTCACGGTCGGCGGCAAAGAAGAACTGCTTGAGGTCATTTCCGCCAATGGAGATAAAGGCGACCTCGTCAAAGAACTTTTGCGGCGCATAGGCCAGCGAGGGCGTCTCCAGCATCGCGCCCACCTTCAGATCCGCAGGCAGCACGTGGCCCAGAATACGCTCGCGCTCGATAGTCTTTTCGACCTCGGCCTTGGCGGCGCGGTATTCCTCGAACTGGGCGACAAAGGGAAACATGATCGACAACGGGCGGCCTTCGGCAGAACGCAGCAGCGCCTGCAGCTGCATCCGCATCACGCCCGGTTTGTCCAGCCCCACCCGGATCGCCCGCCAGCCCAGCGCCGGGTTCGGCTCATCCGTTGGCTTCATGTAGGGCAGCACTTTGTCGGAACCGATATCCAGAGTGCGGAACACCACCGGCTTGCCATGAGCCGCGTCCAGGACCCGCTTGTAGAGCGCCACCAGTTCCGAGCGTTTCGGCATCTGATTGCGGACCAGGAACTGCAATTCCGTGCGGAACAGCCCCACCCCTTCGGCACCGGAGCCATCCAGCGACGGGAGGTCGGCCATCAGGCCCGCGTTCATCACCATGTTGATGCGCTGCCCGTCGGTGGTTATCGCGGGCTTGTCGCGGATCGAGGCATATCGCTCCTGCGCCTGTGCATGCATCGCGATCTTGTCGCGAAAGGCGCCGACGACGGTTTCGTCGGGGCGCAGATGCACCACGCCCTGATCGCCATCGACCATGATGTGGTCGCCATTCAGCGCCTCGGTGGTGACGCGCTTGGCATTCACCACCAGCGGAATCGCCAGCGCCCGCGCAACAATGGCCGCGTGGGAGCCGACGGAGCCCTCCTCCAGCACGATCCCGCGCAAGGACCGGCCGTATTCCAGCAGGTCGCCGGGCCCGATATTGCGCGCAATCAGGATCGGGTTCTCCGGCAGATCCGCCCCCGTGTCGGCCCCCTGCCCGGTCAGAATCCGCAGCAGCCGGTTCGACAGATCGTCCAGATCACTCAGCCGCTCACGCAGATAGGCGTCCTGAACTTGCGACATCCGGGCCCGGGCCTGCGACTGTTCTTTTTCCACCGCAGCCTCGGCGCTCAGGCCGCGGGCGATGTCTTCTTCCATGCGCCGCATCCAGCCCTTGGAATTGGCAAACATCCGGTAGGCTTCCAGGACCTGCAACTGCTCCTTGTCGCCGTTGCGGGAGACTTCCAGCATCTTGTCGACACCGACCCGCAGTTCCTCGACAGCATCATTCAGCCGCTCCAGCTCACGCTGGGGATCATCGGCAATCGGGTTGGTGACGATCACGCGCGGCTCATGCAGCCACACGTTGCCTTCTGCCGCGCCTTCCTGGGCCGAAGTTCCGTGAATCAGCACTGCCTGCTGGTGCAGGGGCGACAGCGCCGCGCCCTCGCCGACAAAGGCGCCCAGCTCGGTCATCTCGGCGATCACCATCGCCACCACTTCCAGCGCATAGACCGCGTCCGCCGAAAACTCGCGCGCCTCCTTGGACTGCACCACCAGGACGCCCAGCATCTCGCCCAGCCGCTGGATCGGCACGCCAAGGAAAGAGGAATACCGTTCCTCCCCGGTTTCCGGCATATAGCGGAAGCCCTTGGCGTTCGGCGCATCCGGCGTGTTCACAACTTTGCCATAGCGCGCCACCCGGCCGACCAGGCCCTCGCCGATCCGCATCCGGGTCTGGTGCACCGATTCGCGGTTCAAACCCTGAGTCGCGCACAGCTCCAGAGTCTCGTCATCGCGGAACAGATAGACCGAGCACACCTCGGTTCCCATGCTGTCAGCGATCAGATGGGTGATCTTGTCCAGCCGCGCCTGGCCGGCATCATCACTCGCCATCGCCTCCCGCAAGCGGCCCAGAAGCTTCCTGCTTTCGGATTCCGTCGTATCGGACATTCTCACCCTCTCCCGAGGTCTTCCCCCTGCACGCTGCCGTCCAGATTGCTGCTCTGGAACGGACACCGCCCAGAGTAGTACGCCAGCGCGCGCTCCTCCACCCACTTGTCCCACCCTAAGATGAAAAGTCCAAGTGTTTTTGCAGTATTGCCCGCAATCAGCGCAGTCCGCCAAGGCGCTGCGCAAATTACCGCGCAGGGCAGCCCTGACACAACAAAGGCGCCAGAGCGGCGCCTTTGCAAAATTCCGAATCTTTATGCCAGATCAGCGCTTAGCCGGCTTTCTGCAATTCAAACGCGTCATGCAGCGCCTGCACGGCCAGTTCCATGTACTTGCGGTCGATCAGCACCGAGATCTTGATTTCCGAGGTGGTGATCACCTTGATGTTGATGCCCTCATCCGACAGCACCTTGAACATCTTAGCCGCAACACCGGACTGCGAGCGCATACCGATGCCGACCACCGAAACCTTGGCCACATCACGGTCGGCCAGCAGTTCGGCATAGTTCAGCTCGCCCTTTTCCTTGATCGCCAGCAGTGCCTGCTCGGCGCGGGCCACCTGATCGGTCGGACAGGAGAAGGTCATGTCGGTGCGGCCCTCTTCGGAGATGTCCTGCACGATCATGTCCACGTTCACGCCTGCGTCGCTGAGCGTGGTAAAGATGGTCGCCGCGATGCCAGGGCGGTCCGCCACCGACTGCACGGTCAGCTTGGCTTCGTCACGGGAATAGGCCACACCGGCCACAACATTGGATTCCATGATTTCCTCCTCGTCGCAGACCAGGGTTCCGGCCTCGTCGGACTGTTCCTCAAAGCTCGACAGAACGCGCAGCTTCACCTTATAGCGCATTGCCAGTTCGACCGAGCGGGTTTGCAGCACCTTGGCCCCCAGCGAGGCCAGCTCCAGCATCTCTTCAAAGGCGATTTTATCCAGCTTGCGCGCCTTGTCGCAAATCCGCGGATCGGTCGTATAGACGCCATCCACGTCGGTGTAGATATCGCAGCGCTCCGCCCCGAACGAGGCGGCAAAGGCCACTGCCGTGGTGTCAGAGCCGCCGCGGCCCAGGGTGGTGATACGGCCTTCCGGGCTGATGCCCTGAAAACCGGCGACGACGGCCACCTTCATGCCCTCGGCAAACTTGGCGTGGATGTTTTCCGGCGGGATCTCCTCGATCCGCGCCTGGCTGTGCGCCGAGTTGGTCTTGAGCGGCACCTGCCATCCCTGCCAGCTGCGCGCGGGTACATCCATTTCCTGCAGCGTCAGCGCCATCAGGCCAGCTGTCACATTCTCGCCCGAGGACACCACGGCATCATATTCCCGCGCGTCATAAAGCGGCGAGGTCTCATCGACCCAGCCCACCAGCTCATTGGTCTTGCCGGACATGGCGGAGACGATGACGATCACGTCATAGCCCTTGGCCACTTCTACGCCGACGCGTTTGGCGGCACGGCGGATGCGGTCCAGGTTGGCGACAGATGTGCCGCCGAATTTCATCACAAGTACGGGCATATGGAACGGGTCTCCCTGCGCTTGCGGGTTTCGGTCCCGTGCCTCATATGCGAGCGGCCCCTTGAGGGCAAGAGCGCGCAGGCCCTGCGGGCAAGGAAGCTGCGGTTCACCCCGCCCCTCCGGCGCGGCAAAGCGCCACAACACCCGGCTTGCGCAATTTTCGCCAATCCGCGGGCGCTCAGCCGCGCCAGAACCGCACCGTCAGAATGGCGTAGACCGCCATCAGCTCCAGCCGCCCGATCAGCATCGCCGCGCTCAGGATCCATTTCGCCGGATCGTTGAGGGTGGAGAAATTGCCGGCCGGTCCAATTGTATCGCCCAGGCCGGGGCCGATATTGGCCACAGCCGTGGCCGCCCCCGATACCGCGGTGACGAAATCCAGCCCGGTCAGCGCCAGCGCCCAGGCCACCACACCCAAAGTGACGACAAAGAACATGAAGAAAGAGATCACCGAACTCAGCACTTCAGCGTTCACCGGCCGCCCCTCATAGCGGGTGATGAACACCCCGTGCGGCGAGCGGATGCGCTGGATCTGGCCGCGGATTGAGGCAAACAGCAGCTGGTAGCGGAAGATCTTGACCGAACAGGCGGTCGAGCCCGCGCAGCCGCCGATCAGCCCGGTGAAGAAGAAGATCATCACCAGGAAGCTGCCCCACTGCATGTAATCGGCGCTGGCATAGCCGGTGCCGGACATGATCGAGGTGATGTTGAACAGGGCCGAGCGCAGCGCCTCCTCGCCCCCGTGCGGGCGCGTGTAATACAGCACCCCAGTGGCAATCGCGACCAGCAAGCCCAGCGTCATCAAAAACCCGCGGATCTGGCTGTCGCGCAGCATCGGCGTGCCATGGCCGTTGATCAGCTGCACATAGCGCACGAACGGCAGTGCAGCCAGGATCATGAAGACGGAGGCGGCATATTCCACGGGCCCGGCAAAGGCCCCGAAGGACGCATCGTAATTGGCAAAGCCGCCGGTGGCGATGGTGGTCATCGAATGCACCAGCGCATCGAACGGCCCCATGCCCATCACCATGTAGACCAGCATGCAGGCCATGGTCAGCGACACGTAGATCAGCGAGATCTGCTTGGCGATCGCCTGTGCACGCGGCAGGATTTTACCGAAGGTGTCAAAGCTTTCGGATTTAAAGATCTGCATCCCCCCGACCCGCAGCTCGGGCAGGAACACCATCGCCACAACAATGATGCCGATCCCGCCGACCCACTGCAGGATGCCGCGCCACAATAGCAATCCGCGCGGCAGGTCATCCAGACCGGAAATCACCGTCGAACCGGTGGTGGTCAGCCCCGACATCGCTTCAAAGAAGGCGTCGACAAACCGCAATTCGGTCGCCCCCAGCATCAGCGGGATCGCCCCGAACAGCGGCAGCGCCAGCCAGACAGTGGTGGTCAAAAGGAAGGTCTGGCGGATGCTCAGCCCCTCCTTGACCCCGTTGGCACAGCTCAGCGCCAGCAGGCCGCCAACCAGGATCGAGAACACCGAGCTTTCCAGAAACACATGCCATTCACCGCGGCCGTCCAGCAGGTCGACCAGCAGCGGGAACACCATCATGGCTCCCAAAATGACGACCAGCAGGCCGATGACATATCCAACCGGGCGGAGATCCAACATGCGGCGCAGCGTTGGCCCCCCGCGCGGTAAGTGTCAAGTGCGCGGCACTATTCGCCGCTGCCGCTCTTGGCAGGAGCGTTGCGCTGCGGCATCTGCGGTGGTGTCGAAGGTTTGCGCGGGCGTTTGGCTGACGCGGACTGGGGCGCTTCTGCCTTGGCTGGTGCTTTTGCCTCCGCTGCCGGCGGTTTTGCCTGCGGCGATTTCGCCTCAGACGCCCGAGCTTTTGCCTCAGACGCTTTGGATTCCACAGCTTTTACCTCCGCCCCTTTGGCTTCCGGAGTTGCGGCTTTTGGCGCTTCGGTTTTGGCTGCAGGTTGCGCTACAGACTTGGCAGACTGCTCTTGCTCGCCCTTGCGGGCTGAGGACGTGCGGAACACCGCAGGCGCCTCTTTCATCCCGGACCCCGCAGCCGGTCCGCCCTGCTTGGCGGCCTGATTATCCACAGCCTCTTTTGCGGGCTGCGCCGCGGCCGTTTTGGCCTGCTCCGGCTTGGCTGCCGTGTTTGCGGCCTTTGCACGTGCCGGCGCTTTCCGCGCGGCAGGCTTGCGGGTCGCGGTCTTGCGGACCGAGGGCTTTTTCGCGGCGGGTTTCCCGGCCGCCTTGGCAGCCAGCTTTGTCCGCGCCTGCGTCTGCTCTGCGGCTGCCGGGTTGGGCTCCGCTGCAGATTCCGCCTTTGCTTCAGGTTTCGCGTCTGCCTTGGGTTCTGTTTTGGCTTCCGCTTTGGGCTCCGCTGCCGGTTCGGCTTTAGCTTCCGGCGCGGTCTCTGCCGCTGCCGGGTTTGCTCCCATCAGCCGCCGTTGCGCTTCCATCATCGAATGCGCCATCCGCATCTGCTCATAGGGCGCCTGCAGCGCGGCCTCTGCCGCCTGGCGCCACAGCTTCAGCTGCATGCCCGCTGCAAACCCTGCCCATTCATGTGCCCTGGCCGTCAAACCGGCAATATGGTGAAAGCTCGTCATCTGATACTCCTCAAGTCCTGCACTGGCCTCGCGCCGGGGCTGTTCTGTGTGGTCCGGGCAAGGGTAAAGGGGAGCGGACACCGGATGAGCCCCGGGCCGGGTACAGCAGAATTCGGGCCGTCAATTGCAGACACCTGCGCACAAGCTCCCCTGCCCCCCAGCAGGATAACCGGGGGATTCGCGGATCAGGCTAGCATGGGTTTCTGCGCAGCGGCGTAAAAATTGCGGCAACGCAGAAAATGCCGCATATCCGGCGGAAACCTGCCCGAAAGCCAGGCAGTCCCGCAGTTGGATCAGCCGTGATGGATCAGAGTAGAGAACAGCTTGGGGTCCAGGCTCATCGCCTTGAACAGCGGGCCTTGGGTCAGCACGCTGACCGCATCATGGCTGTGCAGGCTTTCCTGATGGCTGGCCACGACCCGGAAATCACCGATCCGGGCATCGCCCTGCAGCGCTTCACAAAACAGCCGCGCCGCGTCCTCGACAAAGATAGGGTTGGCGGCGTTCAGCTCGGCAAAGGCCTGCTCATCCTCGCGCTTGACCATCACCTGGGTCTCGGTCGGCACCGCCTTGCGGCAGAGCTCGATCAGGTCCTCGAACCAAAGGCACTCGCTGCCGGGCACCGATTGCACCGAAATCCGCGCGACGGAGCGCTGCGAATGCGGCGTTGCCAGCTGGCCCCGCGCCTGGCGGGCGTGCTCCGACAATTCCAGCGAGCATGGGCAGGTCGAAGAATAAACGTAGTCCAGATGCATGATCTTCTCACGCACCCCGTCATGGTCCACCAGTTCCAGCGCAAAGTCGTAATACTGATAGCCGCTGAGGCCGGAGCGCAGGCTTTCAACGCGTGCAGGGAAGGAGAACCGCATCTGGATGCGCGCATCCGGGCTGTCCAGATCGCTCAGGTAATCATCCAGCGCGTTCGCCATCACCTCGAAACTGAAGGTGCGCTCCGCGTGCTTGTAAAAGGTGCGCATGATCCGGGACATGTTGATGCCCTTCTTGCCCGCATCCAGGCTGACGGTGCCGGTCACGCTGGTTTCCAGCGTCAGGTCGCCGTCGTCGCGGGTATGAAACCGGATCGGCAGGCGGAAATTCGAAATCCCCACATGCTGGATCTGCTCCTTGGCGCCGCGGATCAGGCTGGTCGGCCCGTTCTGCAAGTCGGGCAGCGTCGCGCGATAGGCCTCGTCCGACTTGAAATCCTCGGGGTAAGTCCGCGACAAATCCGGATAATTCCCGACCTCACGGCCCGGCAGCAGCCGCGCCACGGCCGGGTCCAGCTCGGCAATTTCGGTCTCAGACGCAATGCCGGCCCAGGCCCGCAGCACATCCAACGCGGCAGCGGCTGCCTCGCGGTCCGGAGCCTCTGCGGCGTCGCGGTTGTGAATGTTCATCGGCGTTTCCCCCAAATCATAGGGCCCATATAAGGACTGGCAGGCTACTCCCATATACCGTTACGCGGCAAATTACAAAACGGAACCGCCAAATGCGGCAGAACTTGCGCCTGCACGGACAGCCTTCCGGCCGTCCCGCAAGGCGGCCAGGCCGGCCGGTTTCACGCCCCGCCCGCTGGCCTCATCCCCGCGGCGATTTTCTCGGCCATCATTATGGTTGGCGCATTCGTGTTCCCGCCCACCAGTGCCGGCATGAGCGATGCATCAACGACGCGCAGCCCGGACAGCCCCCGGACGCGCCCTTCCAGGTCGCAGACGGCATCTGCGCCGCTGCCCATCCGGCAGGTTCCCACCGGGTGATAGATGCTGTCGGCACGCCTGCGGATATCGGCCTCAAGCGCGGCATCGCTGCCATCCGTTTCATACAGGGTGCGGCCCCGCCACGGCGCCAGCGCCTCCGCCTGCAGAATACGCTCCATAAGCCGCGCGCCGCGTTTCATCGTTTCAAGATCTGACGCCGCGCCCAAGTAGCTCGGGTCAATGCGCGGCGGCGCAGCCGGATCGGCTGAATGAAGCCCGACCTGGCCGCGGCTTGCAGGCCGCAGCACGCAGACATGGCAGGAATAGCCATGAGAGAAATGAAGCTTCCGCATGTGGTCATCCACGATGCCAACGACGAAATGCAGCTGGATATCAGGACGCTCCAGATCCGGCGACGTCCGGAAAAAGCCGCCCCCCTCTGCCATCGGCGAGGCAAACAGCCCCGATCCGTTCCGCCGCCACTGCATCCCCGCGCGCGCCATCTGCCAGGCCCCGCGCGGGTTCAGGCCGACCGTGTCCGGCCGCTTGGACCGGTAGGAGATGATATAATCCAGATGATCCTGCAGGTTTTGCCCGACGCCCTCGGATACATGGACTGGCGTAATACCGTGCTGCCGCAGTTCCGCTTCCGGGCCGACCCCCGACAGCATCAGCAGCTGGGGAGAGCCGAAAGCGCCGGCGCTCAGAATGACCTCCCGCCGCGCTTTGATGCTGAGCGCGCGCCCCCGCCGCCTGCAGGCAACGCCCGCGGCCTGCTTGCCGTCCATGAGGATACGCGTCACATGGGTACGGGTCAGAACCGTAAGATTGCTGCGCTGCCGCACCTGCGGCGGCAGATAGGCTGCAGCGGCGGAACAGCGCTCCCCGGCCTGCGGCCCGTCGTGGAACTGCGTGACCTGATACAGCCCCGCGCCCTCTTGAACCGGGCCGTTGAAATCATCGCTCAGCGGCAATTGCGACTGGGCGCAGGCCTCGACATAGGCATGGGTGATGGCGCGCGGCTCGGATTGGTCGCCCACTTGCAACGGCCCGTCCCCGCCATGCAATCCGTCGGCGCCGCGCGCGTTGCGCTCAGCCTTGCGGAAATAGGGCAGTACGGAATCCCAGTCCCAGCCCTCGCAACCCATCTGCGCCCACTCATCATAGTCGGAGGGATGACCGCGCACGTACAGCATGGCGTTGATTGCCGAGGATCCCCCCAGGCCCTTGCCCCGCGGCTGGAACCCCCGCCGCCCGTTCAGCGCCGCCTGGGGTTCAGTGTGGAAAGCCCAGTTGTTGATCCGGGGCCGCCCTGAGATCATCCCGGCAACCAGCGCAGGCGCGCGGACAAAGAGCCCGCGCCCGTTGCCCCCGGCTTCAATCAGACAGACCGAAACACCGGGGTCTTCCGACAGGCGAGACGCCATGACCGAACCGGCCGAGCCGCCGCCTGCAATAACATAATCAAACTCCATGCGCTCACCGCACCACAAAGGGCAGCGGTTACTCAACCGTTACCAAGCGGAATGCGGCTGGGCACGCAGGAGAAAGCCCGCGTTCAGGCCTGCGCCGCGTCCAGTGCCGCCTTCAGGTCGGCGATCAGATCACCGGCATCCTCCAGCCCGACCGAGAACCGCACCAGGCCCGGGGTGATGCCCAGCTCCGCCTTCAGCTCATCGCTGAGGCGCTGGTGGGTGGTGGTCGCCGGGTGGGTGGCGATGGATTTGGCGTCACCCAGGTTGTTGGAGATCACCGGGATGGTCATTGCGTTCAGGAACTTGAACGCTGCCTCCTTGCCGCCCTTCAAATCCAGCGACAGCACCGTTCCGCCCTTGCCGCCCAGCTGGGTCTGCACCAGCGCGTTTTGCGCGTGGTCCTTCAGCCCCGGATAGATGGTTCGCTCCAGCGCCGGATGGCCGTCCAGGGCCTCGGCAATTTCCAACGCGGTCTCCGCCTGTGCATTGACCCGCAGCGCAAGTGTCTCCAGCCCCTTCAGCATCACCCAGGCATTGAACGGGCTGAGCGATCCGCCGGTATGTTTCATATAGGGTTCCAGGGTGCCGCGGATATACTCCTTGGTGCCCAGCACCACCCCGCCCAGCGCCCGGCCCTGGCCGTCGATGTGCTTGGTTGCGGAATAGATCACCACATCGGCGCCCTGCGCGATGGCGTTGGAGAACACCGGGGTCGAGAACACGTTGTCCACCACTACGGTGGCGCCAACCGAATGCGCGATCTCCGCAACCGCGGCTATGTCGATCACCTCCAGCGTCGGGTTCGACATGCTCTCGAAAAACACCGCCTTGGTGTCCGGGCGCACCGCCGCCCGCCAGGCCTCCAGGTCCGTGCCGTCGATGAATGTGACCTCCACCCCGAAGCGGCCCAGCACATCCGCCAGGATATAGTTGCAGGAGCCGAACAGCGCCTTGGCGGACACGATGTGATCGCCCGCCTTCACCAGCGAAGTCAGCGCGCCATTCACAGCCGCCATGCCGGAGGCGGTGGCAAAGGCATCCTCGGCCCCTTCCAGCGCCGCGATGCGCTTTTCGAACATATCGACGGTCGGGTTGCCGTAGCGGGCATAGATGAACTCATCCGGGCCGGTCTCGATGAACCGCGCCTCGGCCTGCTCGGCGCTGTCGTAGACAAAGCCCTGGGTCAGAAAGATCGCCTCGCTCACCTCGTTGTACTGGCTGCGGCGGGTGCCTCCGTGAACCAGCTTGGTGCGGCTGTTCCAGTTGTCGCTCATCTTCTGTCTCCTCGCGCCCATAGCGCACAAAAAACCCCCGATCGGCCAAGCGAAAGGGGGTCCTTCACGTCCTGACCTCTTTAGCGGGATTGTTTAACGTGGCCCGCAATCCGGTAACAAATCGCCACGATGTGATGCAGGGGCTTTACGCATCTTGCGGGATTCGGTCAAGCCGCCGCCGTCCCCCAGGTCACACCGATGTGAGTGCCGCTGCCCCTTGCCTGCCCGCACCCCTCATGCTCCTGTGGCCGGGCAAACAGACGGAGGCACGCGATGCAGGACCCGATCCGGCTTTTCTACTGGCCTACCCCGAACGGCTGGAAAATCTCCATCGCGCTGGCGGAGATGGGGCTTCCTTACGAGGTCACCCTTATCGACATCGGCAAGGGCGACCAGTTCGCGCCGGAATTCCTGAAGATCTCCCCCAACAACCGGATGCCCGCCATTGTGGATTCGGACGGCCCCGGCGGCGCGCCGGTCTCCCTGTTCGAAAGCGGTGCCATCCTCCAGTACCTCGCCCGCAAGACCGGGCAGTTTTACGGCGCGGACGAACGCGCGCGGCTCATCGTGGATCAATGGCTGATGTGGCAAATGGGCGGCCTCGGCCCAATGGCGGGCCAGGCGCATCACTTCCTGAAGTACGCAGCCCAGGATCTGCCCTATGCCAAGGACCGCTACCGCAATGAGGTCGCACGTCTGTACGGCGTGCTAAACCGGCAGCTGGCGGAAAATGAGTATGTGGCAGGCGCAGACTATACGATTGCCGATATGGCGATCTGGCCCTGGGCCTCGCTGTGGGAGGGCCAGCAGCAGACACTGGACGACAAACCGCATCTGGCCCGCTGGCTGGATCTCATGTGGTCCCGCCCCGGCGTCATCGCGGGCCGCGCGCTGCACGCGGATCTGCGCGGGGACCGGTCCGACACAAGGGCACAGGAAGTGATTTTCGGGCAAGGCCAGTAACGCGCGCAACCGCAGCGCACCGCAGGTGCGCTGCCCGGCCCAAGACTTTGCGCTTCATCTTTGATGATGCGCCAAGGCGCGGGAGCCCGCCCCTGCCGCCGCTGGTTATTCCGCCGGGCCGGCTTCTTCCTCGTCTCCGTATTTCTGGAACAGCTGCCCCTGGAACATGAAGAAGGCAAACATCGCCACCGGCAGCCCGAAGGTCTTGAAATAGACCCAGGCCTCGGTGCTCTGGGTGCGCCAGATCAGCTCATTCGCCACCGCCAGCCCGAAGAAGAATGCACACAGCCGCCGGGTGAGGATCATCCAGCCCTCCTGCTTCAGCGGCATCAGCTCCTCCATCACCACCTTCAGCCAGCTTTGGCCCCGCATCAGGCCGATGCCCAGCAATCCGCCGAACAGCACATACAGCATCGTCGGCTTCATCTTGATGAAACGGTCGTCGTTGAACCACACCGACATGCCGCCGAACAGCACCACCAGGATCAGCGTGGCAAACTGCATCCGCGACAAATGCCCGGTCAGCTTCCACAAGGCCAATGTGGACGCCACCATCAGCGGGATAAACGCGGCGGTAATGACGATGAAGCCCTTGTACTCGCTGCCGCCGATCAGAAACACCTCATCCTTCAGCTTCAGATAGCCGATGAAGAACAGGACAATCGGGCCCAGTTCCAGCACCATCTTAAGGGTCGGGTTGATCTTCTTCGCGGCCATGGGGCCTCCTCAATGCTCTCGCGGCGGTCTCAGCCGCCCATTTCCACTATCACGGCGCCCAGGGCGATCAAAGCCATCAGCGCGATCCGGCGCGGGCCCACGGTTTCCTTCAGCACCAGCCAGCCAATCAGGGCGGCAAACACGGTGGAGGTTTCGCGCAGCACCGCCGCCTCCCCCACCTTGTCCAGCCGCGTCGCCAGCATGATCGCGCCAAATGACGCAAAGGCGACCAGCCCGCCAAAGAACCCCTTGACCATCAGCGGTCCGGGTGCGGGCGGTTCCGGCATGTTCCGCCAGCGGGTGAAGGCAATCACCGGAAACACCAGCCCGTCGATCATGAAGAACCACGCCAGGAAGGTGAATGGATCCGCCGTCGCCCGGATGCCGTAGGCGTCATATGTGGTGTAGGCGGCCACAAACAAGCCGGTGATAAAGGCAAACAGCAGTGCAACCCCAAAGGTGTCGCGGTTCGCTTCCAGAAAGACAAAGTTATAGGCCGCCAGACCAAAGATCCCGGCCAGAAGCACCGCCACCCCCAGCCATTGCACCGGGGTGAACACCTCGCCGAACAGGAAGAAGGAGCCGATCACCGTGAACAGCGGCCCGGTCCCGCGCACCACCGGGTAGACCACCGTATAGCTGCCCTTGGTATAGGCCAGCGCCTGAAACAGCTTGTAGAAGACGTGGATCCCCCAGGCGACGGCAAAGATCAGCCACATATGCGGCTCCGGCCAGGGCACCACGAACAGCGCAAACGGCGCCGCCATCACGCAGTAGCAAAAGTCGATCGCCCCGCGCGACAGCCAGGGATCATGCCGCCCCTTCTGCAGCGCCCCGAAAACCGCGTGCAGAAAGGCAGCCCAGATGGCCAGAAACAGCGCGGCTTGATGCCCGGCCTCGGTGCCTTCCAGGGAGATCAGCCAATCGCTCAAATCAAATGCCTTTGCGCGGGAGGAGAGCGCCGGGGGCTCTGCCCCACGCCCATTGGGCTTGAATCAATGGCGCCACAATGGACGCCCCCCGGGATATTTTCAGCCAGATGAATGAAGGATCAGGTCTTTTCCAAGCCTGTGAGGGCTGCCGCGAACTCCTCCGGATCAAACGGTGCCAGATCGTCGATCTGCTCACCCACGCCGATGGCGTGGATCGGCAGGCCGAACTTGTCCGCGAGCGCGACCAGCACACCGCCCTTGGCGGTGCCGTCCAGCTTGGTCATCACCAGGCCGGAGACATCGGCCAGCTGCTGGAACGTCCCCACCTGGCTTAGCGCGTTCTGGCCGGTGGTGGCGTCCAGCACCAGGAGCGTGTTGTGCGGCGCGGTCTCATCCTTCTTGCGGATCACCCGGACGATCTTGGCCAGCTCCTCCATCAGGTCGGCGCGGTTCTGCAAGCGGCCAGCGGTGTCGATCATCAGGAGGTCAGCACCGTCTTCCTGGGCCTTGGTCATCGCGTCAAACGCCAAGGAGGCCGGGTCGGAGCCTTCCGGTGCGGTCAGCACCGGCACGCCCGCACGGTCGCCCCAGACCTTCAGCTGTTCGACGGCGGCGGCGCGGAAGGTGTCGCCTGCGGCAATCACCACTTTCTTGCCGGCGCCCTTGAACTGGCTGGCCAGCTTGCCGATGGTGGTGGTCTTGCCGGAGCCGTTCACGCCAACAACCAGCACCACCTGCGGGCGCTTGGCATAGATCGGCAGCGGTTTCGCCACCGGCTCCATGATGCGCGCGACCTCCTGCGCCAGCAGTTCCTTGATCTCGCGGCTGGAGACCTTCTTGCCCATACGCCCCTCGGCCAGGTTGGCGGTTACGCGCAGCGCGGTGTCCACCCCCATGTCGGCGGCGATCAGCAGCTCCTCCAGCTGCTCCAGCATATCGTCATCCAGCGCCCGGCGCGGTTCCGCCGCGGCGCTGCGCCCCATCAGGCGGCCCAGCAGGCCAGGCGATTTCTTCTCCGGCACCGGTGCGGGGGCAGGCTCCGGCGCCGCCACCGGCTGCGGATCAGGCTCGGGCTCGGGTTCGGCCGCAGGCTCCGGCTCCGCCACAGGTTCCGGCTGCGGAACCGGCGCAGGCGCAGGCTGCTCCGGCGTCACCGCAGGGGAGTCAGCCAGAGCCTCCACAGCCTCAGCCGCGCCGCTCTCCGCGCCCTCCTCGACAATCGCATCGAGCCCTTGCTCGAGCTTGGAGGAGGATTTGAACAGCCGCTCCTTGAGCTTTGAGAAAAACGCCATCTTGGTCTCCGCAAAAGGGTCTGCCCCTCACCTAATGCGGAATTCACCGGAGTGCAAAGCGCAAGGCGCCGCCCGCCTCAGGAAAATGCCGCCAGAAAGCCCGCTTGCGCCCCCCAGTAAAGCGGCCAGACCGCATAGGGCGTGATCCGGCGCAGCGGGTGGTCCTGCGCCAGGACAAAGGTTTCCGCCGCCAGCACCATATCCGACAGCATGAAAGCACAGGCCGCCGCAAAGACCCAATTGCCAAACGGCAGCGTCAGCGCCGCCGCCCCCATGCCGAGGATGATCGGGATATAGGCGAGAACCGCCCCTCTGAGCGCGCCTGCCCGCGGCGCCAGAACGCGTGCCATCACCAGCCCCAGCACCAGCAGCCCCGTCGCAATCATTGACCCCGGCATCTCTGCCAGCCGCGCCGGATCGCTGTCCGCCCGGGTCAGGAACAGCACCGCATAGGCCAGATGCCCGGCGGCAAAGGCGCCAACGCCGGCCATGAAAACTACCTCGCCGTCACGCGACAGGAACAGATCGCCCAGCGCGCATAAGCCAAGCGCCACCGCCAGCAGCACTGGCGCCCCGGCCAGCAGCGCCGCCAGTGCCAGCAAAGCAACCGAAGCGGTCTTCAGCACGCTACGCAGCAGCCCGGGCGGCTGCGCGGCCAAAAACAGATAGATTAGCGCGCAGGCCGCCGCCGCAGCACCCAATGCCATTTCCGCCGTCATGTTCTGCCTCCCCTCATCTTTTCCGGGCACTCTGTCCTTTGACCCGGCGTGCGGTCAAAGGTGACCCCGCGGGAGCCTGTCCGGATACTTGTCAGCCCGCAGCCAACGCTTGGCGCAGGCCCCGGTCCTGAGGCACAGTGGTCCCATGCGCTCTTTGATGATTCTCCTGCTCGCAGCCCTGCCCGCCCCGCTGGCGGCGGGCGAGCCGCTCGGGGCTGCGGAATTCGACCGCTACACCCAGGGCCGGACGCTGTTTTACGGCTTTGGCGGCTCCATGTACGGGGTCGAGCGTTACCTGCCAAACCGCAGGGTGATCTGGTCCTTCCTTGATGGCAAATGCCAGGAAGGCAGCTGGTACGAGGAAGCCGGCCAGATCTGTTTCGTCTATGAAAACCGCGACGATCCGCAATGCTGGACCTTCGAGCTCACCCCCGGCGGGCTGACGGCCCGGTTCGAGAACGACCCGGCCTCAACGGAACTTTACGAGGCCGAGGACGTCGGGGAGGAGATGCTGTGTTACGGCCCTGAGGTGGGCACCTGAAACCGGATGCAGCGTTTCAGGTCTTCAGACCGGGTAAGCCGCTAGAACAGCGAGCCCTGGCTGCCGCCGCCCTCCGCCGGCGGTTTCGGCTCCGCTTTCTTTGCAGCCTGCGCAGGCGCACCGCCCTCCAGATCCAGCGTGCCGTCGGCAAACTCGATCTGCAGCGCGCCGGCCTTGGCGGCGGCGGCCTTGGTGGTCAGGATCTCCTCGCCCGAGCGCACCACCGCATAGCCGCGTTCCAAAGTCGCCTTGTAGCTGAGGATCTCCAGCTGGCGCCCGGTGGCCGTCAGGGCCTGCCGCTGGCGGTCGATACGCGCGGCCTGCGCCGCATCCAGCCGCTGCGCCAGCCGTCCCAGCGCGTCTTTCTGCGCCGCCATTTCCCGCTGGATCGGCCGCAGGCTCAGCCGCGACGACAGGTTCTGCAGCCGGTTCCGCCGCCCCTCAACCAGCTGCCTCAGTGTGGCCGGACGCAAGCTGGCCGCGGTTTCGCTCAGATGCACCCGGCGGCGCTGCACGCCTGAAATCAGCGCACCGGGCAGCCGGTCGGAAATCCGGTCCAGCCGCTGGCGCGGAGTTTCCAGCAGCGTGTCCGGCTTGGGCAGCGCCCGGGCCAGATCGTTCAGCCGCTGACGCCTGAGCTGCACCGCCTGCCCCGCGGCACGGGTCAGCCGCGCGCCCTGGTTCTCGGACCAGGCCATCAGCTCCAGCCGCACCGGCACTGCAAGCTCTGCCGCCGCAGTCGGCGTCGGCGCACGCCGGTCGGAGACGAAATCAATCAGCGTGGTATCGGTCTCATGCCCGACGGCAGAGATCAGCGGGATCTGCGAGGCGGCGGCAGCCCGCGCCACGATCTCCTCGTTGAACCCCCACAAATCCTCGATCGAACCGCCGCCGCGCGCGACGATGATCAGATCGGGTCGTGGCAGCGCACCGCCCGGCGTCAGCCGGTTGAACCCTTCGATCGCGCGGGCCACTTCGGGCGCGCAGTTCTGCCCTTGGACAGCGACCGGCCAAACCAGCACCTTGCGCGGGAAGCGGTCGCGCAGCCGGTGCAGGATATCGCGGATCACCGCCCCGGAGGGCGAAGTCACCACCCCGATAATCTGCGGCAGGTAGGGCAGTGGCTTCTTGCGTTCCGGCGCAAACAGCCCCTCCGCCTCGAGCTGTTTCTTGCGTTTTTCCAGCAGCGCCATCAGCGCGCCTTGGCCGGCAACCGCCACCTCGTCGACGTTCATGTTGTATTTCGACTGCGCACCGAACGCGGTCAGGCGGCCGGTGACCACCACCTCCAGCCCTTCCTCCGGCACCACCGACAACCCGCTGATCTGCCCCTTCCAGGTGGTGCAGGCCAGCACCGAGCGGTCGTCCTTGATGTCATAGTACAAGTGGCCCGAGCGCGCCTTGAACACCCGCCCCACTTCGCCCCTCACCCGGATCCGGCCAAAGGTCCCCTCCAGCGTGCGCTTCACCTCGCCGGAGATCTCGGAAACGGTGAATTCCGGGGCGTTCTGCCCGGGCCGGTCGGATGGGGCTGGGTCGTCAAACAGGTCAGACATCGGGGGCTGCTCTCCTGCGGCCTTTGGCCGGTCTTGTTTTGAAGTCGCGCGCAGCATAGAACGCGCCGCAAGCAAGGCAAGCCCCGGACAGCGCCGGGATGCCTCTCGGCTCAGGCAGATCGGAGAACACGCAGATGAACATCCTTATCCTCGGCAGCGGCGGGCGCGAACACAGCCTGGCCTGGGCGGTGATGCAGAACCCCAAATGCGACAAGCTGATCGTGGCGCCGGGCAACGCAGGCATCGCGCAGATCGCCGATTGTGCCGCCCTGGATATCGAAAATGGCGGCGCCGTGGCCGCCTTTGCCGAGGAAAACGCCATCGACTTTGTGATCATCGGCCCCGAGGCGCCGCTGGCCGCAGGGGTCGGCGACCGGCTGCGCGAGGCGGGCATCCTGGTGTTCGGCCCCTCCGAGGCGGCGGCCCGGCTGGAAGCCTCCAAGAGCTTCACCAAGGAAATCTGCGACGCGGCAAACGCCCCCACCGCGGCCTACGGCCATTTCACCGATGCGGACGCCGCCAAGGCGCATGTGCGCCAGCACGGCGCGCCGACCGTGGTCAAGGCTGACGGTCTGGCGGCGGGCAAGGGCGTGATCATCGCCATGACCGAAGAGGAAGCCCTCGCCGCCATCGACGGCATGTTCGGCGGCGCCTTCGGCGGGGCCGGCGCCGAGGTGGTGATCGAGGAATTCATGGAAGGCGAGGAAGCCTCCCTGTTTGTGCTGGTCGACGGCGAGGACGTTCTGGCGATCGGCTCCGCCCAGGACCACAAGCGCGTCGGCGAAGGCGACACCGGCCTCAACACCGGCGGCATGGGTGCCTACTCCCCCGCGCCGGTTTTGTCGGCAGAGGTCGAGGCCCGCGCGATGGAAGAGATCGTGAAGCCCACCATGCGGGTGATGGCGGAGCGCGGCATGCCCTATCAGGGGGTGCTCTATGCTGGCCTGATGATCAAGGACGGCCAGCCGCGGCTGGTGGAATACAACGTCCGCTTCGGCGACCCGGAATGCCAGGTGCTGATGATGCGCCTCGGCGCCCAGGCTCTGGACCTGATGCACGCCGCGGCTGAGGGGCGCTTGGGCGAGGCGCAGGTGAACTGGGGTGATGACCATGCGATCACCGTGGTGATGGCGGCCGAAGGCTACCCGGGGTCCTACGAGAAGTTCTCTGAAATCAAGGGGCTGGACGCGCTGCCCGAGAACAGCAGCAACATGGTGTTCCACGCGGGCACCCAGGAGCAGGACGGCAAGGTGCTGGCCGTCGGCGGCCGGGTGCTGAACGTGACCGCCCGCGGCGACTCGCTGCAGGAGGCGCGCGACCGGGCCTATGCGATGGTGGACGGAGTTGACTGGCCCCAGGGCTTCTTCCGCCGCGACATCGGCTGGCGCGCGCTGAAATAGGACCGCTTGCAGGCAGGGGCTCCCGCCTGCTCGCGGGCAATCAAAGACTGCCCTTCGCAGTTGGGCGCGGCCGGGCGCTGCCGCGCCCGGCGGCCGCGCCTCTAGAAGCCATTGAGGTCGCTCATCAGCAGGAAACGCCTGCGGAACTGGTCCAGCATGTCGGGTTCCAGAAAGTCCGCCGGATGGGTTGTCCCGAACGCTGAGTAGGCACGGTCCTTCATTTCAACCAGCTGCCGCTCGATATCCAGCTGCCCGATGCCGGACGGCAGGCCCAGCGCCGTTTCAAATACAGTCCGCAACGGCGGCGACCCGATGATGTTGTACCAATGGGCGTTCTCGCTGCCGCCCGCATCCGCGACGTCCTGCAATTCGCGCTCCAGCGCCAGCGCAAGCCGCATATTCGGATCCGAGTTGCCGATTTCAATCTCGAACTGGCGGGTGGTGTAGAGCTCTGCAAGTTCCTCTGCAAACCCGTCCGGATACTCCCGGCTTGTCTCGCCCTTATTGAAGGAAAAGGCATTCGTCATCGCCTTCAACCCGGTATCATAGTGCAGGTTCGCATAGGAGATGCTGGACGACAGATCGGACTCGAAGGCGCGGATCACCGTATCGAAATCCGTGCTCCGTTTGCTTTGGCCGAACAGGTCCAGCGTTGCCTCAAACAGGCTCAGGTCAAAGACCAGCTCACGCGGGTCGGTGAAGGTGCCCAGCTTGTCCGTGATCTCATCCGAAAACACCTGCATCTTGCTGACATGTTCCGGCCACTCGTTCTGGAAGGCATCGGCAAAATCGTAATAGGCCAGGTTCTCCGGCTGATTGACGAAGGAATTCGGATCGGACAGGTCGGACTCCAGCACCTGGCGCAAAAAACTCTCGCCCCGGTTACTGACGTTGAATGTGTCCAGCGCATGCTCCAGCAGCGCTGCGTTCGACAGCAGCTCCTCCGGATCGCTCATCGCGTTGATGTCCGGCCAGCCAAAGCCAAAGGCCTCGGACACCGCAAGGTACCGCGTGTCCTCCAGCTGGTTCACAAAGGAATCGGGATCCGTGGTATCCGATTCCAGGACCCGCCGCAGAAAATCCGGGTTGGTCCTTTCCAGATCGAACGTTTCGATGACGGCCTGCAGCAGGTCTTCATCCGCCAGCAGATCGTCGGCGCTGGCGAGGCCACCGGCGTGCTCGTTGAATTCACTGACCAGCGCCTCGATGCTGTTTTCATATTCCGGCGCCTGACCAAAGTTGAACTGCCTTGAAAACTCGGCATAGCGCGGATCAGACAGCTTGTTGGCAAAGGACTCCGGGTCCGCCAGGTCGGACTCCAGCACTTTCTGCAGAAAGAACTGATTGTTTTCCAAGCCTTCCAGCCCAACGTTGCCCAGCGCCTTGCGCAGCATGGTGCCGTTTGACAGCAGATCATCGGCAGTGCTGATACCGGCAAATTCATTCTCCGCCCTGGCGCTGGGAAGCTTCGGGCCGTCAGAGCTGCCAAAGCCGAAAGTTTCCGCCAAAGCCTGGTAACGGCTGTCGTTGAGCCGGTTCACGATCGCCAGCGGATCGCTCATATCGGACTCCAGCACCTCTTTGAGGAAGGCCCGGTTGTTGATGTCCTCATCCAGGCCAAAGGCCCCCAAGGTCACGCTCAGCAGGTTATAGTCATCCAGCAGCTGGTCCGCCGACTGAATGCTGGTGATCCTCTGCGTAAAGTCCTGCACCGTCCGGTCAAGAACAGGCGATTTCTCGAAAACCTCCTGCTGCTGCGCCTGGGTCCGCTGCAGGAACGTCCAACCGGCAATGCCCGTGCCGAACACATAAGGCGTAAAGCTCACGCTGCTGTCTCCCGTAAATCCGCACCGGGCCCGCGCGCCCGGATCTGCTCATCCGGCACAAGATTAACCGAAGGTGGTGAATAAACCGGAAACGGACGCCAAGGCTGGCAGACCGCCCGCAGCCGCTCCCGCCTGCTCCAGCCCATCCCCGCGGGGATGGGCCCCGCAGTTGGGCCGGGCGCCGCGCAAGCGCGGCGCGGGCGGCTCTCAGCGGCAGGCCAGCGCGTCTTGCAAACCGGTTTCAGGACGGAACCGGCCAATGTCCCGGGTGGAGATTTCGCCGTCCTTCAGCCGGGACGCCATGATCCGGCGCCAGCCGCCGCTGACTGTCACCAGTTCCGGGCCCTGACCGCAATCGCGGATGCCTGAGGTGAGGAAATCCTGGCCGATCCGGTGGTTGGTCAGGCCGGGTGCGCTGGCCGCCTCGCTCAGCTTGCCGTCCTTGAACCGCCAGATCCGCAGGGTCTTGGCCAGATGCGGCCGGTCGATATAGGCGATTTCCACGTGCCCGTCGCCGTCCAGATCCGCCGCGCCGATCGGGGCGAGCCAGCGATTGCTCCGGCCGATGTAGGGTGTCTGGGCAATCAGCGTCAGGCGGCCCGCCCGCAGGCCGTAAACGGCAATCTGAGCCCCCTTGCTGCGGTGGCTGCGCACGGTAATGGCTTCAGGGCGGTTGTCGCCGTCGAGATCCGCCAGCCGCGGCGCCAGGTCCTCGAACACATGCAGCGGGTCCAGGGTCACGGCGGTTCCGCAGCGGTCCGGCAGTTCAGGAGACCAGACCCGCAGCGTCTCCGGCTCCAGCGCATCGCCCAGAACCCCATGCCCGTAACGGGCTGTCAGATCCTCATAGGCGGCGGCGGCTTCGCCCAGCCGGACCAGGGATCCCTCCGCAATGCCCGGCCGCGCAGACGGATCGGTCCCGCAGCGTTCACCCGCCTGCGCCGCAGAACCCGCCAGGGCCAGCCCCAGGCACAGCGCTGCCCATGCGCGGCGGGCGGAACCGGGCCGGGCGCGCATCCGCAGACGCCGCGCTGCCGGCCCGGCGATCATCAGATCTGCTTTTCGGGCATATGCACCACCAGACCGTCCAGCGCGTCGGTCACCTTGATCTGGCAGGTCAGGCGCGAGCGGGCCGGATCGGGCTCATAGGCAAAATCCAGCATGTCCTCTTCCATGTCGTCCTTTGCGGGCAGCTTCTCGACCCAGTCCGGCGCGATATACACATGGCAGGTCGAGCAAGCGCAGGCGCCGCCGCAGTCGGCCTCGATGCCCGGAATATTGTTGTCGCGCGCGCCTTCCATCACGGTCAGCCCGCTGGCGACATCCACGACGTGCTCGGTGCCGTTGTGCTCGATGTAAGTGATCTTTGCCATTGTCAGCTCTCTTCCCTTTTCCGGTACTTGGACGACTGTGTAGCCAAGCCCCTGCGCCGGTGCCAGCCCCAATTGCGACCCTGCCCTGCCGCTGCTGGACTTCCGGGGCGGATGTTCTATATTTGTTCACTCCGGAAATTTCTCAACCGCGGAGCCTGTTTGCCTCATGCCAGCCCCTTCT
>NZ_CEYXRG010000007.1:0-178678 GCF_982940295.1 Leisingera sp.
GCCAAAGGACAAAGGCGGCAGAGCCACAAACAAAAAAGACGGCCAAACGGCCGCCCTTCGAAACTCCAGAACAGAGCTTTCAGCTCTGCTCCTCCAGCACCTTGCGCGCGGCCCGGAAGCACTCCAAAGCCTGGGGCACGCCGCAGTAGATGCCGATCACATGGATGATAGCGCGGATCTCCTCCTTGGTGACGCCGTTGTTGATGGCGCCGCGGCAATGCAGCTCCCATTCGTGCATTTTGCCCAGCGCGCCGATCATCGAGAGGTTCATCATCGAGCGGGTCTTGGCATCGATCACGTCATCGCCCCAGCCAAAACCCCAGCACCAGGCGGTCATCGCTTCCTGGAACGGGCGGGTGAAGTCATCCGCGGCGGCCAGGTTCTTTTCGACATATTCGGCGCCGAGGGTGAATTTGCGCTGTTCCAGCCCCTTGAGGAAAAGGTCCTCGTCAAAAGTGCTCATGTATTGGTCTCCATATTCAGCATGGTCAGCAGCGAGGCCTCGATCTGGCCTGCGCAGTATTTCGGTTCGCGGGCGGCCCAGCTTTTGATGAGGGTGGCGATAGCGGGCTCGGCGGCGATGCGGTCTGCCAGCCCTTCCAATACTGGCGCGTTATCGTGCAGCAGCACGCGCAGAGGCGGCAGACGGTCGATCATCGTGTGCCACAGAGCGCCCAGTACCAGGTCCGCCAGGCCGGGGCGGTCCCTGCCCCACAGGTATCCTTTCCCGTCAGAGACGCCCGCCTCAACTGCGATGCGTTCGTGGATCTGCATCCAGCGCGGCAGGCGGGTGCTGTGGAACTCTGCCCAGCTTTCCGCTTCCCACATCAGGGCGCCGTGATAGCGGGTGATCTCGAACAGGATATCCGAGGCATCGCAGATCAGGCGCAGGGTTTGGTCAGGCTCTGTCAGAAGCCCGTATTCGCGGCCCAGCGCCATCAGGATCGCGGGCATTTGGCTGAGGTGGGTGCCGGTCCGGGTGTCGGCCAGCAGGGGCGGCGCCATGAAGGGGTGCGGCTGGTCCGCCACATCCCCGCTTTTCAGCTCTGCCACCGCGTCGAATCCGGGCTCTTCCCATTTCTGGCCGGCATAGGCCAGCGCGTAGCGGATGAAGTGGCCCCGGAACGGGATCGGCCAGTAGTAGAGCTGGTAGCGCGCTGCCATAGACTCAGCCTTTCAGTTTCATGGCGATGTTCTTGGTCTGAACATAGTTCCACAGCGCCTCGCGGCCCTTTTCGCGGCCGTAGCCGGACTTGCCATAGCCGCCAAAGGGCGTTTCGACGCCGCCTGCGTACCATTCGTTCACGAAGACCTGGCCTGCGCGGATCTGGCGGGCGCAGCGGGTGGCGCGGTCCAGATCGCGGGTGAAGACGCCGCCGACCAGACCGTATTCGGTGCTGTTGGCGATCCCGATTGCCTCGGCGTCAGACTGGAACTTGAGGACCGAGAGGACAGGGCCGAAGATTTCCTCGCTGGCGATGCTGTCCGACGGGGTGATGCCGGAGACCACAGTCGGAGCCAGGAAGGCGCCCGCGTTGCCGACGGGCGCGCCGCCGGTGGCGATTGTGGCGCCGTTGGACTGGGCCTGCTGGACAATGGCTAGGGCACGGTCGCGCTGGGGCATGGAGACCATGGCCCCCATGTTGGCGCCGAACTCAGGCCGGTCGATACCGGGGCCGACACTCAGGCTTTGGGCCACGTTCACAGCGCGCTCGACCAGTTCGTCGTGGCGGCTTTCGTGCACGATCACCCGGCTCATGGCGCTGCAGACCTGGCCTGCGTTGAAGTAGATCCCCCAGCGGATGTCGTTCTCGAATGCGTCGAGGTCGGCGTCCTCATGCACAATGGCGGCGGATTTGCCGCCGAGTTCGAGCACGCAAGGCACCACGTTCTGCGCCGCCGCGGTGGCGATGCGGATGCCGGTGGGGACGGAGCCGGTAAAGACGATTTGGTTCACCTGCGGATGGCCAGCCAGCGCCGCGCCGGCCTCATGACCGTAGCCGCAGAGCACATTGACCGCGCCAGCCGGGAACCCAGCAGCCTCTGCCGCGCGGGCGAGCCAGGCGTTGGTGAGCGGCGTAAGCTCTGGCGTCTTGATCACGCAGGCGTTGCCGGTGGCGAGCGCCGCCGACAGCGAACGCGCCGTCATCTCCACCGGGTAGTTCCAGGGGATGATCTGGGCGGAGACACCCATCGGCTCGTTTTCAGTCCAGTCGAAATAGCCGCCGCCCAGCGGGATCGAGCGGCCCTCCACCGTGCTGGCCTGGTTGCCGTAGTATTCGAAATAGAGCGCGGCGCCCTCGATCTCGATCCGGGATTCCCAGAGCGGCTTGCCCTGCTCCAGGGTCAGGACACGGGCGATCTCGTCAATGTGCTCGAGCAGGTAGCGGCCCATCGCCTGCACCATGCGGCCGCGGGCAATCGGGCGCAGCGCCGACAGTTCGCCCGACTGGTGCAGACGGCGGGCGGCCTGCACGGCGCGGTCCACGTCGGCGGCATCAGCCAGCGCATGGCGGGCCAGAAGCTCGCCATTGGCCGGGTCGGTGACATCGATCCACCCTGCCCCGCCGGGCACCCAGGCGCCGTCGATATAGTTCAGCCATTCGGCATCAAGCTGTGTCATAGTCCGTTAGTTCCCTGCTTCCTGTAGGTCGCGGTCTGCCGCTTCGCGCATCCACTTCTGAAGATGCAGGATGGAATGTTCCGAGTTCACTCCGCAAGAGGGGTCGACCACCAAGGGGCCGGGAACATAACCGCGGCTTTTCAGGCCGCGCTGAACCGATTCTACCAGGTGAATATCTTCCTCCACTGTGGTGGCCCGGTCTTGCACCGCCATCCTGCGCACGGTTTCATTGTCTTCACCGCGGATCGAGTACCAGCCGCGCCAGACCACCACGTGATCGGCATCCACTGCCCGCCAGTGGTAAGTGTTCAAGAGGTTGCCGGGATAGACCTGGAAAGAGAACATCGGCCACAGGAACCAGCTGGAGTATTTCTCGTTGTTTTCGAAGCCCGAGTTGATGTCATAGGTCATCTGGTCCAGCGAGTTGCACTCGGTGGTGTGGCGCAGGCAGAAGCCCTGGGGCTGGATGTCGTAGGTTTCCGGCTTGATCACCCCGGTGGAGAAGGTCGGGTGGTTGAGGCTGCAATGGTAGCATTCAGAGTAGTTCTCGACCGAGACCTTCCAGTTGCAGTCTTCGGGGATCTCCACCCATTCCAGCGGCTTCAGGTCACCCCAGTTGGGGACAAAGCTTTCCAGCTCGCCGCGCACGCCCGGAAACCAGTCGTCCATCGGCTTGGCCTCGGGGTCGAGGTTCACGAAAATGAAGCCCAGGAAGACCTCGGTGCGGACCTCGGTCAGGCAGACCTTGGACTTGTCGAACCCCTGCACCGATTTCAGGTTCGGCCCGGCGCGCAGCTGGCCGGTCAGCTCGTAGGTCCAGGCGTGGTAGGGGCAGACCACCACCCGCGTGGTGCCCTCGCCCGAGACCAGCTGGTGGGCGCGGTGCTGGCAGACATTATAGAAGGTGCGGATCTCTCCATCGCGCCCCTTTATGCTGAACAGGCTTTCCCCCGCCATCTCGAAAGCGAAATAGTCGCCGGGGTTTTCCAGCTGGCTGGCGTGGCCGGCAAACTGCCAGGTGCGGGCCAGCAGGCCCTTGCGCTCAGCTTCGAAGATGGCCGGGTCGGTATAATACCGCGCCTCAAGGGAATGGGTCAGAGGGGCGTTCATTCAGGTTCCTCCGCATAAAGGCCCAGCTGGTGCCTGCGCTTGTGAAATTTCTCCACCCGCTCGACGATTTCCTCGCTGGAAACCGCGATCACAAAGGAGAGCAGTGTTTCCAGCAGGGCGATGGTCGAGACGGATGACGGGAAGAATTGCGGCGTGTCCGCCGCGACGACAAACCCGTGATCCGCGTTCAGGACCACGGGGCTGGCGGGGCTGTCGGAGATACCGACGATGGTGACGCCCTGTTCGCGCGCGATGCGGATCGCATCGATCACTTCGGTGCGGTAGGGCTTGCAGGTCATGGCGATCAGCACATCCTGGCTGTCGGCCCAGGCAAGGTCATCCACGGCGGTGGACCCTGGCCGCGGGATGGCGTGGAACTGCTTCATGCCGGTGGAGGCGAGATAAGTGAAGTTGCGGGCGTTGGCATTGTTGACGCCGACCCCAAGGGTAAAGACCTGCCGGGACTGCCAGATCGCTTGCGCTGCGGCCTCAAGCCCGGCGGCATCAATGCCCGCAAAGGTCTCCTCGATATTGCGGATCGCTGCCCCCACCATATCGGCATAAAGCCCGCCCAGCTCGCCGGACTTGCCGATATCCTGCAGCCAGCGCGCCCGGTCAGGGAAGGATACCCCGCCCCGGCGAATCGCTTCCCGGAAGGGGGCGCGGAAATCCTCATACCCTTCAAAGCCCACCTGCCGCGCCATGCGGACAAAGGTGTTGGGCTTCACATTCGCCGCCTCGGCAATCTCGCGCACGGTGGAGACCCCGACATCCGCAGGGTTTTCCAGCACATAGCGGGCCGCCTTCTGGGCCTCGGGGGTCAGCGCATCCCACTCGTCGGTGAGGCGCTCCAAAACGGTTGTTGATACATTTGTGTCATTCATGATTGACGATGGTACAAATGTGGAATTAGCCTGTCGAGCAGAAAAGCGACTCTGCAATCAGGAACGGCGAAATGGCTCAGAAGGAATTCCCGGCACAGGCCCGTGTGGTCATCGTGGGCGGCGGCGTTATGGGGGTGGGCCTGGCTTATCACCTGGCGCATGAGGGCTGGGGCCCAGAAGTGGTTCTCTTGGAGAAGGCCGAGCTGACTTCCGGCTCGACCTGGCACGCGGCCGGGCAGATCACCCATTCCACCAGCTCGTTCGGGCTGGGCAAATGCGTGGACTACAACATCGGCCTCTATTCCGGGAAGCTGGAGGAAGAGACCGGCCAGGCGGTGACCTGGCACGGCTGCGGCTCGTTCCGCCTGGCCTATACCGAGGATGAGATGGACTGGCTGCGCCACACCCTGTCCGTCGGGCGCTCCTTGGGGTTCAATATCGAACTGGTCGGCCCGGAAAAGGTCGCCGAGCTGCATCCCTTCTATAACCTCGAAGGGGTTCTGGGTGCGCTCTACACACCCGATGACGGCCACGTCGACCCGACCAACGTCACCATGGCGATGGCCGCAGGCGCCCGTCAGCTGGGCGCGCGCATCATCCGCCACTGCCGCGCCACACACATCACCCAGGCCGAAAACGGCGAATGGATCGTCGAGTCGGAAAAGGGCACCATCCGCTGCGAGCATGTCGTGAACGCCGGCGGCACCTATGCCCGTCAGATGGGTGAATGGTCTGGTTTGCAGCTGCCGATGACCTCGATGACCCACCACTACTTCGTGACTGAGCCGGTGCCTGAGTTCGAAGCTTTGGACAAGGAACTGCCGGTCATCCGCGACGACAGACAGGTCTCCGGCTACATACGCATGGAGCAGAAGCGCGGCCTGATCGGCATCTACGAGAAGGAAGGCAGCAACTCGGTCTGGCACGACCACTGCCCCTGGGAATACGAGAACTGGCTGTTCGACGCCGACTATGACCGGGTGATGCCGTGGCTGGAGGAAAGCCTGAACCGGATGCCGATCTTTGCTGACCTCGGCATTCAGCGCGAAGTGCATGGCGCGATCTCGCATCCGCCGGATGGCAACCCGCTGATCGGCCCGGCGCCGGGCGTCAAGAACTACTGGTGCTGCTGCGGCACCCAGATCGGCATCGGCTGGGGTCCGGGCCTGACCCGCGAGCTGGCGCGCTGGATGGTGCACGGCTCCGCTGACATCTCCATGCGCGAATACGACCCGCGCCGCTTCGGCTCCTACGCCACCAAGGACTGGCAAGTGACCAAGGCGCATGAGGACTACAAACTGCGCCACGAGATCCCCTTCCCGCATTTCAACCGGCTGGCTGGCCGCCCGATCAAGCCATCGCCGCTTTATGAGCGGCTGAAGGAAAAGGGCGCGGTTTATGAGGAGGTTTACGGCCACGAGCGCCCCCGCTGGTTTGCCAAAAACGGTGTGGAGCAGCGCGACCACTACTCCTTCAAGCGCAATGTGGTGCATGACATGGTCGGCACTGAGGTGAAGGCCGTGCGCGAGGGCGTGGGCATCATGGACATCTCCGCCTTTACCAAGGTCAAGGTTTCCGGCCCCGGCGCCGCAACGCTCTTAGACCGGCTGACCGCCAACCGCCTGCCGCAGAAAGCGGGCGGCATTGCCCTCACCCACATGCTGAACCGCCGCGGCCGGATCGAGCTGGAAACCACCGTGGTGAAACTGGCAGAGGACAGCTACTACCTGGTCTGCGCCGCCTTCTTTGAACAGCGGCTGCTGGACCACCTGAACCAGAACCTCGCGGGCGAAGAGGTGGAGATCACAACCCTCTCCACCGACTGGGCCGCCCTTGCTCTCAACGGCCCGAAAGCCCGCGAGGTCCTGAGCGCCTGCACCGATGCGGATCTGACAAACGCCGGCTTCAAATGGCTGACGGCGCAGCAGATCGAGGTCGCGGGCCACAAGCTCTGGGCCTTCCGGATGTCCTACGCCGGGGAACTCGGCTGGGAATTGCACATCCCGCGCGGCAGCACCCTGGCGGTTTATGACGCGCTTTGGACGGCGGGCGAGGCGCATGGCATTGCCGACTACGGCTCCTTCGCCATGAACGCGATGCGGATGGAAAAAGGCTTCAAGGGCGCAGGCGAACTCACCAACGAGGTGACCCTGGCCGAAGCGGCCGTGCTGCGCTTTGCCCGCAGGGACAAGGACTACCTCGGCAAGGATAAGACGCTGAACGACGCGGATAAGCCTTGGGTCTGCGCTTATCTGGAGATCGAACCGGACGGCATTGAGGACGGCCACGGCGGCGAGGCTGTCATGCTGGAGGGCAAGGTTGTGGGCTCCACCGCCTCGGTCGCTTATGGCCATACCGCCGGCAAGATCCTGGCCTTTGCCTATGTCAAGCCGCACGCCAATGTGCCGGGCACGGAGATCGAGGTGGTGATCGCAGGCAAGCCGCGCCAAGGCCGGATCCTGGGCGCCCCCGCCTATGACCCCGAAAGCCTGCTGCCCCGCACCGACGCCGCACTCACCCCGGCGGAATAAACAAAATCCGGCTCCCCTTTCATCTTTCCAGAAAAACTCCGGGGGAGCCGAAGGCGGGGGCAGCGCCCCCTCCCCCATAGCCAAAAGGAAAACGCGATTAATGACCCTGCCCGAAACCATGAAGGCGATGGTGCTGACCGGCCACGGCGATCTGGACAAATACGAGTGGCATCAGGATTGGCCGGTGCCGCGGCCCGGCCCGATGGAAGTGCTGATCAAGGTCGGCGCCTGCGGGCTGAACAACACCGATGTGAACACCCGCTCCGGCTGGTATTCCAAGACAGTCGAGGACGCCACCACCGGCGGCGCCTTCAAGCAGGTCGGCGAGGAAGACCCGACCTGGGGCGGCCGCCCCCTCACCTTCCCGCGCATTCAGGGCGCAGATGCGGTTGGCGAAGTGGTGGCCGTCGGTGACGGCGCTGACCCCGCCCTGATCGGCAAGCGCGTCATGGCCGGCGGCTGGGTCCGCGACTGGGACGACCCGGAGAACAAGGACAAGGCTGGCTATTTCGGCTCCGAGTGCGATGGCGGCTTTGCCCAATACACCAAGGCAGACGTGCGCGGCGTGGCAGTTGTCGAAAGCCCCCTCAGCGATGCGGAGCTGGCGACCTTCTCCTGCTCTTATGTCACCGCTGAGGGAATGCTGAGCCGCGCGCACGTAGGTGCTGGCGACACGGTGCTGATCCCCGGCGCCTCCGGCGGGGTTGGCGGCGCGCTGATCCAGCTGGCGAAACGGCGCGGCGCACGGGTCATTGCGATGGCCTCCGAGGCCAAACACGCCGAAGTGGCAGAGCTTGGACCCGACCTGATCCTGCCGCGCGCGCCGGAGAACCTGCGGGCCGCCCTCGGGGATGAGAAAGTCACTGTGGTCGCCGATGTGGTCGGCGGCGCGCAATGGCCCAAGCTGATCGACGTGCTGGAGCGCGGCGGCCGCTACACCTGCTCCGGCGCGATTGCCGGGCCGATGGTGGAGCTGGATCTTCGCACCTTCTATCTGCGCGATCTGACCTTTACCGGCTCCACCGTGACGCCGCATCATAACTTCACGGATGTGGTCTCCTACATCGAGAAGGGCGAGATCAGGCCGGCGCTGGCGGCGGCTTACCCGCTGGAGCAGCTGAAGGAGGCGCAGGCTGCCTTCATCGCCAAGAAGCACACCGGAAACATTGTGGTGATCCCATGAGCAAACACCTGTTCGATCAGGCGCTGGAGGCCGCCAAGGCATTCCATACCGCCCTGCCCGCAGTGGCGGACTTCCGGCCCTGGCCGGATGACATCACCTGGGCCGGACGCGAGGGGCATCAAGTGCCCGGTGCAGCACTGGCGCAATCCGATCCGGGTTTTGCTGCCGAGGGCATCCCGGCCGAAGCCGAGGTCCGCGCCCTGCAGCAGGCGATCATTGCGCTGGCGCCGCATGCGGAGTGGCGCCTTACCTATACTGAGGAGGAGGTCGGCCACAACTTCCTGCAGAGGTACGGCTGGTTTGAGCTGGTGGGACCCACCGGCCATTTCCACTCGCTGCAGAGCCGGATGACCATCGGCTACTGGGGGCCAGGACTGGACTACCCCTGGCACCAGCACGGGCCGGAGGAGCTCTATACCATCCTCTCCGGCAGCGCCGATTTCATGGCCAAGGGCGAAGAAGTGCGCCGCCTGGTGCCGGGCGATACCAAGATGCACGGGCCAAACCAGCCCCATGCCATGATTACCAACGAGCATCCGATCCTCTGCTTTGTCTTCTGGCGTGGCGCGGGGCTTGCCGATGATCCGGCGATGTCCCCGGGCTGAAGACCAGGAGCGCCACTCATGAAGATCACCCGTATCCGTGTGTTCCAGACCGGTCTGCCGTATGTCGGCGGAGCCTATGTCTGGGGAGCAGGCAACACCATTGAAACTGCTACAGCCTCGGTTGTGGTGATCGACACCGATGCCGGCCTGCAAGGCTGCGGCGAGTTCACCCCCTGCGGCGAGAACTACATAGTGGCGCATTCCGAAGGTGTGCCGGCGCTGGCGCGTCTGGTGGCGCCAGTGCTGATCGGCGAGGACCCCCGCGACGTCGCCCGGATCGAACAGATCATGGACCACCTCGTGCAGGGGCATGGCTATGCCAAGGGCCCGTTTGATGCCGCCTGCTGGGATATTCTGGGCCAGTCGCTGGATGCTCCGCTATGGCGGCTCTGGGGCGGCAAGCTGACCGATGGCGCGCCGATGTACCGGGTGGCGCCGCAGAAGGGCACCGAGGAAACCATCGCCGAGATGGACCGTTACCGGGCGCAAGGCTACCGCCAGTTCCAGGTCAAGGTGGGCGGCGACTGGGCCTCGGATATCGACCGCATCCGCGCCACTGTGCCGCTGCTGAAGCCTGGTGAGAAGGCAATGGCTGATGCCAATCAGGGCTGGCGGGTCGACAATGCGCTGCGGGTGGCGCGGGCGACCAGGGACCTTGACTACACTCTGGAACAGCCCTGCAGGACCTACGAGGAATGCCAGCAGGTGCGGATGCGCACCGACCTGCCGATGAAACTGGATGAATGCGTGACCGGCATGCAAGCCGCCCAGCGCATCGTTGCCGATCACGGCGCCGATCTGGTCTGCCTCAAGATCTCCAACCTCGGCGGTATCTCCAAGGCGCGCCGGGTGCGGGACTATCTGGTCGGGAACCGCTTGCCTGTGGTGGCCGAGGACACCTGGGGCGGCGAGATTGCCAGCGCGACGCTGGCACATTTCGCGGCCACCACGCCGGCGGAGTACCTGCACAACACCACTGACCTGATGAACTACAACACCCGCTCCACCGGCATCGGCGGCGCCTGGGCAGATAACGGCAAGCTCTACGCGCCGGACACGCCGGGGCTGGGCGTCACCCCTGATTTCGATAGCCTCGGTGCGCCGGTGGCAGAATTTGGAGGCACCGCATGAAAATCACCCGCATCACCGTCTACCAGCTCGATATGCCGCTGACCGAGCCCTACTGCCTGTCGGGCGGGCGGCTTAAGTTCGAGAAGCTCGACAGCACATTTGTGCGCATCGACACGGATGGGGGCCTCTCCGGCTGGGGTGAAGGCTGTCCCTGGGGGAACACCTATCTGCCCGCGCATGGGCCTGGGGTCCGTGCGGGGATCGAAACACTCGCGCCTGCCCTTATCGGGCTGGACCCGCGCAGCCTGGATCATGTGAACCGGGTAATGGACGTGCAGCTGCCGGGACACCCTTATGTGAAATCACCCATCGACATGGCCTGCTGGGACATCCTGGGCAAGGCCTACGGTCTGCCCCTGTGGCAGCTGCTGGGCGGGGCTGAAGCGGCGCCGGTGCTGGTGAACTCCTCCATCTCAACCGGAACTCCGGAGGAGATGCTGGCACTGATCGCCCGTGCGGCGGAAAAAGGCTATACCGTGCATTCCGCCAAGGTGGGCGGCACCGACATCGGCCTCGACATCGAGCGGATCGAGGCGATATCAGAAGGGCTGCCTAAGGGGCACAAGGTGACCTTTGACGTGAACCGCGCCTGGCAGCCGGCGGTGGCGGTGGAGGTGCTGAACTCGGTCAAGGCGCGCGACTGGGTGGAACAGCCCTGCGAGACTCTGGATCAATGTGCCCATGTGGCGGCGCGCGTGTCCAACCCGATCATGCTGGACGAATGCCTGCATACCTTCGGCGACCATCTGCAGGCTTGGAAAAGCGGCGCCTGCGAGGGCGTGAAGGTGAAGCCCAACCGCGTTGGCGGGCTGACCAAGGCCCGGCAGATCCGCGACTTTGGCGTCTCCGTGGGCTGGCAGATGCATATCGAGGATGTGGGCGGCTCGGCGCTGGCGGATACCGCGGCGATCCATCTGGCGGCCTCAACACCTGAGGCAAACCGGCTGGCGAGCTGGCTGTGCCACTATCATCTGGATTTGGATCCGGTCCCCGGCCAGGGCGCGCGGAATGACCGCGGCGTTGCGGTGCCGCCCTCCCTGCCCGGCCTTGGCGTGACGCCCGAGGACGGCGCGCTGGGGGATCCGGTTGCGGTTAACGGAGGCTAGTGCGATGCCCGCGTGGCTGCTCACTGAACTGATACAGCTTGCTGCCCGGACTGAAGGGCTGGACTGGTTCGCCGCGCGGATGCGGAACCTGCAGGTGCTGCAGGTGGAGCCGCGCCGGCTGCCGGTCTGCGATAAAATTGAAGAGCTAGCGGATGCCGGTAGGCAGGTCAGCAAGGCGACTGCGCCTGCGGTGGCCGCACTGGCCTCTGGCCTGCCGCGCCTGCGCTGGCAGCAGACCTATACCGAGGCCGACGGCTTCACCCGCGAGTGGCTGGACAATTACGGATGGGTCGACCTGATCTCGCCCGAGGGGTTGTATCAGAGCGAAGAGATGCGGCTGTCCATCGGCTATTGGGGCGCCGGGCAGCACTACGGCGAGCACTCGCACGCGCCGGAAGAGACCTATCTGATCCTCGCAGGCCAGGCACGGTTTCATTCCGAGGGCCGCCCGGCGTGGGATGCGGGTCCCGGCGACACCATCCACCACGCGCCGCACCAGAAACATGCCATTGATATGGTGCCCGGCCCGCTGCTGGCGGCAGCCTTCTGGCGCGGTGACGATCTGCTGAAGAAATCCGACTTGGGGACACGCACATGAAGATCACCCGAATTTCCCTTTGGCATGTGCCACTGACCAGCCACACCGCCTATCACATGGCCGAGGGCAAGACCTGCGGCACGGTCGAAAGCGTTGTGCTGGCGCTGGACACCGATACCGGGCTCACCGGCTGGGGCGAGGTCTGTCCGATACCGCATTACCTGCCCGCCTATGCCCGCGGCGTGGTGCCGGCGGTGAAGGAATTGGCACCAGTGCTGCTGGGGGTTGATCCGGTGGGGCCGGAGGCGGTGATGGCCAAGCTCGACCATTGGCTGCAAGGGCATCCTTACGCCAAATCCGCCATCGACATCGCCCTTTGGGACCTGACCGCACAGGCGGCAAACCTGCCGCTTCATGCGCTGCTGGGCGGGCAGCGGCAGGCGGATTTGCCGCTTTATCATTCGATCACCTGCGTCGCGCCGGAGGAAATGGCACGCATGGCCCGTGACGCGCAGGAAACCGGCATCACTCAGTTTCAGGTGAAACTGGGTGCGGACCGCGACTGGCAGGCAGATGTGGCGCGGCTACGCATGGTGCGGGAGGCAGTCGGGGACGGCCCGCTGGTCTATGGCGACTGGAACTGCGGCGCGACCTCGCTGGATGCCTCGCGCGTGGGCCGGGCCGTGGCGGATCTGGACATCATGCTGGAACAGCCCTGCGCCACCATCGAGGACTGCGCGCGGGTGCGGGCAGCCTGCGGGCTGCCGATGAAACTGGATGAGAACGCGCATGACACGGCATCGCTGCTGGCAGGACATGCGGCGGGAGTGATGGACGCGGTGGCCATCAAGCTGTCGAAATTCGGCGGACTGTCGGCGGCGCGCCGCGCGCGCGACCTGTGCCTGCAATTGGGCGCCAGGATGTGCATCGAGGACACCTGGGGCTCTGACATCACCACCGCGGCGCTGCTGCATCTGGGCACATCCACCGACCCGCTGCGTGTGCTGAACGTCTGCGATCTGTCCCATTACGTCAGCCCGCGGCTGGCGCCGGAAGGACCGGCGCGCCGCAATGGCCGCATTGCGCCGCCCGAAGGCCCGGGGCTTGGCGTGCGGCCTGACCGGGAGGCCCTGGGTGCTCCCGCAGCTGTGATCGGCTGATTTTTGACTTTCTGGTCAAAATACTCCCTACAATGGGCAACCCGCCCGCAACAGGACAAGTGACATGGAAAAGATCCTCACCCAGGCTGAATGGATTGACCGCGCCCGCGCGGTGCTGCCCGCAGGCGGCTTTGGCAACTTTGACCCCGGTATCGTCATCCGCGAGGGCAAGGGCTCCCGCGTGTGGGACGAAGACGGCAAGGAATACATCGACTACCTGATCGGCTCCGGCCCGATGATGCTGGGCCACGGCCACCCGGAGGTGATGGAGGCGGTGCTGGAGCAGCTGCCCAAGGGCATGACATTCTTTGCCAACAACGCCCGCGGGATCGAGCTGGCCGAGGAGATCTGCCGCGCGGTTCCTTGCGGCGAGCAGCTGCGCTACGTCTCCACTGGCGGCGAAGCGGATATGTATGCGATCCGCCTGGCCCGCGCCTTTACCGGGCGCACCAAGATCGTGAAGTTCGAGGGCGGCTATCACGGCATGTCGGCTGAGGCGCAGATGAGCCTGGCGCCCTCAGTCCGGGTGAATTTCCCGCAGGCGGTACCGGACAGCGCGGGCATTCCGCCGTCGGTGGCGGCCGATGTGCTGGTCGCGCCGTTCAACGACTTTGAATACATCAAGCAGCTGATGGCGGAGCATGGGCACGAGATTGCCGCCATCATTGCCGAGCCGCTGCAGCGCATCGTGCCGCCGCTGCCAGGTTTCCTTGAGCTGTTGCGCGAAGAGACACAGAAACACGGCAGCCTGCTGATCTTTGACGAGGTGGTGACCGGATTCCGTTTTGCCTATGGCGGCGCGCAGGAACTGTACGGCGTGACCCCGGACCTGGCGACCCTGGGCAAGGTGATCGGCGGCGGCTTCCCCCTGGCGGCCATCGCGGGGCGCGCCGATATCATGCGGCATTTCGACAAGGCGCAGGTCGGCGCCGAGGGCTGGCTGATGCAGCTGGGGACACTGTCGGGCAACCCGGTGGCCGCTGTTGCGGGCCTCAAGACCATGGAGGTGCTGCGCCGCGACGGGGCTTATGACCAGCTGAACGGTACCGGCAAGCGGCTGATGCAGGCGACCAGTGCTGCGCTGGAAGAAGCCGGGGTGCCGTTCCGGATCGTCGGTGAGCCGTCGCTGTTCGAGGTGGTGTTTACCAGTGCCAAGGTGCGGGACTACCGCGACACCCAGGCAGGCGATGCCGAACGCACCAGGCGCTATAACGCGGTGCTGCGCGAGGAAGGCATCTTCAAATCGCCGGGCAAAACCTACCCGAGCCTGGCGCTGACGGAAAAAGACCTGCAGCAGACCGAGGCGGCAATCCGCAAGGCTGCCATGGCGCTGGACTGAAAGCACGCGCTGTTGCACGTGAATCGGGCAATGGGCGGGACATTGGTACTGAAGCCCTGAGCCTGTCCTGCGGCGGCACCGAAAATAGAAAGGCGGGCCAATGGCCCGCCCGAATGCTCCCTATGCAGGGCTCAGGCCTTGGCAGCGGTGACGATGAATTCGACCAGCAGATCTTCGCGGGCCAGCTTGGCCTCGCCGCAGGCGCGCGCCGGGGCGTGGCCTTCGGGCACCCAGGCGTCCCAGACCGCATTCATCTCGGCAAAGTCCTTCATGTCGGCGAGCCAGATCACCGTCTGCAGGATGCGGGTCTTGTCGCTGCCTGCCTCGGCCAGCAGCGCCTCGATCTTGTCCGGGCAATCCTTGGTCTGCTGCTCCACACTGGCACCGGCGGTGCCGACCTGGCCGGCCAGATAGATGGTATCGCCATGGGTGACGATCTGGCTCATGCGCTGGCCGGTGTGTTTGCGGGTGATCTCGGACATGGGTGCCTCGCTCTTGAAAAGTCAGAAAATCCTGCGCCTTGCTTAGCTCTGCCTCTGTGCCGCGGCAAGGACGCGGGGTTGCAGCAGATCATTGCGACAGCAGCCAGTCCCCGCCAGAGGGGCAGAACTTGCGGCGGACCTGTTTGGCGTCCTGGCTGTCCTTGAGATAGGCCTGATGCTGGAGCAGCAGGCAATCGCCCTCCTTGCCGGCCACGCGGACCTCTCCATTCGCGCCGCTGTCCGGGTTGCTCCACTTGGCCCTATGGCCGCTGCCGCCCTCAGCCAGCAGTGCCTGCTCAGCTTTGCGCATGAGGTTGGTGTCCTGCGGCGTCAGCCCGGACTTGGCCAGAATGCGGCTGAGCGGGTTGGCCGCGGCGGGCGCTGCAACAAGCGCCGCAACTGCGGCGGCGGTCAGAATTCGGGAAAATCGCATTTGAGTACTCCTGCCTGAAAGGAACCGGCCCGGCGCGCTGCCCTACGGCGGGCCGCACCCAGACCAGTAAGGCGCAAGCCGCCGTCAAAGTCCATGCGGCAGGTCAGTTCAGGCCGGATCAGGAGAATTTGCGGAACAGCCGGGTCATGTCGAACAGCTCATCCAGGCGGTCGTACCGGTCCTTGGTCTTGTCCCAGCTTTCCTCCTGGGTGGCGGCGATCATCGCCTCCAGCAGCATCATGGTGGAGATGTTGGAGTCCCAGGCCGACGGGATTTCGACCCAGCAGTTGAAGGTGCGTTCGGCGACCGAGGCGATGGGGCTGGCCCATTGGTCGGTGATCAGGACAATCTTCACCCCCCGCTCCGAGGCAAGCTCCGCCAGCCGCTGCAGGTTGGTCTCATAGCGGCGCACGTCGAACATCAGGAGCGTGTCGCCTTCGACCATGTCCAGCACGTAATGCGGCCATGTGGCGGAGGAGGAGGTCATATGGGTGACCCGCTGCCGGATCGCCTGGAAGTGGGTGAAGGCATAATCCGCCAGCGCCCGGGTGATGCGGCCGCCGACGACGTAAAGCCGCCCCTCGGTATTGGCGAGCTGATGCACGGCGGCGTCGAACTGTGCCGAGTCGATGTTGGAAAACGTCTGCTGCAGGTTGTCAGTGACCGCCTGTGCAAATCTGTTCAGCAGATGGCCCTCGGGCGCCTCGGTCGCCCAGTTGTCGCGCCGCTTGGTGGGGCCGGAGACCTTGGCCTCAAGCTCCTTCAGCAACGCCTGATGGAACTGCGGATAGCCCTTGAAGCCCAGTTTCTGCACCATCCGGGCCACCGTCGGTGTGGAGACCTCGGCATTGCCGGCGACGATGGTGATCGAGGCCAGACCCGCCGCAGGATAGTTCTCCAGCAGAAGGTTCGCGAATTTGCGCTCGGACTGGGTAAGCGAGGAATAATTCTCGCGGATCAACTCGCGAACTGTGGCGGGCGGTTTGGACAACGGCGCTTCCCTGCGTTTGAACGGACACTTTCCTACCCGGATCCGGCCTGAAAAGAAAGTTTCAGGAATCCCTGTCCGAAACCGGTCATGAAAAGATATTGACACAAATATCTCTTCATGGAAACATTTTTCCAAATCGCAGGGAGACAGCAGATGCGAGGGAGCGATTCTCACGCTTTGGGAGAAACAGTCGAGGTGGTGAACCGTGAGGGCACCAGCCCGGTCCTGCTGCTGTGCGAACATGCCTCCAGCAACATTCCCGGCCGCTATAACGGGCTGGGGCTGCGCGATGAGGACCGGCTGAGCCATGCCGCCTGGGACCCAGGCGCGCGGGCGGTGGCCTTGCACATGGCCAAGGCGCTGGATGCAACGCTGGTGGCCAGCCGGGTGTCGCGGCTGGTTTACGACTGCAACCGCCCGCCCGAGGCGGCCAGCGCCATGCCGGAGAAATCCGAGCTGGTCGCGGTGCCGGGCAATTTCGGGCTGAGTGATGAAGAGCGCCAGGAACGCGTGGACAAGGTTTATGTGCCGTTTTGCCAAACGGTAACGGACGTGATCAAGGCGCGGAAAGAGGCCGGGCTGAAGACCTTTCTGGTCACCATGCACAGTTTCACTCCCGTCTATTTCGGCAAGCCGCGGGATGTCGAAATCGGCATCCTGCACGATGACGACAGCCGGCTGGCGGACGCGATGCTGGAACAGGCCTCTGCCCTGCCGCACCGCCGGGTGGAGCGCAATGAGCCCTATGGACCGGCAGACGGCGTCACCCATTCGTTGAAGCTCCACGGTCTGGCGCACGGGCTGGCCAATGTGATGATCGAAATCCGTAACGACCTGGTGGCGACGCCGGAACAAGAAGAGGCCATGGCAGAAGAAATGCTGACATTGCTGCGCCCGGCCCTGGCCGCGCTGACGGCTGAGGGAGGTCCCGATGCCTAGAATAATCCGGGCCTATGTCCGCGGCATCGACGCGATGAACCGCTTCATCGGCCGCTTTGCCATGTACCTGATCTTTGCCCTCATCGGGGTGCTGCTGTGGTCGTCGGTCTCCAAGACCTTCTTTAACCCGTCGCTCTGGACGCTGGAGACCGCGCAGTTTGTGATGGTCGCCTATTACGTTCTGGGCGGCCCCTATTCGATCCAGCTGGGGTCAAACGTCCGGATGGACCTGTTTTATGGCGCCTGGTCGACGAAAACCAAGGCAATGGTCGATGCCTTCACGGTCCTTTTCCTGATCACCTATCTGGTGATCCTGATGTATGGGGCGCTCAGCTCCACGGCCTACTCACTTGGCTATTTCGGGCTGGAGCCGCTGGAGTTCTTCTGGGACCTCCTGACAACGCTGGTGACCGAAGGTCCCGCCGCCGCCGGTGAGAAGATCGGCTATCTGGAGCGCAGCTCCACCGCCTGGCGGCCGTTCCTGTGGCCCGTCAAAACCATCCTCTGCTTCGGCGTCTTCCTGATGCTGCTGCAATGCCTTGCCGAACTGTTCCGGGATATCGGACGCCTGCGCGGAGTTGAAATCTGATGTCCTACGAATGGATTGCGATCGTCATGTTTGCCGGCATGATGCTGATGCTGATGACCGGCCAGCGGGTGTTTGGCGCCATCGGCTTTGTCGGCGCGGTTGCCGGCATGCTGCTGTGGGGCACCGGCGGCGTGGAGATCCCGTTCTCTGCCGCAATGAAGCTAATGAAGTGGTATCCGCTGCTGACGCTGCCGATGTTCATCTTCATGGGTTATGTGCTGTCGGAGTCGAAGATTGCCGACGACCTTTACCGGATGTTCCACGTGTGGATGGGGCCGGTGAAGGGCGGTTTGGCGATCGGCACCATCGGCCTGATGGTTCTGATTTCGGCGATGAACGGACTGTCGGTGGCGGGCATGGCAATCGGTGCGACCATTGCGCTGCCGGAACTGCTGCGCCGCGGCTATGACAAGATCCTGGTGACCGGCACCATTCAGGCGGGTTCCTCTCTGGGTATTCTGGTGCCGCCTTCCGTTGTGCTGGTTCTTTACGCGATGATCGCGCGCCAGCCGGTCGGGCAGCTTTGGCTTGCCGGCGTTATCCCCGGTCTGCTGATGGCCACCATGTTCATCATCTACATCTACGTCCGCGCCCGCATGCAGCCGCATCTTGGCCCTGCCATGCACGACGAGGATCTGGCGGAATACGAGCAGATCACCGACCACCCGCTGCGTCTGAACTACATCGTGCTGGGCGCGCTGGTTCTGGTGCCGCTTCTGATCCTGACCGGCGCGATGGAGACCAAGCTCGCGCTTGGCGTGGCGCTGGCCCTGGGGGCGCTGTCCTTCCTGACCCGCAAGAACGCGCTGTTCTACAAAGACGTGTTCATGAAGGAGAAGTACCGCCTGCTGTTCTCCGGCGTGCTGCCGCTGGCGATCTTCGCTGCAATGATGGTGCCTTTCGTGAACGGCTGGACCTCGCTGGTGGAAAGTTCCGCGATCGGCGCCATGACCGCCTTCCTCGCCGCGGTGCTGAAGGGGCGGATGAACAAGGAGGTATTCGAAACCTCGGTGCGCTCGACCCTCGGCATCTCCTGCATGTTCATGTGGATCATCCTGGCGGCGCTGGCCTTTGGTGCGATCTTTGACGGCCTGGGCGCGGTCAAGGCAATCGAGGATCTGTTCACCACCAAGCTGGGCCTCAGCCCGTGGATGATCCTGATCCTGATGCAGCTGAGCTTCATCGTGATGGGCACCTTCCTGGATGACACCGCGATGCTGGTGATCGTTGCGCCGCTCTATGTGCCGCTGGTGGGGGCGCTTGGTTTTGACCTGATCTGGTACGGCGTGCTGTACACAATCACCACCCAGATCGCCTATATGACGCCGCCGTTCGGCTACAACCTGTTCCTGATGCGCGCGATGGCGCCGCCGGAGATCGGGCTGAAGGACATCTATGTCTCGATCATCCCCTTTGCCGCGGTGATGGTGCTGGCGCTGGCCCTGATCATGATGTTCCCGCAAATCGCCCTGTGGCTGCCGGAGTATGTCTATGGAAAATAAGACCATGCTGCAGGCGCTGGGGCCGGACATCTGGATCGTGGACGGACCAGAAATCCAGTTCTACAAGATCCCCTTCCAGACCCGGATGACCGTCATCCGCCTGGAGAACGGCGACCTGTTCCTGCACTCGCCGATCCGGTACAGCAAGGAACTGGCCGCAGAACTGGAGGCGCTGGGGCGCATCCGCCATCTGGTTTCACCCAACTGGATTCACTACGCCTATATCGCGGAGTGGGCTGCAGCCTATCCGGAGGCCATCGCCTGGGCTTCGCCCAACGTGCGCGAGCGGGCCAAAAGCCAGGGCGTGGAGGTTCAGTTCGACCGCGACCTGGAGGACAGCGCGCCGCAGGACTGGGCGGCGGAGCTGGACCAGATGATTGTGCATGGAAGCAGGGCGCATACCGAAGTCGTCTTTTTCCACAAACGCTCCAAGGTGCTGGTGCTGACCGACCTGATCGAGAACATGCCCAGCAAGACGCTGCCGCTGTGGGTGCGGCCGCTGGCCTGGGCCGCCGGCATCCTGGCCCCGAACGGGAAGATGCCCATCGACATCTGGTTTTCCTTCGCAGGCAATCGGGACAAGCTGCGCAAAGCGCTTTCCCGGATGCTGGAATGGAAACCCGAAACCGTCGTGCTCGCGCACGGCGACATCCTTCGTGAGAATGCACCGCAACGGCTCCGCGAAGGCTTCAGGAACCTGGCGCCCTGCGGGCACAGGCATTGATTTAAGTTCAACAGAGGAGAGGAAGATATGACAACAAGACGCAAGTTTTTGCAAAGCGCCGGTGTCGGCGCGATGGCGGCGCCGCTGGCCACCCCGGCGCTGGCCCAGTCCACCATCAAGTGGCGGATGCAGACCTATGCAGGTGCTGCGCTGGCCGAACACGTGGTGAAACCCGCCATCGACATGTTCAACAAGATCGCCGGCGACCGGATGCAGATCGAGCTCTACTATGCCGACCAGCTGGTGCCTACCGGCGAGCTGTTCCGCGCCATGCAGCGCGGCACCATCGACGCAGTGCAGTCCGACGATGACTCGATGGCCTCGCCCACCGAAGTCACCGTGTTCGGCGGCTACTTCCCGTTTGCCTCGCGCTATTCGCTGGATGTGCCGGTGCTGTTCAACCAGTACGGCCTGAACGAGATCTGGGACGCGGAATACTCCAAAGTCGGCGTCAAGCACATCTCGGCCGGTGCCTGGGACCCCTGCCACTTTGCCACCAAGGACCCGATCAACTCGCTGGCTGACCTGAAGGGCAAGCGCGTCTTCACCTTCCCCACCGCGGGCCGTTTCCTGGCGCAGTTCGGCGTCGTGCCGGTCACCCTGCCCTGGGAAGACATCGAGGTCGCGGTGCAGACCGGCGAGCTGGACGGCATCGCATGGTCGGGCATCACCGAAGACTACACCGTCGGCTGGGCCGATGTGACCGACTACTTCCTGACCAACAACATCTCCGGCGCCTGGGCGGGCTCGTTCTTTGCCAACCAGGGCCGCTGGAACGAACTGCCGGAAGACCTGCAGACCCTGTTCCGCGTCTGCTGCGACCAGTCGCATTATTACCGCCAGTGGTGGTACTGGGGCGGCGAAGCGTCCCTGCGTGTGAACGGCGACAAGATGAAGCTGACCACCATTCCCGACAACGAATGGCAGCAGGTCGAAGACGCGGCGGTGAAGTTCTGGGATGAAATCGCAGCCGAGTCCGAGACCAAGGCGAAGGTTGTGGAGATCTTCAAGAAGTATAACGCTGACATGCAGAAAGCCGGCCGCCCCTACCGCTACGGCTGAGGCTTCGGTTGAAACAACAGGATTTGGCCTGCGCCGCAGCGGGCCAAATTCCTTACTCAAGGAATTTGCCAAAACTTTTGAGGAAAAGTTTTGCGCGCAACAGACAAAGGGCCGCTCATGCTCTCCTTCGACACTCTTAAGGACCAGGTTGCCGATGGCACCGTTGACACCGTTCTGGTCTGCCTTGTGGACATGCAGGGCCGCCTGATGGGCAAGCGCTTCCACGCCAAGCATTTCGTGAATGGCGCCTGGGAGGAAACCCATTGCTGCAACTACCTGCTGGCCACCGACCTGGCGATGGCGACGCCGGACGGCTATGCCTCGACCAGCTGGGAACGGGGCTATGGCGACTATGTGATGAAGCCCGACCTTTCGACCCTGCGCCCGGTGCCCTGGCTTGAGGGCACTGTGATGGTGCTCTGCGATGTGCTGGATCATCATACCCACGAGGAAGTCTCCCACTCCCCCCGCGCGATCCTGAAGAAGCAGGTGAACCGGCTCAAGGCGATGGGCTATGACGCCATGTGCGCCACTGAACTGGAATTTTTCCTGTTCGAGCAGAGCTTTGACGAGATCCGTAAATCGGGCTTCCGCGATCTGGCGCCGATTTCGGGGTACAACGAGGATTACAGCATCCTGCAAACCACCCGCGAGGAGCATGTGATGCGCCCGATCCGCAATCATCTGTGGGATGCGGGCCTGCCGATCGAGAACTCCAAGGGCGAGGCGGAGACCGGCCAGGAGGAGCTGAACATCAAATACGCCGCGGCGATGGACACGGCGGAGTACCACACCATCGCCAAGCACGCGGTGAAGGAAATCGCCGAGCAGCAGGGCCACGCGGTGACCTTCCTGCCGAAGTGGAGCCACGACAAGGTCGGCTCCTCCTCCCATGTGCATCAGTCGCTGTGGCAGGACGGCAAGCCCGCGTTCTATGACGAGAGCGACGAGCTGGGCATGTCGCCCCTGATGAAGAACTACATGGCCGGACTGCTGAAATACGCGCCCGACTACACCGCTTTCATGGCGCCCTATATCAACAGCTACAAACGCTTCATGAAGGGCACCTTCGCGCCCACGCGCATCATCTGGTCGGTGGACAACCGCACCGCGGGCTACCGGCTGTGCGGTGACGGGACAAAGGCAATCCGTGTGGAGTGCCGCATTCCAGGCTCAGACATGAACCCCTATTTGGCGATGGCAGGCATGCTGGCGGCAGGGATTGCCGGCATCGAGGAAGGCCTGGAGCTGCAGGCCCCCGCCAAGGGGGATGTGTACCAGGGCGACTCTGGCATGATCCCGGGCACGCTGCGCGATGCGGCGGCGGCGCTGAAAGGCTCGGAGATGCTGCGCAAGGCGATGGGCGATGACGTGGTGGACCACTACGCGCGCGCTGCGGAGGTGGAGATCGAGGATTTCGACCGAGTGGTCACCGATTACGAGATCGCCCGCGGGTTCGAGCGGGCGTGATCCGGAAGCGCCGGGGGCCTGCCCCCGGACGCCCGGAGTATTTTTTGGAAAGATGAAGAGGGCTTTGCCCTTTCCTGAATGGAGTGAATGGCGATGGGCCAGACCCTGAAGTGTATCTCGCCGGTCGACGGATCGGTCTTTGCGGAGCGCGAAGTGCTGTCGCGCGAGGACGCCTTTGCAGCCGCGGAACGCGCCCGGGCGGCGCAGCCTGCCTGGGCGGCACGGCCGTTGCAGGAGCGCATTGATCTGGTAATGGCGGGCGTGGCCGCTGTTGGCGCGATGAATGACGAGATTGTGCCGGAGCTGGCCCATATGATGGGCCGCCCGGTGCGCTATGGCGGTGAATTCGGCGGCTTTAACGAGCGCGCCAGCCACATGGCGAAGATCGCCGCGGAGTCGCTGGCGGATATCGAAGTGGGCGAGGACGCCACCTTCAAGCGTTACATCAAGCGCATTCCGCACGGTGTGGTCTTTGTCGTGGCGCCCTGGAACTACCCCTATATGACCGCGGTCAACACCGTCGCGCCTGCGCTGATTGCCGGCAACACCGTGGTGCTGAAGCATGCAACCCAGACTCTTCTGGTTGGCGAGCGCATGGCGCAAGCCTTCCATTCCGCGGGCGTGCCGGAGGACGTGTTCCAGAATGTCTTCCTGGATCACGATACCACCTCGGAACTGATCGCAAACCGCGCATTCGACTTCGTCAACTTCACCGGCTCGGTTGGCGGCGGCCAGGCGATGGAGCGCGCCGCAGCGGGCACCTTCACCGGCGTCGGCACCGAACTGGGCGGCAAGGATCCTGGTTATGTGATGGAAGACGCCGATCTGGACGCGGCGGTGGACACGCTGATCGACGGCGCCATGTTCAACTCCGGCCAGTGCTGCTGCGGGATCGAGCGGATTTACGTGCATGAGAGCCTCTATGACGCCTTCCTGGAGAAGGCCGTTGCCATCGTGAAGGGCTACAAGCTGGGCAATCCGCTGGATGCGGAGACCACCATCGGGCCGATGGCCAATGTGCGCTTTGCCAATGAAGTGCGCGGCCAGATTGCCGAGGCGGTTGAGGCCGGTGCAGTGGCCCATATCGGCACCTTTGCCGAGGATGACGGCGGTGCCTATCTGACGCCGCAGATTCTGACAAATGTCACCCACGATATGCGGGTGATGCGCGAGGAAAGCTTTGGCCCCGTCGTTGGCATCATGAAGGTGTCCTCCGACGAGGAGGCCATCGCTCTGATGAACGACAGCGACTTCGGCCTCACCGCCTCGCTCTGGACCGCCGACGTGGAACGGGCGCAAGCCGTGGGCGATCAAATCGAAACCGGCACCGTCTTCATGAACCGCGCCGACTACTTGGATCCGGGCCTGTGCTGGACCGGCTGCAAGGACACCGGGCGCGGCGGCGGCCTGTCGGTCATCGGTTATCACAATCTGACCCGTCCGAAGTCTTATCACCTGAAGAAGGTGACCGGCTAAGGGCGGCCCCGCCCGCCCCGGCGTCTCCTCCCCGGGGCGGGCCACTTACATCAAAGGAAAACGAAATGTCTCTCGTTGGAAACTGGTCCTACCCGACCGCAATCAAATTCGGCGCTGGCCGGATCAAGGAACTGGCCGATGCTTGTGCGGCAGCCGGCATCAAGAAACCGCTGCTGGTCACCGACAAGGGGCTGGCCGATCTGCCGGTCACGCAGGGCACGCTCGATATTATGGAAGCCGCCGGTCTGGGCCGCGGGATCTTCTCCGAGGTCGACCCGAACCCGAATGAGAAGAACCTGGACGCCGGTGTCGCCGCTTATAAGGCGGGCGGCCATGACGGGGTGATCGCCTTCGGTGGCGGCTCCGGCCTGGACCTGGGCAAGATGGTCGCCTTCATGGCGGGCCAGACCCGGCCTGTGTGGGACTTCGAGGACATCGGCGACTGGTGGACCCGCGCCGATGCCGACGCCATCGCGCCGATCATCGCCGTGCCGACCACCGCAGGCACCGGCTCAGAAGTGGGCCGCGCCTCGGTGATCACCGACTCTGTCACCCATCAAAAGAAAATCATCTTCCACCCCAAAGTGCTGCCCGCAGTGGTGATCTGCGATCCCGAGCTGACCGTCGGCATGCCCAAGTTCATCACCGCGGGCACCGGTTTGGACGCCTTTGCCCATTGCGTCGAGGCGTTCTCCTCGCCGCATTACCACCCGATGTCCCAGGGCATTGCGCTGGAAGGCATGCGTCTGGTCAAGGACTACCTGCCACGTGCCTATGCTGATGGCACCGATATCGAAGCCCGTGCGCAGATGATGTCGGCAGCCGCAATGGGCGCCACCGCCTTCCAGAAGGGCCTTGGCGCAATCCACGCCATGAGCCACCCGATCGGCGCCCATTTCAATACGCACCACGGCACCACCAACGCGGTCTGCATGCCCAGCGTTCTGGAGTTCAACGCCTCCGCGATTGCAGACCGGTTCAACATGGCAGCGGCGTATCTGGGCATCGAGGGCGGTTTCGACGGGTTCCGCAGCTTTGTACAGGAGCTGAACGACTCGCTGGGCATCCCGCGCGGGCTGTCGGACCTGGGTGTGACCGAGGGTGCGATCCCCGAGCTGGTCAAGGGCGCGATCATCGACCCGTCCTGCGGCGGCAACCCGATTGAGCTGACCGAGGACAACCTCGCCCAGCTGTTCAAGGCTGCAATGTAAGAAAACGCCTATTACCAGGCTTCAGCGCTCCCCGCCACGCGGGGAGCGCTTTGTCATTCCGGCACAATGTCAGCCGCTCACATAGACCTTGTCCTTGGGGTAATAGAAGATCTTCTGGTTGTGCAGCCGGCCCAAAAGCTCATGAACGCGGCGCAGTGTGTCTTCCTCACTGCTGCCCGCCGCGGGAAGCGCCTCTGACAACGTGTCCCGGGTGGTCTGCAGGGCAGTTTCGATCAGCTCCATATCCGCGACGGACAATTCGAACATGTCGTTGTACTGGGGCATCGGGGCTCCTTCTCCGGATGGCTTGTCTGAACGGGCTGACTACAGGCTGCCCCAAGGCGCGCCGCAAAGCCATCGAAAAGCGCCGCAAATGCAGCCGCCCTGCCCTTTCGGCGCGAACTGCCCCCGGATTCAGCGGCGCTCAGACTGTCAGAGCGTCTCACCCAGGCTGATCGCCGGGCACAGCCGGTCAAACACCAGCTCCCCCGTGCCGCCAGCCTCGCGCGATTGCAGGATGATGCCCGCCGCACGCTCGCCGATTTCCCGGCGGCAGGCGTCCGTCGTGGCCAGTTGCTGCGGCAGGCCCTGCAGGATCTGCAGGTTGTTGAAACCCGCCAGCGCAATATCCCCCGGCACCGTCAGCCCGGCGGCTAGGCAATGCATCAGACCGCCGACGCTCATCACGTCGCTGGAGAAATAGAGGCAGTCGAGCTCCGGGCTGCGCGCCAGCATCTGGGCGGTCATCTGGCGTCCGGTCTGGATCGAGCTTTCGCCGGAATAGTGCTCCAGGTCGGCAAGGGTCACACCTTCTGCCGCGAGCCCGTCGGTGAAGCCGTCGAAGCGTTTACGGGCGCGGAAGTCCTGCGGCATCTTAGTGCCGATGAAGCCTATCCGGCGGTAGCCGCGGGCCAGGATCTGCGCCGCCATGTCGCGCCCGGCCTGCAGGTGGGAAATACCGACGCAGTGGCGCACCGGGTCGCCGTCCACATCCATCACCTCGACCACCGGGCAATCGGCCTGCTGCAGCATCCGCCTGGTGGCTTCGGTATGCTCCAGCCCCGCCACGATCAGTCCCGACGGCCGCCAGCTCAGCATTTCGCGGATGACGCTTTCCTCTTCCGCCAGATCATAGCCGGAGACCCCCACCACCGGTTTCAGCGGGCTGTCCTTCAGTATCGCGGAAACGCCCGACAATACTTCAGGAAACACAAAGCTGTTGAGCGAAGGCACCACCACCGCCACCAGATTAACCGATTGCGAGGACAGCGAGCCGGCGATGCGGTTCGGCACATAGCCATGGATGCGTGCGATTTCCTCAATCTTCGCCTTGGTCTTAGCGGACACATCAGGCGCGCCGCGCAGCGCACGGGAGGCGGTCATCTCACTGACTCCGGCGAGCCGGGCCACGTCTTTCAGGAGCAGTTTCTTCGTCATGGCTCCATGCTCCTGCAGATCGCAGGCCGCTGCAAGGGCAGCTCACTGGTAACGGGGGTTGATTTTGGGATCCGTTATCGTTATCGGTACCGAAACCGTTACCGCTACCGGCGCTTGCCCGGTGCAACTAGCCGGAGATCAGAGATGACACTGAAGATTGCAATCAACGGATTCGGGCGCATTGGCCGCGGGGTGCTGCGGGCGCTGCTGGAAAGCGGTGCAGAAGATATCGAGGTGGTGGCCATCAACGACCTGTCGCCGCCGGAAACCCTGGTGCACCTGCTGAAATACGACAGTGTGCACGGGCGCCTGAAAACGCCGGTTTTCCTGGCCGATGACCTGATCCGCGTCGGCCGTCACAGCATCCGGCTGAGCGCCATCCGCAACCCCGAAGAGCTGCCCTGGCAGGACGTGGACATCGCCTATGAATGCACCGGCCTGTTCACTGCAAGGGACCAGGCGGCGCGGCTTCTGAAGAACGGATCCAAGCGGGTGCTGATCTCGGCGCCGGGCAAGGACGCCGACCGCACGGTGGTTTACGGCGTCAACCACATGGACCTGACTGCAGACGACGTCATCGTCTCCAATGCCTCCTGCACCACCAACTGCCTGGCGCCGCTGGCAAAGGTTCTGGATGAGGCCTTTGGCATCAAAACCGGCTACATGACCACGATCCACGCCTATACCGGCGACCAGCCGACCCATGACACCAGCCACAAGGATCTGTACCGGGCCCGCGCCGCTGCGCTGTCGATGATCCCCACCTCTACTGGCGCCGCGCGGGCGATCTCTGAGGTGCTTCCGCATCTGAAGGGCCGGCTGGAAGGGTCCGCCATCCGGGTGCCCACGGCCAATGTCTCTGTGGTGGACCTGAGCTTTGTGCCGGAACGCCCTGCCACCGTTGAGGCGGTCAATGCTGCGGTGAAGGCGGCTGCCGGAAACGGGCTGGAGGGCATCCTGTCATATGAAGAAGACCCGCTGGTCTCGGTCGACTTCAACCACGATCCGCATTCAAGCTGCTTTGCCGCCGCGCAGACCGCAGTCACCGCCGAAGGACTGGTGCGTGTGGTCAGCTGGTATGACAACGAATGGGGGTTCTCCAACCGCATGGTGGACACCGGCCGCCGCATCGGCGCGGTTATGAACTCCTCCGGGGTTGCATTGGCCAGCTGACGGGGTTCTCCCGCCCGTCGTCCGGCCCCCAAGGGGCCTCCTCCCGTTGGGCCCGGCGCCGCGCTAACGCGCGGCGCTGTTGCATTATGGTGCGGGCCTCTTTTGTCTCTTGTGAACGGTGCGAGACAAAAAAGCTGACTCCAGGATGCGTAAAAACAAACTCCTGGCAGAGCGCGGCTGGTATGACGCGTTGAATTGCGCCACAACGGGCGCAAGGCATGAACAGCTACAGGAGACCGGCGTGACCGTCACCCGTGAAACCGTCCTCGAGGCGCTCAGAACAATCACCGATCCCGTCAGCGGCAGCGATCTCGTCAGCGCGGGTGTCGCCCGCGCGGTCACCGTTGAAGGCAGCACCGTCCGCTTTGTGCTGGAGATCGATCCCGGCAAATCAGAGGCCTATGGCCCGGTACGGGACCAGGCCGATGCAGCTGTGGCGGCGCTGCCGGGGGTGGAGAAAGTCTCCGCCATGCTGACCGCCCATTCCGAGAAAGCACCGCCGGATCTGAAACCGAAGAAAGCCGCCCAGCCGCAGCAGCAAGCGCCGCAGAAGGTGCCGGGTGTGGCGCGGATACTGGCTGTTGCCTCGGGCAAGGGCGGCGTCGGCAAGTCCACCGTTTCGGCCAATCTCGCCTGTGCGCTGGCAATGCAGGGGCGCAAGGTGGGATTGCTTGATGCGGATGTTTACGGCCCCTCTCAGCCAAGGATGCTTGGGGTCAGCGGGCGGCCCGCCAGCCCCGACGGCAAAACTATCCTGCCCCTGCGCAACCACGGCGTAACCATGATGTCGATGGGGCTGATGACTGGCGAGGACCAGGCGGTGATCTGGCGCGGGCCGATGCTGATGGGGGCGCTGCAGCAGATGCTCTTGCAGGTGCAATGGGGCGAGCTGGACGTGCTGGTCGTCGATCTGCCGCCCGGGACTGGCGACGTGCAGATGACACTGGCGCAGAAAACCCATGTGGACGGTGCCATCGTTGTTTCCACCCCGCAGGACGTGGCGCTGATCGACGCCCGCAAGGGCATCGACATGTTCCGCAAGATGAACGTGCCGGTGCTTGGCATGATCGAGAACATGTCCACGCACATTTGCTCCCGCTGCGGGCATGAGGAGCATGTCTTTGGCCACGGCGGCGTGGCGCAGGAAGCGAAAAAGCTGGGCGTGCCGCTGCTGGCCGAAGTGCCGCTGCATCTGGACGTGCGACTGGCGGGAGACAACGGCACGCCAATCGTGGCCGCGCAGCCCGAGAGCGCCCAGGCCAAGGTCTTCCTCGAAATCGCCACCCAGCTGGTCGACGCAGGCGCCGCGTAACCCTGCCGACCCCCGATCCAGGGCCGCGAGGCGGCGGTGCGCGGCACCTTTCACCTTTGCGGCGGGATTGCAGGCCAAACAACCGCGAAGGCGTGTCAGTGGCATACTTGCACCTGACACGCTTCTCAGCAGTGATAGCCGGATACAAAGTGATCCGGGCGATCATTTGAGGTTCGAACGGGTGCAGCCCTTCAGCGCCGCAAAGCGGCGCCACGCCCAACTGTGACGGGCATTCTTTGAATGCCCGGGAACAGGCGGGAGCCTCCCACCCGCCGGATCAGGCATATTTCTCCAGGAATTCCTCCGCCCGCAAGTTCCGGAAGTCCGGCAGCGCTGCACGCAGGGCATCGTGGCTCCAGTCCCACCAGGCAAGGTCCATCATCTGCTCGGCCACCGCTTCAGGATAACGGCGGCGGATCCCCCTGGCCGTGTTGCCGCCGACGATCGTGTAGGGCGCCACATCCTTGGTCACAATCGCCCCCGACGCCACAACCGCGCCAGCGCCGACAGTCACCTCCGGCTTGATCATCGCGCCGTGGCCGATCCAGGTGTCATGGCCGATCCGGGCCAGGCGGCTGGCGCGGCGGGCGAACCAATCCCCGTCGTCCTCCGCATCATCCCAATAGCTTGCCGACCGGTAGAGGAAATGATGCAGCGAGGCTTTCTCCATCGGGTGGTCGGTGGCACCGATCCGCACACAGCTGGCGATATTAGCGAACTTGCCGATCTCTGCGTTGGCGATGTCGCAGCTGCGGTCGCAATAGCTGTAATCCCCGAACACCGAATTTGCCACCCGGCTGCCGGCGCCGATTTCAACGTAGGCTCCAAAGGAGCTGCCGGTGATCTGGCATTCCGGGTGGATGAAGGGCATCTGCGCCTGCAAACGGGCCATGTCTTCTCTCCTTATTGATCGCGGCATACTGCTCAAGGCAGCAGGAAGGCCTTGCCCTTGCGCTCCTTGCGCGTGGCCTGACCGCCCTCCCCCTTGATCAAGCGGCGCCGCAGCCAGCCGGAGAACCAGTCCATCAGCATCACCATCAGGATGATCAGGGTAATGTAATAGGCCACTTCCTCCCAGTCCTTCTGCGTGATGATCGCCTGGGTCAGCAAGAGACCGATACCGCCGCCGGTAATCGCGCCGATGATGGTCGCCGAACGCGTGTTGGATTCCAGGAAGTACAAGAGCTGGCTCAGCAGCACCGGCGTGATCTGCGGGATCACCCCGAACCGGTAGCGCTGCACAGGTTTGGCGCCGGTGGAGGCAACGCCCTCGATCTGCTTCTGGTCGACGTTTTCCAGCGCCTCCGAGAAGATCTTGCCGAAGGTGCCGGTGTCCGTCACCAGGATCGCCAGCGCGCCGGTCAGCGGGCCGGGGCCAAAGGCGCGGGCCAGAACCACCGTCCAGATCAGCGAGTCCACGCCGCGAACAAAATCGAACAGGCGGCGCATGGCAAAGCGGATGCTGCGCAGGGGCATGAAGTTTCGGGTCGCGGCAAAGGCCAGCGGCAGCGCGACCAGCCCCGCGCCGATGGTGCCGAGGAAGGCCATCAGGAGGGTTTCAGCAATCGCCCACGCGACATCCTGATGGCGCCACATCTTGTTGGTCCAGAAGTCCTGGAAGATCGCGCCCGCCTCGCCTGTGGCAGCACGCTGCAGCAGCTCCCCTGCCCCCATGCCGTAATAGGGGCTGTCGAGTGTGAAGAAGAACAGCTCCCATCCGGCGAAGTAGCGGAACACCTCGGCCCTGTTGCGGGTCACGGTCAGGCGGCCTGCTTCGGTGGTAACGGCCAGGCGGTTCTTGGAGACACTGATCCATTCCGGCACCGCCCCCGGCGGCAGCTCTGCCTGCACGCCCGCGCTGCGGGATGGTGTGGCCCGCACCGTGCCGTAGCCGGGGATTGCATATTCGATTGTTTCAGGGCCGAAGGCGACCGTATGGCCGTCCTCCAGATCAATGATCGTGGTCTCGCCAAAGGCCACCCAATCCGGTGCGGTTCCTTCCGGATATCTCCCCTTGCGCTCGCCTTCGATCGCGACCGAAACATCGCCGCTGCGGTTGTCGCGGGTGACATGGGTCTTGTAGCTGTAGCTGTCGCTGACCAGGGTCTTGGCGTTGTCCAGACTGGCACGCTCCCACAGGCCCGGCATGTCGAAGGCAAAAAACACATAGGCCAGATAGGCCAGCACCGCGGCAGGCAGGGCGAAACTCATCAGCCGCTTCTTCAGGAACAGCCGCGTGATGTCCGGCTTCAGGCCTGCCGGCGTCAGGGTGGTGTCAAAAGTGGTCATGCCTTCGCTCCATGGGTCAGGCGGTCACGCAGCAGGCCGGACAGCTGGTCAACGGCCACGATAGTGACAAAAAGGAGAAGGAAGATCGCGGCGGCCTCGTCGTAGCGCCCCTGGCCCCAGGACATCGCATTCTTGAGTTCATAGCCAATGCCGCCCGCGCCGACAAAGCCGAGGATGGCAGAAGCGCGGATGTTGATCTCAAACCGCAAGAGCGCGTAGCTGACGTAGTTCGGACCCACCTGCGGGATCACCCCCAGCGTCATCCGTTGCGCCCAGGTGGCACCAACCGACGTGAGGCCCTCAACCGGTTTCAGCGAGGCGTTTTCATTCACTTCGGAAAACAACTTGCCCAGCGCGCCGGCAGTATGAATGGCGATGGCAATCATCGCAGGCACCGGCCCGCCGCCCAGCACAAAGATCAGCACCAGCGCGATGACAATTTCCGGGATCGCCCGGCAGATGTCGCTGATACGCCGGAACAGCGGGATCAGCGCAGGCCAAGGCGACATGCCACGGGTTGCCAGCAGCGACAGCAGGGTGCCGAACACGGTCCCCACCAGGGTCGAGGCGGCGGCAATGTTCAGCGTCTCCACCAGCGCGGGAAAGAAATGCACCAGATGCCCGGGCAGCTGCGCGGCCTTCTCCGTTGCTTCCGCCAGCACTTCGGTCGGGTAGTCGAAAATGCGTGTGAACCCGTCGGCAAAAGAACCTGCATTGCGGCTGTCTGCAGTGCGGAACCCCGCTGCCATCAGCGCCACAAAAACCGCGAGAAGAATGCCGCCATACAGTCTCTTGCGCTGAGTATGGGCGGTGTATTGCTGCCGGATATCCTCGATGCCCGGCCGGGCGGCTGTCAAATCTGCCATTTAGGGATCCTGGTCTTCAATGGATGGCCAATCCAGCGGCCATCAAGGAAATTGCGGGGCCCGGGCAAGCCGGAACCCCGCAGAGCGCGGACTGAAATTACTGGGACTTCAGCTTGCGGGCTTCGATGATCACCTCATACGCATCATGGGTGATCGGGTCGAAGCTCTTGGCCTCGCCGGCTGCGACACCGTAGAAGCAGTCGCGGTCGATCTCGCTGAGGTTGTCCATCAGCGCGGTCATCTTGGCTTTGACGTCCGCCGGCAGGGCCTTGCGCAAAACCACCGGGCCTTCCGGGATCGGGGCGGATTTCCAGATTTCCACCATGTCGTTCATATCGACCAGGCCAGCGTCAACCGCACGGCGCAGCGCACCCGACTGGTAGCCGTCTTCCCATTCGCCCAGGCCGTCGGCCCAGGTCACACCGCCGTCCACGTCGCCATTGGCAACCGCGACGATGGTCTGTTCATGGCCGCCGGTGAATTTCACTTCGCCAAAGTAGTCGCCGGAGTCCATGCTGGCATTGATCTTGTTCGGGATCTCGATCGACGGGATCAGGTAGCCGGAGGTGGAGTTCGGATCGCCAAAGCCGAAGGTTTTGCCCTTCAGGTCTTCCAGCGAGGTGATGCCGCTGTCTTTGCGGGCAAAGCCGACCGAGTAGTAGCCGTAGCCGCCGTCGGTGTTCACCTTGACCAGAACCGGCTCAACCGCTTCGGGATCGGACAGGGAGGGCTTGGCATACCCGGAGGCGCCCAGCCAGGCCATGTCGATGGTGCCGCCCAGCAGGCCCTGGATCACGCCATTATAGTCGGCAGGGGCAAACAGCTTGGTTTCGACGCCGAGTTCCTTCTCGGTGTACTCGCGCAGGCATTCGTTGTTGTTCAGGCGGTCCTGAGCGTTCTCGCCACCCAGGATGCCGATACGGAATTCCTTGATTTCCTCTGCCGCAACGGGGGCGGTCAGCGCGGTGGTTGCCAGAACGGCAGCAATCAGCTTTTTCATCTCGTGTCTCTCCGGTTGGTCTGTTCCCGGAGGAGCAGCCCCCGGGTCGATGAAAACGGTTCGGGGTTACTCGGCGGGAATGGCGGCGCGCATGGCGTCCGTCTTTTCCAGCGTCTCGATCTCGGTCGAAGTGGCGGCCTCGGAGAAATCCGCTCCGGCGCCATAGATTTCGCGGGCCACGCCCGTGGTCAGTTGTTCCGGCAGCCCGTCGAACACAATGCGCCCGTCGCGCATGCCAACCACCCGGTCGCAATAGCGGCGCGCGGTGTCCAGCGTGTGCAGGTTGGCAATGACGGTGCGCCCGTCTTCTTCGTGAATGCGGCGCAGCGCCTCCATCACGGTCTGGGCGTTCATCGGATCGAGCGATGCAATCGGCTCGTCCGCCAGGATGATCCTGGGGTCCTGCATCAGCGCGCGGGCGATCGCCACCCGCTGCTGCTGCCCGCCTGACAGCGCTTCGGCCCGCTTGGCGGCATGCTCAGCGATGCCCAAGCGGTCCAGGATGTCGATCGCCTGGTGAATGTCATCCATCGGATAGAGGTTGAACAGCGTCGCCATCGCATTGCGGCGGTTCAGCGTGCCATGCAGGACGTTCGACACCACGTCCATCCGCGGCACCAGGTTGAACTGCTGAAAGATCATCGCGCAGTCGGACTGCCAGGCGCGCTTGTCCCGGCCCTTCAGCCCGGTGATTTCGCGGCCCTCAAACAGAATGCGGCCTTCGCTTGCGTTTTCCAGCCGGTTCAGCATCCGCAGCAGCGTCGATTTGCCCGCGCCGGAGCGGCCGATGATGCCAATCATGCACGGCTTGTCGATGTCCAGCGAGGCCGCGTCCACTGCGGTCTTGTCGCCGAACTTCTTGGTCAGTTTTTCTATGCGCAGCACGGGTGGCGCTCCCTTCTCGTTCGGGGATTGCCTAGTGCCTCCGCTCAAACCTCATGTGTCACTGCCGTGAAAGTTTTGTAACGCGGCCCGGCGCAACCCGCGGGCGTTGCGCACCGCGAAACCGGCCTTGCCGGCATTCTGCCCCTGTCCAGGCGGGGCTGCAGAGGCTATATGCCCTTCGACTCCTCAATTCCCTTTGCAAAAGGAAGCTGCCAGATGTCCTTTGACCGCAACATCAAGATCGCGCCCTCCATCCTGTCTGCTGATTTCGCCAACTTCGGCCAGGAGATCCGGGCCATCGAAGCGCAGGGCGCCGACTGGGTGCATGTGGATGTGATGGACGGGCATTTCGTGCCGAACCTCACCTTTGGACCGCAGGCGGTGAAAGCATTTCGCCCGCACGTAAAGACGGTGATGGACGTGCACCTGATGATCGCGCCGGTGGATCCCTACATCGACGCCTACGCAGATGCCGGCGCCGATGTGCTGACCGCGCATTTCGAGGCGGGCCCCCACATCCACCGCACCCTGCAAGCGATCCGCGGCGCTGGCATGAAGGCCGGTGTGGCGCTGAACCCCGGCACCCCGGCAGAAGCGGTGGAGCACCTCCTGGACCTCACTGATCTGGTCTGCGTGATGACCGTGAACCCGGGCTTCGGCGGCCAGAAATTCATCGACATGACCGCCAAGATCCGCCGTCTGCGCGCGATGATCGGCGACCGCCCGGTGCATATCGAGATCGACGGCGGCGTCGATCCGACCACCGCGCCGCTGGTGGCCGAAGCCGGCGCTGACGTGCTGGTCGCGGGTTCCGCCGTCTTCAAGGGCGGCTCGGTCAACACCCCTGAGGTCTATGGAGAGAATATCAGCAAGATCCGTGCCGCCACAAAAGGCACGTGGGTGTAAAGCACGGGGCACTCCCGCCAATCGCCAAGCGCATCAATTATGCGCCGCTCTTGTTGGGCCTGGCGCCGCGCGTTCCGCGCGGCGCTTTTTCGTGATACGGCCAGCGTTTGCGCGCCCCGCCCGGCAAAGCCGGGCCGCGCCCTGATGGCCCTCGACGGGCCGGAAGGGCGCCCGCCCGCCTGCTCAGCTGCCTTTGTTCAGTGAGTCGAAGGTCTTGCCTTCTGCCACCAGCTGCTCCAGCAGCGGCGCGGGCTGCCAAAAGAAATCATCCTCTTCCGCATAGGACCTGATGTCGGCAAGGATTCCATCCAGCCCTTGCAGATCGGCCCATTTCAGCGGCCCGCCCCAGAACCGCGGGAAGCCATAGCCGAACAGCATCACCATATCCACGTCCAGCGGACGGCGGGCGATGCCCTCGCCCACCACCTTGGCCGCCTCATTGACCATGGCGCACATGTAGCGGCGCAGCACCTCTGCATCAGAGAACTCCCGCGGAGTGACCCCCTGCTGCTCCTGATCCTTGGAAATCAGCTCCGCCACCTCCGGATTCGGCACGCCGCCGCGCCGGCCCTCTTCGTAGACATAAAAGCCCTTGCCGGTCTTCTGACCGAAGTCACCGCCTTCGCACAGCATCTCATAGAACCGAGGCACCCGTTCGCGCGGGTCGCGGGTGGGCGCGCGGCGCTTGCGGGCGGCCCAGTTGATGTCGAGTCCCGCCAGATCGCCCATGGCAAACGGCCCCATCGGGAAGCCGAAACCGGTCACCACATTGTCCACTTGATAGGGTGAGGCGCCGTCCAGCACCACGTATTCCGCCGCCTTGCGGTAGGCATTCATGATCCGGTTGCCGATGAACCCGTCACAGATGCCGGAGCGGACCGCGACTTTCTTCAACCGTTTGCCCAGCGCGAACCCGGTGGCCAGAACCTCTGGCGCGGTTTTCTCCGCCACGACGACTTCCAGCAGCTTCATTACATGCGCGGGCGAGAAGAAATGCAGCCCTATCACATCCTGCGGACGGGAGGTCGCCGCGGCGATCTCGTCCACGTCCAAGTAGGAGGTGTTCGTCGCCAGCACCGCACCGGCCTTGCAATGGGCGTCGAGCTTGCCGAAAACCTCGCGCTTGACGCCCATGTCCTCGAACACCGCTTCGACCACCAGGTCTACCTCGGACAGCGCGGCGTAATCCGTCGCCACTGTCAGCGCCTCGCCAGTCAACTGATCGTACTGCGCCTGGCTGATCTTACCGCGTTTAAGGGCGCCTTTCAGGTTGCCCTCGATCCGGCCGCGCGCCGCCGTCACGGCCTCGTCCGTCATTTCGATCAGCACCACCGGCAGCTCCGCCAGCAGCGCCGCGGTGGCGATGCCCGCCCCCATGGTGCCGCCGCCGATCACCCCCATTGAAGCCACGTCGCGGGGCGCAACGCCCTCCAGTTCCGGCAGCTTGCTGACCGCACGTTCCGAGAAGAAGGCGTGGATCAAACCCTGCCGCTGATCGGAGTCCATCAGCTCCATGAACAGCTCGCGCTCACGCTTCAGCCCGGCCTCAAAGCTCTCCGCCTCAGCCGCTGCCTGCACCGCGCGCACCGCAACCGCAGGCGACAGCTGGCCACGGCCCTTCTTCAGCGTGGCGTTATAAACAGCATCGAAATCAACCGCTTCCGGAGCGGGCATTTCACCCACGGCCCGGCGCGGTGCGCCCTGCTCCAGCAGCTCCTGCGCATATGCAAGGCCGATCTCCCGCGGCTCGCCCTCTTCGATCCGGTCGATGATGCCCTTCTCCAGCGCTTCCGCCGCGCTGATGTGGCGGCCGGTGGTGATCATCTCCAGCGCAGCTTCGGTTCCGGCCACCCGCGGCAGCCGCTGGGTGCCGCCAGCGCCGGGCAGAATGCCCAGGTTCACTTCCGGCAGCCCCATCTTGGCCGAGGGCACCGCGATCCGGTAATGCGAGGACAAGGCAACTTCCAGCCCGCCGCCCAGCGCGGTGCCATGCATGGCAGAGACCACGATCAGCGGCGTGGCCTCGATCCGGCTGCACAGCCCGGGCAGCCAGGGCTCCTGCGGCGGCTTGCCGAATTCCCGGATGTCGGCGCCTGCAAAATAGGTCTTGCCCTCGCCATAGATCAGAACCGCCTTGGCACCTTCGCTTTCGGCGCGTTCGATCCCGGCCAGCAGCCCCTTGCGCACATCCACGCCCAGCGCGTTCACCGGCGGGTTCTGCGCCTTCAGAACGGCGATATCGCCCACGCGCTCATATGCAATGGCTTCACTCATCCGGTCTTCCTCTCTCCTGCGGGGGCCGATGATGCAGACCCGCGCCCCAACTGATTAGGCACGGCGGCCGTCTTCGCGCCAAGCCCCAAAATCCGCCGCGCGCCCACGGACCCCGCGTCACAATGCACCGGGCCGCAGCCGCTGCGCTGCCGGAGTTACGTAACAGAACGCAGGTAAAAATCAAACTTCTTGAAACACGTCAGCCAGAGACTGCGCCTCCGGACAGTGCGGCTGACGGCTCAGCCGCCTTTCACAATGCCGCTGGCGATCCAAGAGTCGAGAATCTCCAGTGCTTTGTCCGCAAACGCTGCGTCGTTGATATGGCAATCCAGTTCATGCAGGCTGGCGTTTTCCGGGCAGCTACGCCGCATCTCATCACAAAAGGCCGCCAGCCCCGCCGCGTCGTGCAGCGGCGCGCCGGGGCGGTCCCATTCGTTGCAGCCGCCGGCAGGCAGCAGCACCGCCACCGGCGCCTGGGCCGCCGCCAGCTTGCCGCAGACAGCCTGCGCCACCTGCCGACGCTCGCCCGCTTCCAGCAAGGCAGAGGTCAGCAAACGATTATGAGCATGGGTCTCCCGCCCCTTCAGCTGCGCGGGCGTTGCCTGCCAGCCGACGAAATCCACCAGATCATAGCAGCCCGGCGCGACCAGCTGCGGTGTGCCGGCGCGGCCTGCATTGGTCATCCGGTCCGCTCCTGCCGACAACCCGCCGAACAGGTGGTTCGAGACCTCCTGCGGCGCGAAATCCATCACCGCAGCAAAGGCGCCCTCCGCCGCCAGGCTCTCAAATGCCCGCCCGCCCATTCCGGTGGCGTGAAACACGGCGACCTCAAACCCGCGCGCCTCCAGCGCCGGTTTCAGCGTCACCATATAGCGCAGCACAGTCTTACCGAACGATGTCATGCCGATCAGCGGCCGTTCCCGCTTGGGCGGCTCCACCGCCCGTGCCGCGCCCAGCACCGCGCCCGCGGCCTGGCTGAGCGACGCCTTGCAGATCGAATTCAGGCCATACAGCCCGCCCGCCCAGAGGATCATCTGCACATCCGCCGGAATCCGCTCAGGCGGCATCAGCGGCGAGAAGGCTACGGTGGAGACGATGTACTTCGGCACCCCAACAGGCAGCGCCGCACACAAGTCCAGCGCCAGATCGGTGCCCATGGTGCCGCCCAGCACGATCACCCCGTCGATGCGCCCCGCCCGGTACAGCTCCTGCGCCTTGGCCGAAGCCCCCGCGCCCATGATCTGCATGGCGGTATTTTCATCACCGGAGGCAATCGCCGCCTTGATCGAGCTGCCGCCGGCCTCTGCCACTGCATGCTTGCTGACATCCGCGGGGTCGGCGGGGTCACCCAGCACGCTCACATCCATCGTCAATACCTTGCCGCCCTGCCCGCGGATGACCTCCGCCAGATATCCCAGTTCATCGTCCTTGGTGTCATATGTCCCGGCAACCAGGATCGTTTTGACCGTCATATCCCGTCCTCCCTCCGGCCTGCTCTGTGCAGCGAGGCCGCCCCTTCATCTTTCCCCAATACTCCCGCCGGAGGCTGCAGGTTTTGCCCCGGCAAAACCTGCATCACAGCTGAATCCATGCGGTCTTCAGATCGGTGTATTTGTCCAGCGCGTGCATCGACTTGTCATGTCCGTTGCCGGACTGCCCGACCCCGCCCAAGGGCACCGTATTGTCGGCGCCGCCATAGGTGTTCACATGCACCATCCCGGCACGGATACCTGCGACCATCCGGTGCGCCCGGGACAGGTTTTCCGTCCAGACCCCGGCCGCCAGGCCGTAAGCGGTAGCATTAGCCAGGCTCAGCGCCTCCTCTTCGGTTTCGAATTTGGTGACTGCCAGCACCGGACCGAACACCTCCCGCTGGAACAGCGCGTGGTCGCGCGCGACGCGGGTGACGATGGCCGGCGCCATATAGGTGCCGCCGGTCTCTTCCAGTATGCGCGCCCCGCCAGTCACCACCTGCCCGCCCTCGGCCCGCGCCATGTCCATGAAGGACAGGTTTCGGCGCAGCTGATCCTCGGAGTTCACTGCCCCGATCTGGGTGTCCAGATCCAGCGGGTCGCCCACCCGCAGCGCCTCCGCCTCGGCCTTCAGCATTGCGACGAACTCATCGTGGATCGACGCCTCCACCAGCAGCCGGGAGCCGGCAATGCAAACCTGTCCGGAGTTGCGGAAGATCCCTGCCGCAGAAACTTTCGCCGCCTTCGCGAGGTTCGGTGCATCCGCAAAAACGATGTTGGGGGACTTGCCGCCCAGCTCCAGATAACACCGCTTGAGGTTCGACCGCGCCGAAGCTTCGAGGAGCTTCCGGCCCGTCGCGCCGGAGCCGGTGAAGGCCAGCACATCTACGCCGCTTGACGCCGCCAGCGCCGCGCCGGTTTCCGTGCCGGAGCCGGTTACCACGTTCAGCACCCCGTCCGGCAGACCGCATTCGGAGCAGATCTCGGCCAGCCTAAGCAAAGACAGGGAGGCGGTTTCCGCCGGTTTCAGCACCACCGAATTGCCCATCGCCAAGGCCGGCGCCAGCTTCCAGGCGCCGATCATCAGCGGGAAGTTCCAGGGCACGATGGCCCCCACCACGCCTACCGGCATCCGGTGCACAAGCCCCAGCACGTCCGGCGCGGTCGGCGCGACCTCGCCCGCCACCTTGTCCAGCGCCTCGGCGTAGTAACGGAAGGTGCCAGCAGCCGATCCCGGCTCGGCCTTCAGCGCCATATTGAACTCTGTGCCGTTGTCGCGCACGCCCAGCACGGCCAGCTCCACCGCCTCGGCCGCGATCCGGTCGGCGATCCGATGCAGCACCTGCTTGCGGGCGGCGGGGCTCTGTCCCGCCCAGCGGCGGTCCTCAAATGCCCGCCGCGCCGAAGCGACAGCGTTTTCGACGTCCGTGGCAGAAGCGCCTGCCAGCGTCGTCAGAACAGATCCGTCAACCGGCGAAGCAACTTCGAGTGTCTGGCCCGTACCTTCTTGCCATGATCCTTCAAGAAAGAGTTTCTGCGGCGCCACATCAAGCTGCCGAAGCTTGTCGATGCGCGATTGGTCTGCCATTCGGCCTCCTTCAGTTCCTTCCGGTCCTTCAGCACCCGCAGGGTGTGGACCGCCAGAACGATGATGATGAGTAGAAACAGGATAAACGCCACCGGGCGGTCAATGAAATCGAGGGGTTCCTTCACCCTTGCCATGCCCGCGCGCAGTTTCACCTCCATGATGCCGCCCAGCACCATGCCCAGGATGATCGGCACCGAGGGCAGCGACAGGCGCTTAAGGATAAAGCCGAGGATGCCAAAGCCCGCCGCCATCACGCAGTCGGTGGCGGAGTTGCGCAGGGAGTAAACCCCGACGAAGCTGAGCGTCAGGATACAGACGCCAAGGAACCGGTTTGGGATGCGCACCACCTGGATCAGCGACTTGGTAGCAAAGAGCAAGAAAGCAAGGACCAGGACATTCAGCACCAGCAGCGCCAGGTAGAGAGCGACGACGAAATCCATGTCGTTCTGAAACAGCCCCGGCCCCGGCACCACGTTGTGAACGTAAAACACCGACAGCATCATCGCCGTCAGCGCCTCGCCCGGGATACCCAGCGCCAGCAGAGGCACCATGGCAGCCGCAGGGACCGCATTGTTGGCGGTCTCCGCCGCGATCAGCCCCTCGGAAGAGCCACTGCCGAAGTCCTGCGGCCGTTTCGAGGTTTTCTGGGCATAGGTGTAGGACATGAACTGCGCGGTAAACTCGCCCACGCCGGGGATCATTCCCATCAGCACGCCGAAGGTGGCAGAGACCCCGGCCACCCGCGGATGGCGCGCCAGCTCGCGCAGGCCCTGGAACATGCCGCCGCGCAGGCGGGTCATGCGCACCTTCTCGTCTTCGTCCGTCAGCAGCACGAAAGCCTGCGAGATCGCAAACAGGCCCAGCACGACGACAATCAGGTTGATGCCGCCACCTAGGAAATCCTGCCCGAAGGTGTAGCGCTGGGTGTATTTCACCGGTTCCAGCCCGATGGTCTGCAGGAAAATTCCGAAACAGGCCAAGGTGCCTGCAATCAGCGCCTGCCCGCGGTGGGCGACCACCACCAGAATGAGGCCCAGCAACGCCGCCATGAATATCTCGCGGGAGCCGAACATTGGCGCGATCTTGGCCAGGACCGGCGCGAACAGGATCAGGCAGATCACCGAGAAGATGCCGCCAAAGAAGCTGGCGGAATAGGCCAGGCTAAGCGCGCGCCGGGGCTCTCCCCGCGCGGTCATCGGATAGCCGTCATAGGTGGTCAGCGCATTAACCGCGGTGCCGGGCGTGTTTATCAGGATCGCCGGGATCGCACCTCCGTACATTGAGGAGCCGTAGATGCCCAGCAGCACGGTCAAGCCGACAATCGGATCCATTGAGAAGGTCGCGGGCAGCAGGATCGCAATCGCTACCGCCGGGCCAACACCGGGGATCGCCCCGATCAGCACGCCGCCGACCGAGCCTGCCAGCAGCGCCAGCGCCACGTCCCAGCGCATCAGGATGTCTATTGCAGAGAGGATCAGGTCCATGACGGGGCTCAGAGATAGAGAATGAAGAAGCTGCGCAACGATCCCGGCAGATACTCATAGATCAGCGCGCCCGGGATTTTCACCGACAGTAAGGCCTTGAACAGCACCACCACCACCACCGCAAACACCGCGCTTGTCCACAGCATGAAAGGGCTGCGGTAGCCCATCCGCCAGCTCAGCAGCGGCACAAACACCAGCGTCACGGGCAGATAGCCGATGACCGGCACCAGCATGACGTAGCCCATGAACCAGCCGGCAAATTCAAACACCTGCCCCCAGCGCTTGACCTCCCACAGGTCATAGCGGCTGACCCGCCGCCAGGGCAGTTTGTAGAGATGCAAGCCGCCGAGCAGCACCATGCCACCAATGGCTACGGCAGGCCAGAAGCGGGGCTGGGCAAACAGTTTGGTCTTCTTGACCCAGGCGGTCTGATCCGTGATCAGGACCAGCAGCAGCAGTGCTGCGCCGACCATAGCCAAGGCAAAGACAAGCTGTCCGCGCCTGGGTCCAGCAAAGCGGCGTTCACGTTCCGAAGGCATCAGAGGAGTACTTTGTCCGTACGGGGATGAGGGCACCAGGGCCGATCAGGACCCCGGTGCGGGGGGAGGATTATTCCGACAGCAGGCCGCCGATGCGGGCCATCGTGTCGATGTCGTTTGCAACCCGCGCCGCACTGTCATCGGCGCCCTGCCAATAGACCAGCGCGCCGGTTTCCTTGGCGACATTCTGAGCACGCTCGCTCATCACCGTTTTCTCGGCGACCGCGATGATCTTATCCCGCACATCCTGCGGGGTGTCCTTGGTCACGAACAGACCGTTCCACAGGGCGATGTTCAGGCTCTCGTCCAGCTCGCCGATAGTCGGAGCGTCGGGGGCCAGCGGGATGCGTTCGTCGGTGATCGAGACCAGCACCTTGATCTGATCCAGGCAGGGCAGCACCAGCTGCAGCGTGGTGTTGATCACATCCGCATCGCCAGAGGCCAGCGTATTGCAGTCCAGCGCGTCAAATGCAGCGTCCGAACCCCACTCAAAGCCCGCGTTCTTGGCATAGGCCTTGGTCACTTGGGTCGGAGTCAGCACGTCGCCAAAGTGGCCCAATGCCACGTCGTTTTCCTTGGCATAGGCCGCCAGCTCCTCCATCGAGCTGTAAGGCGCATCGCCTGAGGCGGCGATTACAAAGGGATATGTCAGAAAGATCCCGAGCGGGTCGAATTTCTCAGGCGTCAGCGGCGGAATGTCGATCTGGTGGCCCATCACCGGCACCCCGATCACGAAGGAGCCGATGGTGTAGCCATCCGCCGGCGCATTGGCGACTTCGATTGCTCCAGGAAACGGCCCGCCGCCGCCGCCCGGCTTGTTCACCACCGCTGCCGCAACGCCGTATTCGTTCTGAAAATCCTCGGCAATCATCCGGGTCAGCACGTCCTCCAGATCACCCGGCGGCCACGGCACGATGAAGTTCACCGGTTTCTCCGGATATTCGGCCTGCGCTGCAACCGCGCCCAGCCCCAGCACCGCCGCTGCGGCCGCCCCTTTCATGAGGGTTTTGAGTTTCATGGCTTTCCTCCCAGTTTGGCACCAATCACCTTACATGGTTCATTATGCGAACCGTTGGTTTGAATTTAGATTGACAGGCCGCCCGCTTATCTGTCAACAAAATTGCATCACGGGTGCGTCTTTTTCAGAAGGCACCGCCCGCCAAGACCAACCAGGGAGATTGGGCAAGCGCATGGGAACGGTATCCAAAGCCTTGTCATTACTGACGCATTTCAACCACGGCCGGACCGGAATCGGGCTCAGCGACCTCACACGCCTGTCGGGCATGAATAAGGCAACCGTCTACCGGCTGATGAGCGAGCTGCAGGAATCGGGCTTTGTTGAGCAAACCGACGGCGACCGCATGTACCGGCTCGGCCCGCAGGTTCTGCGGCTGGCCGCCTTGCGCGAGGCGGCGGTGCCGATCCTGTCGGTCTCGCGCCGTGTGCTGCGCGACCTGAGCGACGAGACTGGTGAAACGACCCACCTGTCGCTGCTGCAAGGCAGTCAGCTGAACTCGCTGTCGCATGCTTATTCGCCGCGCCACGCCACCAAGGTTATGATGGAGGACGCCGAGGTGCTGACTTTCCACGGCACCAGCTCAGGGTTGGCCGTGCTGGCCTTCGCCGATCCCGGCTTCGTTGAGGACGCGCTGGCACAACCGCTGAAGATCCACACACCCGAGACCATCACCGACCCGAAGGAAATCCGCGCCCAGCTGACGGAGGTGCGGGCCACCGGCCTGGCCCAGTCGATCGGCGGGTTTGAGGCCGACGTGCACTCCCACGCGGTTCCGGTCTTTGGCTCGGACCGCCAGGTGATCGGCGCGCTGGCCGTGGCCGCGCCGGTTTCCCGCATGACGGCGGAGCAGAAACAGCTGATCCCGGCGGCCCTGCGCCGCGCGGGCGCCACACTCACCCATCGCATCGGCGGTTCTGCCCCCGCGGACTACCCGCAGGAAGAAACCGCTTGAACTTTTACCGGCCCTGAACGGGCCGCATCCAGGAGCTGCCCCCATGAAAGACTCCAACTTTTTGAAGGAACACAACGCCAAATCCCTCTGGCACCCGATGGCCCATCCCGGCGACAGCCTGGCCAACCCGCCCGCGATCATCACCTCCGCCCAGGGGGTGAAGATCACCGACATCGACGGGCACGAGGTGGTCGATGCGGTCGGCGGCTTGTGGAACGTGAACCTCGGCTTCTCCTGCCAGCCGGTAAAGGACGCAATCGCCGCTCAGCTGGATGTGCTGCCCTACTACTCCACCTTCCGCGGCACCACCAACGATCAGGTGATCCAGCTGGCCGAGGAACTGCGCAAGTTCTTTGCGCCCGACGGTCTCACCCGTGCCTTCTTCACCTCAGGCGGCTCAGATTCGGTGGAAACCGCCCTGCGCCTGGCCCGCCAATTCCACAAGATCCGCGGCCAAGAGGGCCGCACCAAGTTCCTGAGCCTCAAGAAGGGCTACCATGGCACCCACATGGGCGGCGCCTCGGTGAACGGCAACGCCAATTTCCGAACCCAGTATGAGCCGCTGCTGCCCGGCTGCCACCACATCCCGGCACCCTACACCTACCGCAACCCGTTCAACGAGACCGATCCGGAGCGGCTGGCCCAACTCTGCTTGCAGGCGCTGGAGGATGAGATCGCCTTTCAGGGCGCGGGCACCATTGCCGCCTTCATCATGGAACCCATCCTGGGCGCAGGCGGGGTGATCCCGCCGCACAAGAGCTTCATGCCCGGCGTGCGTGAGATCTGCTCGAAACACGGCATTCTGCTGATTGCGGATGAGGTGATCACCGCCTTCGGCCGCACCGGCTCATGGAGCGGCTCGCGCCACTGGGGCGTGCAGCCCGACATGATGGCAACCGCCAAGGCGATCACCAACGGGTACTTCCCATTTGGCGCTGTGATGATCGCGGACCATATGACAGAGACCTTCGAGAAGGATGCCACCGGCAAGGCGGCCATTGGACATGGCTATACTTACTCCGGCCACCCTGTCGGCGCGGCTGCAGCCCTCGCCTGCCTTGCGGAAACCCTGCGCCTGAACGTTCCGGAAAACGCCGCCGCCCGCGGCACCCAAATCCACCAGGGCCTGCTGGCGCTGCAGCAGAAGTACGATCTCATCGGTGACGTGCGCGGCGGCCACGGCCTGATGTGCGCGCTGGAACTGGTGTCCGACCGCACCACAAAGGCCGCGGTGGACAAGAAGACCATCGGCAAGCTGCAGGAAACAGCTTATGAGGCCGGTGCCATGGTGCGGGTCTCCGGCCCCAACATCATCCTGTCGCCGCCGCTGGTGCTGAACGAGGCAGAGGCGGACACCATCCTCTCTGCCCTGGATGCAGGCTTTGCGGCGGTGAGCTGACGGCAGCTGCAAACACCGCCCGCGCCCGGGCCGGCAGGTCCGGGCGCCACCAGATGCCATGGCGGGCCCGAAGCACATGCTTCGGGCCCGCGCCTCCGGCGGAGGCGCTGACGCGGCGCGGTGGCGCGATACGGAAACAGGCGCAGCTGCCGCAGCGGCGCGTGTTGCATAACCTTCGGAAGCCACTGAGACCTTTGCTTCAGAGGCCTCCGCAGACAGGCCGTCCGGGGCCGGGCTATTTTCGGGCCGCAATCGAGGCAGCTTGTCCTCCGCCGCTTTCCGCCAGATCCGGCAGGGCACTTCGGACTCCTTGCACCGAACCGGATTTCCCTGCCCGCGCGGGCCTCACATAGACAGCGTTGAGCGCGTCAAATGAAATGCACGTAGAAATCGCGCATGCCGTCGCCTTCCAGATCTCGGGTCTTGCGCACTTCCTTGCGTTTCATGAAGACGTGGTTGGCGACCAGTTCCGCGCCAACGGCCTCTGCCAATGCGGTGTCCCGTTCCAGATCATTCATCGCTCCCTTGAGGTCCACCGCCGTGCCCTCGCGCGCATCGGTGCGGTCGAACCCGTCGCCGGTCTCCATCGGCGGCAGCTGGTGGCCGTTCTCCACCCCCAGCCGCGCGGCCTGCAGCACCGACGCCACCGCCGTGTAGGGATTGGCCGAAGCATCCGCCGTCCGGTGCTCCAGCCGCGCCTTGGCACCGCCTTCGGAACTGATCCGCGTCGTCACGTTGCGGTGGTCGCCGCCCCAGTTGCGCCAGTAGCCCGACAGCGACCCCGGCTGCAGCCGCATATAGCTGTTGGCGGTGGGCGCAATCAGCCCCGCCAGCCCCTTGTGGTGATGCAAAAGCCCCGCCAGGCAGCCGCGCGCCAGATCGTTCATATGCTCCGGCCCGCCCCGCGGCCCCGCAGACAGCGCATTGCCGCCCGCCTCGTCCAGAAATGAGAAGTTGATATGCATCCCCGATCCTCCGGCCTCAGCCACCGGTTTCGGCATGAACGTCAGCACGATGCCGTATTCCAGCGCCACCTCCCGCGCCATCAGGCGGAACAGAACGATGTCATCCACCGCCTTCACCGCGTCATCGAAGGTCAGCGTGTATTCGAACTGCGGGCTGTCGAATTCTGCGGTGATCATGTCGAGCGAGAAGCCCATGTCATCCGCCATCGCCCAGATCCGGTCGTTGAAGCGCAAGGGGTCGGCAAAAGGTCCGGTTCCGTACACAACACCACCAGGCGCATCGTAGGGCATTAGCCGACCCCGGTCGTCCGCCTGCAGGGCAAAGGCCTCCAGTTCAATCCCGACCTTTGGCGTCAGCCCGTGCTTCTGCCAGTCCGCGACCGCCCGCTTCAGAGCCCGGCGCGGGCATAGCGCCAGCGGCTCGCCCTCGTCGTCATAAAGGTCACCCAGCACCACCTGGGTCGAGGCATGCCAGCTGTCGCGGATATCATCATGCAGCCATCTCAGCTCCATATCCGGCAGCCCCTGTTTCACCATCGCGCCCGGCGCATCCAGCAGGTCCTTGTCGTAATGGGTGCCAAAGACCGACCGGCAAAAACGCGTGGTGCCGTCGCCGATCTTGGAGTTGGGCAGATACTTCCCCCGCATGATGCTGAGGTGGTCACAGAACATCGCACGCAAGCGGGTCTTCATGGCTCAAGGTCCTTCCCTGCTGGACAGTCTTCGGCAGCGGCTTCCCGTGCTCTATTGCTTAACATATTTAGCGGTTTTCGCAGAGTCTTTCCTGCGGGGAGGCCCAGCCGCTACGCAGCCTGCACCCTGACCGGCAACTCCTTGATGCCGCCGACGAAGTTCGAGCGCAGAAACTTATTCGGCCCGGCGGCCTCGATACGCCTAATGCGCTTGGCGAGTTCTTGAAACAGCACCGTGACCTCCAGCCGTGCCAGCCACATGCCCAGGCAGACATGCGGGCCGAACTGCCCGAACGACAGATGCCGGTTCGGGCTGCGGTGCAGATTCACGTGAAATGGATCACCGAAATGCGCCTCGTCCCGGTTGGCCGAGACGAACCAGTACAGAACCTTGTCGCCCGCGCGGATGGTCTTGCCGTGCATTTCATGATCCCGCGTCGCGGTGCGCCGAAAGTAGAGCGCGGGCGTCGCCCAGCGGATGATCTCATCCGCGGCAGTGTCCCAGACCGTACCGCCCGCCTGCATCTGCGGCAGCAGCTCCGGCTGGTGGCACATTGCCTGGATGCCCGCGGCAATCGAATACCGCGTGGTGTCGTTACCTGCCGCCACCAGCAGGCAAAAGAAATTGCGGAACTCGGTCTCGGTAATGACCGAGCCGTCCTTGGCCGGCTCAAGGATCAGGTTCAGCACGCCCGAGGTATCGCCCTTGCGCGCCTTCTCTTCCATCAGCTCCTTGGCATAGACATACAGCTCCGCCCCGGCGGGCGAGTTGAAGGGCATCATCCGGAACTCATCCGTCTGCATCTTGTCGAGCACATGGGAGGTGAAATCCGGGTCCGTGTTGGCAATCAGCGCATCACCCTTCTCCACCAGCCAGGGCAGGTCCGCCTCCGGCAGGCCCACAACGCGGCCCAGCATCCGCATCGGCAGCTGGCGGGCGATCTCCTTGGTGGCGTCAAACTCTCCCTTGGCCAGCGCTTGATCCAGAATATCCGCGCACAAGTCGCGGATATCCTGCTCATACTGCGCCATTGTGGTCTTGGAGAATGCCTTCAGCAGTTTCATCCGCACCTTGGAATGCTCCGGCGGGTCGGTCTCCTGAAAGGTGCGCCGCGCCAGGTATTCCTCGTAGGACTGATCCTCCATCCGGATCCCACGCGCCGACGAGAACACTTCGGTGTTCTTGTTCATCACCGTGATGTCCTCATAGCGGGTCACCGACCAGAAGTTCTCGCCGCCCGCATATTCTGTCCAATGCAGCGGATCCTCGCGCCGGAGCCGGGCAAAGGTGTTGTGCGGCGCGCCATCTGCAAACGCGTCATGGCTGCTCAGATCCGCATAGCCGTCATCCGTGGGAGTCCAAACTGTCATCGCGGGCTTTCCTATCCTGCTGGCTCAATGTATATTAATAACCATCATAAATATGTAAAACGAAATCTTGCGAGCCGTCTCATGCATTTGGCCATACTGATGACCAACACCGACGAAAGCGAATTTGCTCATAGGCACCCGAAGGACGGTGAGAAATTCACCAGCCTGATCCAAATGGCGCGGCTGGACTGGCGCACCACGGTATTCGCCGTGAAGGACGGAGAGTTTCCACGGGACCTGCTTGAGCATGACGGTGCGATGATAACCGGCAGCCCCGCCTCGGTCCGCTCCGGCGCGGCTTGGGTGACCCGGCTTCTGGCGCTGATCCGTGAGGTGCATGCCCGCCATTTCCCTTTGTTCGGCGCCTGCTTTGGCCATCAGGCCATCGCGCAGGCCCTCGGCGGCGGCCTGGACCGCAACCCTGATGGCTGGGTCCATGGGCTCACTCGCAACCGGCTGCTGCACCGCCCGCACTGGGCCGCAGCCCTGCCGGAGGAAGTGAAGCTTTACGGCTCCCACTGCGAGTGCGTCAGAACCCTGCCTGACGGCGCAACCCCTTTTAGTGAAAGGGACGGCATTAACACGGGCTTCACCTTGGACCGCCACATCTTCACCACTCAGCACCACCCGGAAATGACCCGCAGCTTTATCCTCGCGCTGACTGAAGAAATGCGGGACCAACTGGGCCCGGAGACTTATGCTGCCGCCATAGACAGCCTAAAGGAGCACGCTGACCAACAGGTGTTTGCGGAAAGCCTCGCGCGATTCTTTGAGCAGGCGGCCCGCTAAGGCTTCACCTTTGCCCAAATACTCGGCCGCAGGCACGGAGCCGTCAGGCTCCGTTCACCGCAATTTCAACCCAGCGCTGCCAGCAGATCCATCACCGTGACCTGGTCAAACTGAACATGCGCGATCATCGCCGTCTCTGCGCCTTTCCGGTCATGTGCAAGGATCAGCGCGGCAATCTCGCGGTGCTCCCTGGCGGACTGCGCGATCACACCGGGATACCGGTAACGCGCCCGGTAATAGGCCATCAGCTTGCGCGCGTTGGTCTTGATCATCTCGACCAGGAACGGATTGCCCGAGCCTTCAGCCACACAGGCATGAAAGCGCAGGTTCAGCTGGTAGTACCCCGCCGGATCGCCATCGCCCTTCTCCGAAGCATGCTTCTCACAAGCGGCCACTGCCGCCTCCAGCTCTCTGGCCTGCGCCGGAGACAAACGCCGCGCCGCCAGCGCTGCCGCCTGACCTTCCAGCCGCGCATGCACTTCCAGGATCGCCAGAAACTCTTCCAGTGTCGGCTTGAACAGCACCGCCCCCTTGCGCGGCAGCCGCTTGATCAGCCCGATCGCCTCCAGCTGGATAAAGGCCTCCCGGACCGGCGTGCGGGAAACGCCATGACGCTCCACCAGTTCGCTTTCCTCCAGCGGCGCGCCCGGCACCAGGCGGCCCGACTCGATATCCTCAAGGATCGCGTTCAGAACCTGTTCTGTCTGACCTGCCATTGTTCCGCCTGCATTTCCCGTCCGGACACCCTAAGAGCCCGCCCGCCGCAAGGCAACGCAGGCAGGGGGGCGCTGCCCCCGCCCTGCGGGCTCCCCCGGAGTATTTCTGCAAAGGTGAATAGGCAGGGCGGCTACTGCGGTACCGGGCCCCGGTATTTTTCCGTCAATTCAGGCGCCGCCTCGTCCGGCTCATAGACCCCGAGCAGGATGCCCTTGCGCCCCGACTTGCCGCGGCGCGCCTTGATCTGCGCATCGGACAGGGTGATCCGATGGGACATCCGCAGCCCCCACTCCAGCAAGCGGTCATACATCAGACCGATGATCTCCTGATGTTTGCCGTCCTTGGCCAGGTCCACCAGCTCCTCCGGGTCGTTCTCCATGTCGAACAGCATCGGCCTCAGCCCGCCCTCGGCGTGCATGAATTTCCAGCGTTTGTCCGTCACCATGAAAAGACGCGCGTCCTTGGGTTCCAGCCCCAGCTTTTCGCACAGCGGCATGGTGGAATAGTCGAACTCTGCAATCACAAAGTCCCGCCAGTCCGGGCTTTCCCCGCGCAGGAACGGCATCAGAGAGCGCCCTTCCAGGATATGCGGCGCCGGTTCCCCGCCCGCCGCCTCCAGGAAAGTCGGCAGGAGGTCGATTGCCTCCACCAGTTCATCGCAGGCGGTGCCGCGGGTGGCATCGGCCTCCGCGCGCGGATCATAGATGATCAGGGGCACCTTGATAGACGGCTCGTGGAACAGGTTCTTTTCCCCCAGCCAATGATCGCCCAGGTAATCGCCATGGTCAGAGGTCACCACGATCATCGTGTCCTGCATCCGCCCTGTCTCTTCCAGCCAGGCAAACAGCCGCCCCATCTGGTCGTCAGCCTGCTTGATCAGCCCCATGTAGGCGGGGATCACCTTCTGCCGCACCTCGTCCCGACTGAAGGTCTTGCCGATCTGGTTTTTCATCATGCCTTCGAAGACCGGATGCGCGCCTTCGCGCTCTGCCTCCGAACGCACCGCCGGCAGCACATGCTGCGGCCCGTACATATCATGGTAAGGCGCGGGCACGATGTACGGCCAATGCGGCTTGATATAGCTCAGATGCGCGCACCAGGGGCCTTCCGCCTGGGCGATGAACTCCATCGCCTGGGTGGTGAGCCAGGGGGTTTCGCTGTCTTCCTCGGCAATGTTGGCAGGCTTGTCCGCATTGACCATGAACCAGCCGGAGGCGATGTCATTGCCCTCCATGCCGGCGTTGGCAAAGTCGTTCCACGGGTTTTCTCCCGGGTAGCCCTTCTCCTTCAGGTATTCATTATAGGGACTGCGCTTGCTGTCATAGAACCCGTCCGGCCCTTCCGCCCACAGCCCGTCATCGCGGACCCAGGGGTCGAACCCGCATTCCGACTGGCGCACACCGATCACGCTGTCCGGCGCCAGTCCCAGCCTCTGCATTCCTTCGGCGTCCGCCACCATGTGTGTCTTGCCAATCAGGTGGCAGCCCATGCCTGCCTTGCGAAGATGATCGCCCATGGTCCATTCGCCCACCCGCAAAGGGTAGCTGTTGAACTGCACCCCGTGGCTGGAGGGGTAGCGCCCGGTATAGCTCGACATCCGCGACGAGCCGCAGGTGGGCGACTGCACATAAGCGCGGCTAAAGCGCACCCCCTTGGCCGCAAGGCCATCGATATGCGGGGTGTGCAGATGCGGATGGCCTGCGCAGCTCAGGTAGTCGAACCGCAGCTGGTCGAACATGATGTAGAGAATGTTCATCGGAGCCTCCCGCACAGTGCTGCGGCATTATTAAACACGTGAAGCAACCTTGACGAGGGTATTTCATTGACCGCCGTGCAGAGGACGCGCAACAGTGGCGGGCATTGTGAAACCGATTTTGAACACCAGAAATTGAACGCCAGCATGACCCCGGCCCTCCCCGCTGCTTCCCTACGGCCCGCCACAGAGGACGACTGCGCCAGCCTGGCCGCCCTGTCCATCGAGGTCTGGCTGGGCACATATTTGCGCAACGGCATCAACAGGGGCTTTTCAGAGTAGGTGCTGGGCACTTACACGCCGGGGCATTTTATAGAAGCCCTGCAAGATCCGGCAGAACACCTGATTGTTTCTCAAAACCAGGAAGGTATCGACGGTTACATCCGGATCAGCCACGGCAGGCCGAGCCCGGCCGGCGGCCCCTCCCGCACCGAGATTTCGACACTCTATGTGCAGCCCCGGCATCAGGGGCGAAACATCGGGTGGTGTCTTCTTGACGCCGGACTGCAAACTTGCCTTTCAAATGCATGGGACGCACCGTGGCTTGCGGCCAACCCGCAGAACAATCGCGCCATTGCCTTTTATCTCCGGCACGGTTTTGAACTGGCGGGCCTGACCCACTTCCAGATCCAGGACAACCGGTACCCGAACGATGTTTTGCAGTATTGCGGGCGCTGGCCCCCTGCGGAAACCTGAAGCCCGCCGGGCCCAACGGGAGCGGGGCATTTTCAATGCACCAGCGACGGGCGGAAATTCACCGCTGCCATGTCACGTGGCGTCCTCGTCCTGCGGGATGACTTCAAGCAGCAGCTGCCCGGCTTGAACCTGCACGCCCGGGCGCACCGTAACAGCCGCGACAGTGCCCGGCGCCTCCGCCCGGATTTCATGCTGCATCTTCATTGCCTCCACCACTGCAAGGCGGCTGCCCGCGGCGATCCTGTCGCCTTGGGCAACACAAACCTCCCGGAGCAGCCCGTGCATGGGCGCAACGGCTTGCCCTGCCTGACTGCCAGTACCTGCACCAGCTGCCGCCCGCAGGCGGGTGATTGCGAATATCCGCTTGCCGGTGGCCACCTGCAGCGTGCCGCCGTCCATCACCCAGGACCTGAGGTCCGCCCGCCTGCCGTCAACCCGCAGGCCGCTGCCTTGCCCCGTCACGCGACATTGCCAGTCCCCGCCGTCCACAGTCAGCTGCCCCGGTTCTTCAAGGACTTGAAGTTCATGGGTTTCCCCGTCGCACTCCAGGCGCATAGAGGACCGCAAGCCGCCCTGGCTCGACCAGCCCAGCAGTTCCGGTGCCACGCCGCCAGCTGCGGCGCACCGCTGCTGTTCCGCGCGGAAGACCAGCCCTGCCGTCAAAGCCATGTCACTGGCGGTGAAAGGCGCCTCCAGCCCGTCCGGGAAATGGTTGGCGATGAAATCAGTAGCGGCCTCCCCTGCCGCGAACTCCGGATGAGCCAGAACCTCCAGCAGGAAGTCCCGGTTGCACGCGGGCCCGAACAGCACGCAATCCCGCAGCGCAGCCATCAGCCGCTGCCGTGCCTCTTCCCGCGTCCGGCCATGCGCAATCAGCTTGGCAAGCAGCGGGTCATAGAAAGTGGACACCTCCTGCCCCGCAGCGATCCCCTCATCAACCCGGATGCCATAGCCGCTGGGGGGCTGCCACTGCGCGATCCGCCCGGCCTGCGGCAGAAAGCCTTGCGCCGGATCCTCCGCATAGAGCCGCACCTCGATGGCGTGGCCCGCCATCCGCACATCCTCCTGCGCTAGCCCCAAGGGCTCGCCCCGGGCCGCCCGGATCTGCATTTCCACCAGATCCAGCCCAGTGATCATCTCGGTCACCGGATGCTCCACCTGCAGCCGGGTGTTCATCTCCAGAAAATAGAAATCACCGCCCTGATCCAGCAGGAACTCAACCGTGCCTGCCCCTTGATAGCCAATCGCCTGCGCGGCCTTGACCGCCGCGGCTCCCATCCGGGCGCGCAAGGCATCATCCACGGCCGGGCTTGGCGCCTCCTCCACCACTTTCTGATGGCGGCGCTGAATGGAACAGTCGCGCTCCCCCAGATGGATCACTTGGCCGTGGGTGTCGCCGAACACCTGCACCTCCACATGGCGCGGGCGCATCAGGGCCTTTTCCAGGATCATCTCATCGGAGCCGAAAGCCGCCCGCGCCTCGCTGCGGGCCAGCTTCAACGCAGCGCTGAACTCCGCCGCCTGCTGCACCAGCCGCATCCCCTTGCCGCCGCCGCCCGCGGCTGCCTTGATCATCACCGGAAAGCCGATCCGGGCGGCTTCCGCCGCCAGCACATCTGCCGCCTGATCCGCGCCCTCATAGCCGGGTATGCAAGAAACACCTGCCGCAATCATCTTCCGCTTGGCCGCAGCCTTGTTTCCCATCAGGGCAATCGCTTCGGGAGACGGGCCGATGAAGACCAGCCCGGCGGCCGCACAAGCACGGGCCAAATCTGCGTTCTCCGACAAAAAACCGTAACCCGGATGCACCGCCCCGGCACCCGCCTCCTTGGCGGCCGCGATGACCTTGTCTATCGACAGATAGCTCTCCGCCGCCGGGCCTGCGCCGATGCGGATGGAGATATCGGCAAAATCCGCATGCGGGCTGGCAGCATCCGCATCGGTGTAAACCGCAACGCTTTTCAGCCCCATTGCCCGCGCCGTGCGCATTACCCGCAGCGCGATCTCGCCGCGGTTGGCCACCAGGATCGTGTCAAAACTGCTCATCCTGCCCCCGTCATATCCGCGCCACGCCAAAGCTGTTCGGGTAAAGTTCCCGCGCCCGAGCCTCCTGGCAGGTTTGCAAACAGAAGCCGATCACCCGGCGGGTGTCGCGCGGATCGATCATCCCCATGTCCAGCACCCGCCCGGAGGTATAGAAGGCGTCCGACTGCCCGTCGAAATGCGCGGTGATCCTGGCGCGCTGCGCTGCGAGCCGCTTTTCGTCCGGTTCCACTCCCTTGCGCTCCGCCGTGCGCCTGGCAACCTGCTCCATCGTCAGCGCCGCCTGCTCGCCGCCCATCACACCGGTCATCGCATTGGGCCAGGTGAACAGGAAATCGGCACCGAAAGCATAGCCGCACATGCCGTAGTTCCCTGCCCCAAAGCTGGCCCCGGTATAGAGCGCTATCTTGGGCACCCGCAGGTTGGTGACCGCCTGGATCATCTTGGCGCCATGCTTGATCATCCCCGCCCGCTCCGATGCGGTCCCGACCATGTAACCAGTGGTGTTGTTCAGAAAAACCACTGGCGTGCCGGCCTGATCCATTGCCTGCAGGAAATGCGTTGCCTTGGCCGCCCCGTCCGGATCCAGCGGGCCGTTGTTGCCAAGGAGGCCGACCTGCTGCCCCATGATACGTGCCTGCAGGCACAGCGTGGCCGGACCGAAGCCCGGCTTGAACTCACGCAGGTCAGATCCGTCGGCGATCCGAGCCGCCACTTCGCGCATATCGTACGGCTTGCGGTAATCCACCGGCACCACGCCGGCAATCTGATCCGGCGGCAGCACCGGCTCGGCATAATCCGGCAGTGCGGGTGCGCAGGGCGTCCAGCCCAACCCGGCCACCACCTCACGGGCGATCTCGATGCCATGGGCGTCATCCTCTGCCAGATACTCCACCAGCCCGGTGGTTGAAGCATGCATCTCTGCGCCGCCAAGATCCGCGTCCTGCGCCACCTCGCCAGTCGCGGCCTGCACCAGCGCCGCACCCGCCAGCATCGCCATGCCGTTGCCCTTGACCCCGATCACATAGTCCGACAGCCCAGGCTGATAGGCCCCGCCCGCGGTCGAAGCGCCATGCAGCACCGTGATCACCGGGATGCCCGCCGCCGACAGCCGCGCCAGCCCTGCAAACATGCCGCCGCCATGCGCCCACAGCTCCACCGTGTAACGCATCAGGTCGGCGCCGGCACTTTCCACCAAGTGGATAAAGGGCAGTTTCTGCCGCTCGGCAATGGCGATTGCGCCCAGCGCCTTGTCCACCGATTTCTGCGTCATCGCACCCGCGTTGATCCCGGCATCATCGGCAAAGACCATCGCCCGCACCCCCTCGACAAAGCCGATCCCCAGGATGATCGAGGCGCCGGGGATCGAGGTCTCCGGGTCCGGATCATCCACCAGGTAGGAGGCCATGTTGTAGAGTTCCAGGAACGGCAGCCCCGGATCAAGCAATGCTGAGACCCGCTCCCGCGGCGACAGCTGACCGCGCTTGTCGAAGACCGGGCGGCGCTCTTCGGATTTTGCCGCCGCACGCGCCTCCAAATCACGCATCCGCTTGACCAGGGCCAGCATGTCCTCGCGGTTCTGGGCGAAGGTTTCGCTGCCGGGGCTGATTTTGGTTTCGAAGGCTGTCATTGCAAGCCCCCGCCTTTCGCCCGGCGAAGCCGGGCAGTGCCCGGCCGCCCCGTCAAACCCAAGGTTTGCCTCTGGCAAAACGGCCGGGCACTTCGTTTCCACCCGCGGCCGGGCACCGCCCTCTGCGTCATGCAGCAGCATTTCGGCATTTTCAAAGCTCCTCCGGCAATTCCGCATCCACCCGCACCGGCGCCGCCAGCAGCAGCTGGGCATAGCCCTTGGCCTGCGGATCGTTGCGCAAGGACGACGTGCCGCCGCCGCCCAGCGCGCCGTGCAGCAGGATGTTCATCGACAGGCTTCCCGGCAGGAAAAACCGCTCCATCCGGCCATCCCAGAAATGCCCGAACACCCGCCGCAGATGGGCCTCGTCCAGCGCCGCCCAGATCCAGGGCATCATTTCCGGCCTGCGTGCGATCACCCCGATGTTGGCGATGTCGCCCTTGTCGCCGCTGCGCGCCCAGGCAAGGCGGATCAGCGGCACCTCTGCCACTCTTTTTGAGGCCGGACCCGGCGGCGGCGCAGGCCGTTCCAGCACCTGCAGCGGGATAGCGGCCGCCGCCGGCACCGTATTGCGGCCCGCCGCATCCTGCACCGCCACCGGCACCTGCGCCTTGGGCAGCAGGCATGAAAACAGCGCCAGCACCGGCGAGGGCTTGGGCCGGGCGCCCGCAAAACCGCTCAAGCCCGGCGGCGCCGACAGGCCCAGCCCCACCGCCTCCTTCAGGAACACCCCCACCCCGCGCGCCTCCGGGTGGTGCACAGCGATCTTGGCGGCCACCTCCCGCGCAGCACCGCTTTGCCGCAGCCCGCCGAACTGGCTTTCGCTGCCGATCAGCTCAATACTCACATCGCTGAAGTCCGGCAGCTTCATCCCGTGCAGCACATCCCGCGCGCGGGTCAGCGCCGCCTTGGCAAAGGCCTGTGCCTTGGCTTCGGCATCAAGGCCGTAGAAGGTAAAGTAATGGCCGCTGCGGAAGCCATCCTGCCAGGTAATACAAGTCTTGTATGTATCCGGTACCCCGCGCCCCCTGGCGCCAGCCACCCGCACCCGGTCCGGCCCGCTCTCCGTCACCGTAGCGCCGGAGAAATCGCAGACTACATCCGGCAGCACATAGGCTTGCGGGTCACCGGTCTCATACAGCAGCTGCTCCGCCACCGACCCGCGGGAGACCAGCCCCCCGGTGCCCGCAGGTTTGGTTACGTCAAATGTGCCATCCTCACGGACTTCCGCAATGGGGTAGCCGATCGCGGCCATGCTCTCGGCCGCCGCCTGCCAGTCGGTGAAATTTCCGCCGGTGGCTTGCGGCCCGCATTCCAGGATGTGGCCCGCCAGGCTGCCGCCCGCCAGCCGGTCCAGATCCGCCGCCCCCCAGCCGAAATGATGGATGCAGGCCCCCAGCGTCACCGCGCTGTCCACGCAGCGCCCGGTCACGACGATATCCGCGCCCCGGTCCAGGGCTGCGGCAATCGGGAAGGCTCCGAGGTAAGCGTTGACGCTGGCAATCTTCTCCAGCGGCGGAAACGGCGCGCCGGTGAACATATCTCTGGGCGCGGCCTCCGCCAGCTCCGCCGCGCGTCCGAGCAGATCGTCGCCTTCAACTACCGCCACCTGCAGATCCAGCCCCTGAGCGGCGATCTCCCGCCGCAGGGCCGCGGCACAGGCCTCCGGGTTCACCCCGCCCGCGTTGGAGACGACCCGCACCCCTTGCCGCGCGATCCCTGCCAGGCTGGGCGCCATCGCCGCGGTCACGAAATCAGTCGCATATCCCGCCGCCGGATCTTTTGCACGCGCGCGCGCCAGCACCGCCATGGTGATCTCGGCCAGGTAGTCATAGACAAGCAAATCCAAGCCCCCGGCCGCCAGCAATTGCGGCGTGGCCAGGGCGGCCTCCCCCCAGAACCCGGCAGCGCCGCCGATGCGCAGTATCTCTGGCATTGCTCCTCCCGATGGCCGCCATCCGGTGCACAGCATACACGGATTTGCCCGCAATCGGCGGCCCCTTGCCACCAGCCTGGCCGCCAAGACCTTGGCTTCGCAACAATAACCCCGCGTTCGCTGCGGCGAAGAGCTTGCTCCGCCGCAACGACACGTTACAGAATTTCCAAAGGTGAAAGTTTCAGGTTACATTTCACTTGCTGCGAATCATCTTCCAGCGTAATACCGACCCAACGGTCGGCTTTTCCTGCCGCCGCCACAGGAGACGCGAACACCCATGGATGCTTTCATCTGCGATGCCACCCGCACCCCGATCGGCCGCTACGGCGGCGCGCTGAGCCAGGTGCGTACCGATGATCTTGCCGCCCTGCCGATTGCCGCACTTGCCGCGCGCAACCCGGACGTGGACTGGGGCGCCCTCGACGATGTGATCTTTGGCGACGCCAACCAGGCCGGTGAAAGCAACCGCAACGTGGCCCGCATGGCGGCGCTGCTGGCGGGCCTGCCCACCACAGTGCCCGGCACCACCATCAACCGCCTCTGCGCCTCCGGCATGGATGCGGTCGGCATGGCGTCCCGCGGCATCAAGGCCGGCGATTATGACATGGCGATCGCAGGCGGCGTCGAAAGCATGAGCCGCGCGCCGTTCGTGATGCCCAAGGCCACATCCGCCTTCACCCGCGCCAATGCGATCTATGACACCACCATCGGCTGGCGCTTCGTGAACAAGAAAATGCACGAGATGTACGGCACCGACTCGATGCCCCAGACCGCTGACAACGTGGCCGAGGATTACGGCGTCAGCCGCGAGGATCAGGACGCATTCGCCGCCCGCAGCCAGGCCCGCTGGGCCGCCGCGCATGAGGCCGGCATCTTCAAGGACGAGATCACTCCGGTCACCATCCCCCAGCGCAAGGGCGATGACCTGGTGGTGGATACCGACGAACACCCCCGCCCCGGCACCTCGGCGGAGAAGCTGGCGGGCCTCAAGGGCGTCAACGGCCCGGACAAGACCGTGACCGCCGGCAACGCCTCCGGCGTCAACGACGGCGCCGCAGCCATCCTGATGGCAAATGAGGCCGCGGCTGCTAAGAACGGCCTGAAACCGATGGCCCGCATCGTCGGCATGGCCGCCGCAGGCGTCGAGCCGCGCATCATGGGTATCGGCCCGGTGCCCGCCACCCGCAAGGTGCTGGCCCGCACCGGCCTCACCATCGAACAGATGGACGTGATCGAATTGAACGAGGCGTTTGCCTCGCAGGGTCTTGCGACACTGCGCGAACTTGGCGTCGCGGACGATGCGCCCCATGTTAATCCCAACGGCGGTGCGATCGCACTGGGCCACCCGCTCGGCATGTCCGGCGCGCGGCTGGTGCTGACCGCCGCCTACCAATTGCAGCGCACCGGCGGGCGGTATGCGCTCTGCACCATGTGCGTCGGCGTTGGACAGGGCACCGCCCTGATCCTCGAACGCGTGTAACGAAACCCTGAGGAGGTCCCAGACATGTATGCTCAGATGATCAAATCCGAAGCGACCCAGGACGATCCGGAAAAGCTGGCGGCCTTCCAGGCGCGCATTGACGCGGGCGAGAAGATCGAGCCCAAGGACTGGATGCCCGAAGGCTACCGCAAGACGCTGATCCGCCAGATCGGCCAGCACGCCCATTCGGAAATCGTCGGCCAGCTGCCCGAGGGCAACTGGATCACCCGCGCGCCGACGCTGGAGCGCAAGGCGATCCTGCTCGCCAAGGTGCAGGATGAGGCCGGTCACGGCCTGTATCTCTACTGCGCGGCGGAAACCCTGGGTGTCTCCCGCGACGAGATCACCGAGATGCTGCTGGACGGCCGCATGAAGTATTCGTCGATCTTCAACTACCCGACGCTGAACTGGGCCGACATCGGCGCGGTGGGCTGGCTGGTGGACGGCGCCGCGATCATGAACCAGGTGCCGCTGCAGCGGACCTCCTTCGGCCCCTACTCCCGCGCGATGATCCGCATCTGCAAGGAAGAAAGCTTCCACCAGCGCCAGGGCTATGACGCCATCCGCCAGATGGCCGAGGGCACGCCGGAGCAGAAGAAGATGGCTCAGGATGCGCTGAACCGCCTGTGGTACCCGTCGCTGATGATGTTCGGCCCATCCGACAAGGACTCGGTCCATTCCGCCCAGTCGATGAAGTGGAAGATCAAGATGAACACCAACGACGAGCTGCGCCAGAAGTTCGTCGACCAGACCGTGCCGCAGGCCGAATACCTCGGTCTCACCATCCCCGATCCGGATCTGAAATGGAACGAGGAGCGCGGCCATTACGACTACACCGACCCGGACTGGAGCGAATTCTTTGACGTGATCCAGGGCAACGGCCCCTGCAACGTCGACCGCCTCGCCGACCGCAACAAGGCCTGGGACGACGGCGCCTGGGTCCGCGACGGCCTGCTCGCCCACGCCAAGAAGAAGGCCGCGCGCCAGCACGCCGCCGAGTAACCCCAAGCATTCCGGCGCTCCGGTCCGCCGCGCAGCGCCCCCTCAGCCAGGAGGATTTGAGACATGAAAAACGAATGGCCCCTCTGGGAAATCTTCATCCGCGGCCAGCACGGCATGAGCCACCGCCACGTCGGCTCCCTGCACGCGCCGGACGCCGAGATGGCAATCAAGAACGCCCGTGACGTCTACACCCGCCGCAACGAGGGCGTGTCGATCTGGGTGGTTGAGGCGAACCACATCTCCGCCTCCTCGCCCAGCGACAAGGGCCCGCTCTATGAGCCGTCCGAGTCGAAGGTCTACCGCCACCCGACCTTCTTCGACATCCCCGAAGAAGTGGGGGCAATGTAATGACCCGCGAAGAAGCTTTTGCCCAGTTTCTGCTGCGGATGGGGGACAACACCCTGATCCTCGGCCACCGGGTCAGCGAATGGTGCGGCCACGCGCCGGTGCTGGAAGAGGACATCGCGCTGGCCAACACCGCGCTGGACCTGATCGGGCAGACCCAGATGTGGCTCGGCCTCGCGGCTGAGGTGCAGGGCGAAGGCAAGTCCGCCGACGACCTCGCCTTCCTGCGCGACGCCTGGGATTTCCGCAACGTGCTGCTGTGCGAGGTGCCGAACGGCGACTTCGGCCGCACCCTGATGCGCCAGTTCCTGTTTGACGCCTGGCATTCGATCCAGCTGGGCCGCCTGATGAAATCCTCGGACGAGCGGGTCGCCGCAATTGCCGAAAAGGCCTCGAAAGAGGTTGCCTATCACCTGGAGCGCTCCGCCGATACGGTGGTGGGACTGGGCGACGGCACCGAGGAAAGCCACCGCCGCATGCAGGAGGCGCTGGACTATCTGTGGCCCTACGTGGGCGAGATGTTCCAGTCCGACGAGGCCGACGCCGAAATGGTGAAGGCAGGTATCGCGCCCGACCCGGCGTCCCTGCGCGAGGAATACGACGCCCTGATCTCCCGCATCCTGGGCGACGCGACGCTGACCATTCCGGAGAGCCGCTTTGCCCACAAGGGCGGGCGCACCGGTGCGATGCACACCGAGCACCTGGGCCACCTGCTGACCCAGATGCAATGGCTGCAGCGCGCCTATCCCGGCGCCAAGTGGTAAGGCCACGGTCAGAGAACTGAAGGCAACGCCCGTCACGAGCGGCGGGCGTTGAACCTCCGCCCCCGCGGGGGCGGGACGGGCGTTGCCCGGCGTACTGCCGGGCGGAACAGCCAATGAGGGTAACCGCATGAGCCAAGTGACAACTCAGCCAAGCACTGACCAGATCTGGGAGTGGCTCGACGCCGTGCCGGATCCGGAAATCCCGGTCATCTCGGTCGTCGATCTCGGCATCGTCCGCGGCGTGGAATGGCAGGGCGAAACCCTGGTCGTTTCCGTCACCCCGACCTACTCAGGCTGCCCGGCGACCTCGATCATCAGCCTCGACATCGAGACTGCGCTGCGCAGCAAGGGAATCGAGCACCTGAAGATCGAGACCCGGATCTCCCCCGCCTGGACCACCGACTGGCTGTCGGAAAAAGGCCGCGCCAAGCTGGAGGATTACGGCATCGCCCCGCCCCAGCCCGCCGGCGGCCCCGAAAAATGCCCGCACTGCGGCAGCAAGAATGTCACCAAGGTCAGCCAGTTCGGCTCGACCCCCTGCAAGGCCCACTGGCGCTGCCAGGACTGCCTCGAACCTTTTGATTATTTCAAGTGCATCTGAGGAGACCCTGATGGCGCGCTTTCACGACCTCGAAGTCACCGACGTCCGCAAGACCATCCGCGATGCGGTGGTTGTCACCCTGAAGCCCGCAAATGGCGCGGCTGAGGAATTCGATTTCACCCAAGGTCAGTACTTGACCTTCCGCCGCGACTTCGACGGCGAGGAGCTGCGGCGCAGCTACTCGATCTGCGCAGGCAAGGACGAGGGCATCCTGCAGGTCGGCATCAAGCGCGTCGACGGCGGTGCGTTCTCGACCTGGGCCAATACCGAACTGAAGGCCGGCGACACCCTGCAGGCTATGGCGCCGATGGGCACCTTCTTCACCCCGCTGGATGCAGGCGCAGAGAAGAACTATCTGGGTTTTGCCGGCGGCTCCGGCATCACACCCGTCCTGTCGATCCTCAAGACCACGCTGGCGGCGGAGCCCAACTCGTCCTTCACGCTGGTCTACGCCAACAAGGGCGTGAACACGATCATGTTCCGCGAGGAGCTGGAGGATCTGAAAAACCTCTACATGGGCCGGTTCAACGTGATCCACGTGCTGGAATCCGACGCACAGGAAATCGACCTGTTCACCGGCCTGGTGACCGAGGAGAAATGCGCCCAGCTGTTCGAGCACTGGATCGACATCAAGTCGGTCGACACCGCCTTTATCTGCGGCCCGGAACCAATGATGCTGGGCATCGCTGCCGCACTGCGCACTGCCGGCCTTGATGACAGCCAGATCAAGTTCGAATTGTTCGCCTCGGCCCAGCCGGGCCGCGCCAAGCGCAAAGCCACCGCAAAAGACGCAGCCAGCAGCGCCAACCAGACCAAGGCCGCCATCACCCTGGACGGTGCCACCCAGACCATCGAGATGGGCAAGGACATAACCCTGCTGGATGCGGCACTGGAAAACGCGATGGACGCGCCTTACGCGTGCAAGGCCGGCGTTTGCTCCACCTGCCGCTGCAAGGTGCTGGAAGGCGAAGTCGAAATGGTCGCAAACCACGCGCTGGAGGATTACGAGGTCGAAAAAGGCTATGTGCTGTCCTGCCAGGCCTATCCGGTGACCGACAGCGTAGTTGTCGACTACGATCAGTAAGGGAATTTCAAATAACCGGTTAGCCGGAGTTTTCAGGGAGGACGTTTCATGTCCGAAGAGATGAGCATCACAAGCTATCTGGCCCAGGGCGGGGTTCTGACCAACCCGTCCAATGTGCCGCCGCGCTACCGCGCCGAGCTGATGAAGCTGATGGCGACCTTCGTCGACAGCGAACTGGCCGGCGCCGCGGGCTTTGCCGACATCATCAACGAAGGCCCCGGCATCAAGGCCCGCATCGCCGCGGCGCGTATCGTGCTGGAAAAGACCGATCACGCGGAGAAGGTCTTGCGGATCATGGGCGACTTCGGCGCCGACACCGAGCGCTATGCCGACCATCACCCCTGGACCGCGCGGCTGGAGCGGGATGCCGACATCGGTCAGAGCCGGACCAAGCACGACATGCGGCTGGCGGTGTTCAACTACCCGCTGGAAGGCTGGGCCGACGCGGTGATGATGAACCTGCTGATGGGCCGCGCAGTGGTGCTGCAGCTGGAGGAACTGAGCCACGTCTCCTACCAGCCGCTGGCCGAAGCCTTCCGCGCCATCCTGCCGGTGGAGACCCGCCACGCCGAGCTGGCCGAAGAAGGGCTGATGGTGCTGGTCGAGGCCCAGGGCACCGATGGACTGCAGGAACTGGCAGACTACTGGTGGCCGCGGGTCGCGGCGAGCTTTGGTCAGGAGGCCTCGGATAAATTCGAAGGGCTGAAGGCCATGGGCCTGCGCCGCACCCCGAATGCGGATCTCAAGGCCCGCTGGCAGCAGGACGCCGGGGCCATTCTGGACAAGGCCGGCCTGAAACCAGCCGCCTGATCCTGACCTGCAAACTCCCGCCCGGGCTGCAGCGCATCAAAGATGCGCTGGCCGGGTTGGGTCCGGCGCGCCTGACGGCGCGCGGGCCTGCGCCGCCACTGGCGGTGCTGTGCAAATCCACAGGCACATGGTGCGGCGCTGCGGAATGGAACCCAAGGCGCTCAGCAGCCATATCTGCACCACCAGACAAATGGAGGCTGCAATGAGCACCGGCACGGCAAAACTTCCCGCAGGCACCGGCATTGGCCATGTCCACCTGAAGGTCTCGGACCTGGAGCGGGCAATCGGCTTCTACAGCGGTGTCCTCGGCTTTGAGGTGACCCAGCGGCTGGGCTCCTCCGCTGCCTTCCTGTCGGCCGGCGGCTATCACCACCACATCGGCCTCAACACCTGGCAGTCGCGCGGGGGTCCTGCCCCGGCGCCCAATATGACCGGACTATATCATACCGCCATCCTGCTGCCGGACCGCCGGAGCCTGGCTGCGGTGCTGCGGCGGGTGCTGGACGCAGGCATCGCGCTGGACGGCGCCGCCGATCACGGGGTGTCCGAAGCACTCTATCTGCGCGATCCCGACGGCAACGGGGTGGAACTTTACCGCGACCGGCCTGAGACGGAGTGGCCGCGCGGGCGCGACGGCAGCCTCGCTATGGGGACAGAGGCCCTGGATTTGGAGGCTTTGCTCGCAGAGGTTGAGTAGGTCAGGCTTGCTGCCGGAATGTTTCGCGCGCGAAACAATTGGTCAGAGATGCTGACCCAAAAGACGCAGCGTCAGAATGCGTCCATGTTCCCGGCAACACGCTGTAACGCAAAATAAAAGCAGCAAAACCGCTGCTTTTCCTGGACCCGGGCGAGCCATGTTAGGTCTGGACCTCTGACCTTTCCCTGCCTACCCTAACGGCAAGCAGAGGGAGGGGAAATATGGCTGTAAGCGGTACAATCCGGACCTATTTCAATGGCCGCTGGCACGACCGCGACCTGCCGGTGATGCGGGCGGCGGATCACGCGATGTGGCTGGGGTCCTCAGTGTTCGACGGAGCGCGGTTCTTTGACGGGGTGACCCCGGATCTGGACCTCCACTGCGCCCGCACCAATGCCTCGGCGAAGGCGCTGCTGATGACGCCCACGCACACTGTTGAGCAGATGGTGGAGCTGATCCGCGAGGGTCTGGAAGGGTTTGCCCCCGGCTCCGCCGTCTATATCCGGCCGATGTATTGGGCTGCCGATGGCGACGCGACATTGATTGCGCCGGACCCGGACAGCACCCGCTTTGCCGTCAGCCTGGAGGAGATCCCGATGGCGCCGGACACGGCCGCCGCAACTCTCACCCGCACCCGCTTCCGCCGCCCGGTGCTGGAGAACGCGGTGGTGAACGCCAAAGCCGGCTGTCTTTATCCCAACAACGCCCGGATGCTGCGCGAAGCCCGCAGCAAGGGTTTCACCAATGCGCTGGTGCAGGACGCCATGGGCAATGTCGCGGAGACCGCCACCACCAATGTTTTCATGGTCCGCGATGGCGAGGTCTTCACTCCGATCCCCAACGGCACCTTCCTGGCCGGCATCACCCGCGCCCGCCACATCGTGAACATGCGCGCCGATGGCATCACCGTGCATGAATGCGTGCTGGGGTATCAGGATTTCGAAGAAGCCGATGAGATCTTCCTCTCCGGCAACATGAGCAAAGTGACACCGGTCACCGCATTCGACGAGTGCCGGTATCAAACCGGCCCCGTCGCCAAGCGGGTGCGTGAGTTGTATTGGGACTGGGCCCGCAGCGGGACGTAACCGCAGCCGCCCTTACCCACACGCCAGGACACCCTCCCGTCTGCTCCGGGCCTTTGTACCAAAGGCCCTTGCACAGTTGGGCATGGCACCGTGCCTGCGCACGGTGCCACGCCGCGCCTTGCGCGGCGCCAGGCCCAAGGCCGCAAAGGGGCTTCCGGCGCAGCCGGAAGATCCTGCGGGCGCGGGAGCGCCTCCCCCCCCGCCCGGACCTAGCGCCAGTTTCCTGAAACGGCTCAAAGGGTTTGGCTCTATTGCCTGATGCGCCCGCTTGCGTCATGATCCGCCGAGGAACAACGAGAGAGCGAAAATGCGCAAATTCCTTGTGGTACTGGATGACAGCCGCGAATGCCTGAACGCCATGCGGTTCGCCGCGATGCGCGCGGCGCATACCGGTGCCGGCGTCACCATCCTGTCGGTGATCCCGCCGGACGAGTTCAACCACTGGATCGGCGTCGGCGAAGTGATGCGGGAGGAAGCCCGCGAGCGGATCCATGCGCATTTCGAAGTCTTTGCCAAATGGATGCGCGACCGCCAGAACGTCGACCCGGAACTGGTCATCCGCGAGGGCGAGCCGGTGCCGGAAATCCTTGACTATATCGAGGGCGACCCGGAAATCGGCGTGCTGGTGTTGGGGGCCGGCACCGGGCGCAAGGGACCGGGCCCGCTGGTCACCCAGCTGACCAAGAATTCCGGCACCCTGCCGGTGCCGATCACCATCGTGCCGGGCGACCTCAGCAAAGAGAAGCTGGAAGCAATTACCTGAGCAGATGGCACGGCAGAGGCAATGAATGGCAGGATCACATTCTGGTTCGAGTTCGCCTCCACCTATTCCTATCTCAGCGTGATGCGGATTGGCGAGCTGGCTGCCGGCCGCGGGGTGTCCGTCACCTGGAAACCGTTCCTGCTGGGGCCGGTGTTTGCTGCGCAAGGCTGGGACACCTCCCCGTTCAATATCTACCCCGCCAAAGGCCGCTACATGTGGCGCGACATGGAGCGGATCTGTGCGGCCCGCGGGCTGCCCTTCCGCCGCCCGGATCCGTTTCCGCAAAACGGACTGAAGGCCGCGCGGCTGGCTTTGGCCGCCGCCGAGCAGGACTGCCTTGAAGCTTTCACAATGGCGGTGTTCCAGGCGCAGTTCGGAGACGGCTCGGATATTTCCAGCGACGCGGCACTTCAAGAATGCCTGCGCAAATCCGGCCTTGATGCAGGTTTGATTTCACGCGCACAATCCGCCGATATCAAATCGGCACTGCGGGCACAGACCGAAGAGGCGATTACGGCCGGCATTTTCGGCGCGCCCAGCTTTACCTGCGGCCCGGAGCTGTTCTGGGGCGACGACCGTCTGGAGCAAGCGCTGGAGCACGCCGCAGGCCGCCCGAATTTAGAATAGTTCCAAATCTTGACTTGGCAGGCCGCAAGGCGCATATCGGGGGCACGCTTAACGGAGACCCGACATGTTCATTCAGACCGAATCCACGCCCAACCCGGCGACGCTGAAATTCCTGCCGGGCCAGACCGTTCTGGAGGTCGGCACCGCCGACTTCCCCAGCGCAGACGCTGCAGGTAAATCCCCGCTGGCGTCCCGCATCTTTGCGGTTGAAGGCGTGACCGGCGTGTTCTTCGGCAATGATTTCGTGACCGTGACCAAGGCCGACGGTGTTGATTGGGACCACATCAAACCCGCCATCCTGGGCGCGGTGATGGAGCATTACCAGTCCGGCCAGCCGGTGATGGCGGACGGCTCTGCCGATCCGGCCTCCGGCCACGCCGAGCATTCCGGCGAGGACGCCGAAATCGTCAACCAGATCAAGGAGCTGCTGGACAGCCGCGTGCGCCCGGCAGTGGCTCAGGACGGCGGCGACATCACCTTCCACGGCTTTGACCGCGGTGTTGTCTACCTACACATGCAAGGTGCCTGCGCGGGCTGCCCGTCCTCGACCCTGACCCTGAAGATGGGGATCGAGAACCTGCTGCGCCACTACATCCCGGAAGTCACCGAGGTGCGCCCGGTTGCCGTCTGACCGGCTGCGAAAGGACAACACATGACCTCCGAACCGCTGGTTCTGGGATTTGACACATCGGCCGCGCATTGCGCGGCCGCTTTGCTGCGCGGGGATCAGCTGCTGGCCTCCCGGCTGGAAGAAATGACCCGCGGCCAGGCCGAACGGCTGATGCCGCTGCTGGAAGAAGTTCTGGCAGAAGGCGGCGCCGCGTGGGCCGACCTTGATGCCATCGGCGTCGGTGTCGGCCCCGGCAATTTCACCGGCATCCGCATCGCGGTATCCGCCGCGCGCGGCCTGGCGCTTGGGCTGGAGATTCCCGCCGTGGGTGTTGACGGGTTTGAGGCCCGCGCGGCCGAAGGCACCCTGCCCGCGGTGCCGGCGCCGCGCGATCAGGTCTATGCCGCATTGCCGGGCGAAACGCCGCGTCTGATGCCGCGCCAGCAGGCGGAGGATGCCGCCCGCGGCGCCGGGCTGGCGTGTGCGCCTGAGGCGAGCCCCGCGGGGATGGCCGAAGCCATCGCCCGGATCGCAGCCGCGCGGTTTCAGACTGTGACCGAGCCGCCTGCCCCCTTGTACCTGCGCTCTGCCGATGCTGCGCCGTCCAGCGATGTGCCGCCGGCACTGATTGATGGCTGACCCGCTGACACCCGAAGCGATGGCCGCCACCCATGCCGCGGCCTTCACCCAGTCGCGCCCCTGGTCGGCGGCGGAGTTTGCCTCCCTGCTGGACAGCCCGCTGACCTTTGCCTCGGGCGACGCCCGCTGTTTTGCGCTGGTGCGGGTGATCGCGGATGAGGCAGAGCTGCTGACCATTGCCACCGCCCCCGGCCATCAGCGCCAGGGGCTGGCCCGCGCCTGCATGGCGGACTGGGAATCAGCCGCCCGCACCCGCGGCGCGGCTGAGGTGTTCCTGGAAGTCGCCGCCGACAACGCCCCGGCACAAGCGCTGTACCGCGCCTGCGGATTCGCGGAATGCGGGCGCCGGGCCGGATATTACCGCCGGAAAGGGGCAAAACCGGCGGATGCAATCCTGATGAGAAAAGGTTTACGCTAGGCCAGTTGCGCGGATTTCGCACCAAATGGTCAAAAAGCGGTTGACCCTCTCCCTGCCCTGCAGGCTAAATTGCCGCACCCTCTATGGCCTGAACGTGGCCGGGCAGCGGAAATTCCCCGCTGCATCCAACAAAAATGACAGTGGGAGTTAACCTGATGACCCTGATGAAACCGCTGATGGGCGCAGCCGCGTCGCTGGCCCTGACAGCAGGTGCCGCGCTGGCCGAGCCCGCGCTGATCTTCGACCTGGGCGGCAAGTTCGACAAGAGCTTTAACGAAGCTGCGCACAACGGCGCCCAGCGCTGGGTCGAGGAGACCGGCAGCAGCTACCGCGAGATCGAGCTGCAGTCCGAAGCCCAGCGCGAGCAGGCGCTGCGCCGCTTTGCCGAGGCCGGCGCCAACCCGATCGTGATGGTGGGCTTTGCCTTTGCCGACGCCCTGGGCCAGGTGGCAGCCGACTACCCGGACACCAAGTTCACCATCATCGACATGGTGGTTGAGGGCGACAACGTGCGTTCGGTTGTCTTCAACGAGCACGAAGGCTCCTACCTGGTCGGCATGCTGGCGGCGATGGCGTCCAAGTCGAACACCGTAGGCTTTATCGGCGGCATGGACATCCCGCTGATCCGCAAGTTCGCCTGCGGCTATGCCGAAGGCGTCAAGGCCGCCAACCCGGACGCCAAGGTGATTTCCAACATGACCGGCACCACCCCGGCAGCCTGGAACGACCCGGTGAAGGGCTCGGAGCTGACCAAGGCGCAGATCTCCCAGGGCGCTGACGTGGTCTATGCCGCGGCCGGCGGCACCGGTGTGGGCGTTCTGCAAACCGCGGCCGACGAGGGCATCCTGTCGATCGGCGTGGACAGCAACCAGAACCACCTGCACCCGGGCAAGGTGCTGACCTCGATGACCAAGAACGTCGGCAACGCCGTGTTCGAGGCGTTCTCGGACGGTGCCGAGATGGAGACCGGCTTCTCTGTCATGGGCCTGGCCAATGGCGGCGTCGGCTATGCGATGGATGAGCACAACGCCGATCTGGTGACCGGCGAAATGAAGGCCGCGGTGGACGACGCTGCTGCCAAGATCGCCTCGGGCGAGATCAAGGTGCATGACTACATGTCCGATGACAGCTGCCCGGCGCTGAGCTTCTAAAGAGAAAGCCCCAGGCCATGACGGAGTCTATTCATATTCTGTTTGCGGCCTGGGGCGACCCAACCCCCGAAGGCCGTGTTGCAAAAACCGACGCGGCGATCGGGCCCGAATTCTATTATTCCGATCCCAACACCCCCGCCCCCATCGAGGGCCGCGACGCCTATCTGGAATACATCGCGCAGTTCAGCGCGAAGATGCCGGGCGCCGAGGCCAAAGTCGTGGCCGTCTCGGAACACCATGGCCACGCGCGAGCCACGGTGGATTTCCTGAAGGACGGCACCCGCATGGTGCGCGGCCAGTATTTTGCCGATCTGCAAGATGGCAAAGTGGTGCGGCTGATCGGATATACAGGCATGGGAGAGCCCTCTTGACTGCCCCCGCCATCGAACTCAAAGGCATCTCCAAGGCCTTTGGCCCGGTCCAGGCAAACAAGGACATTTCCATCCGCGTCGCCCCCGGCACCATTCACGGTATCATCGGTGAAAACGGTGCGGGCAAGTCGACGCTGATGTCGATCCTCTACGGCTTTTACAAGGCCGACAAAGGGGAGGTTTTCATCAACGGCAAGAAGACCGAGATCCCGGACAGCCAGGCGGCGATTGCCGCGGGCATCGGCATGGTGTTCCAGCATTTCAAACTGGTGGAGAATTTCACCGTGCTGGAAAACATCGTGCTGGGCGCCGAGGACAGCGGCATGCTGATGCCCTCGCTGCGCCGCGCCCGCAAGGAGCTGAAGGCGCTGGAGGAAGAATACGAGCTGTTCGTGGACCCCGATGCGCGCATCGACGAAATCGGCGTCGGCGCGCAGCAGCGGGTGGAAATCCTCAAGGCGCTGTACCGCAAGGCGGAGATCCTGATTCTGGATGAGCCGACCGGCGTGCTGACACCGTCGGAGGCCGACCAGCTGTTCCGCATCCTCGACCGGCTGCGCGCCGAGGGGAAGACCATCATCCTGATCACCCACAAGCTGCGGGAGGTGATGGAGTACACCGACACCGTTTCGGTGATGCGGCGCGGCCAGATGACCGCGACCGTCAAGACCGCCGAGACCAGCCCCGAGCACCTGGCGGAGCTGATGGTGGGCCGCAAGGTGCTTCTGCGCGTCGATAAGGTGCCCGCCCAGCCCGGCGCCCCGATCCTGGAGATCGAGAACCTGCGGGTGGTGGACGAGGCCGGCGTCGAGCGCGTCAAGGGCATCGACCTGACCGTGCGCGCGGGCGAGATCGTCGGCATCGCCGGCGTCGCGGGCAACGGCCAGTCGGAACTGCTGGAGGTTCTGGGCGGCATGCGTCCGGGCACGGGCAGTATCAAGCTGCACGGCACCCCCCTGCCCCTGCGCGGGCCGGGCTCGGATGCCAAGGCGCGCCGGGACGCCCACATCGGCCATGTGCCGGAGGACCGCCAGCGCGAGGGCCTGATCATGGACTTCCACGCTTGGGAGAACGTGGCTTTCGGCTATCACCGCGATGCGGCCTATCAGAAGGGTGTGCTGATGAACAACGCCTCCCTGCAGGCCGATACCGAGGCCAAGATGGAGAAGTTCGACGTGCGCCCGCCGGACCCCTGGCTGGCGGCCAAGAATTTCTCCGGCGGCAACCAGCAGAAGATCGTTGTCGCGCGCGAGATTGAGCGCAACCCGGACCTGTTGCTGGTCGGCCAGCCGACCCGCGGTGTCGATATCGGCGCCATCGAATTCATTCACAAGCAGATCGTCGCGCTGCGCGATCAGGGCAAGGCGATCCTGCTGGTCTCCGTCGAGCTGGAGGAGATCCTGTCGCTCTCCGACCGGGTTGCGGTGATGTTTGACGGCATGATCATGGGCGAACGCCCTGCGGATCAGACCGATGAGAAAGAGCTCGGCCTGCTGATGGCCGGTGTCGCGGGGGAGGCCGCGTAAATGGACAAGATGCCGAAATGGGCCGATGTGGTCCTGATCCCGCTGATCAGCCTGATCCTGGCCGCACTTCTGTCGGCCTTGGTGATCCTCGGGATCGGCGAGGACCCGGTGGCTGCGGTCAAGCTGATGGTCGACGGCGCCCTGGGCTCCACCTATGGCTGGGGCTACACGCTCTATTACGCCACCAACTTCATGTTTACCGGCCTGGCGGTGGCGGTTGCCGCCCATGCCGGCCTGTTCAACATCGGCGGCGAAGGCCAGGCGATGCTGGGCGGCCTGGGCGTGGCGCTGGTCTGCCTGCTGATCCCCTGGCCGCATTGGGCGCTGGCGCTGGTCTTTGCAGCGCTTGGTGCCGGGATCTTTGGGGCTGCCTGGGCCGCAATCCCCGCTTACCTTCAGGCCAAGCGTGGCAGCCATATCGTGATCACTACCATCATGTTCAACTTCATCGCCGCGGCGGTGCTGAACTATGTGCTGGTCAACGTGCTGCGCCCCGAAGGCTCGATGGACCCGGCCACCGAACGCTTCCCCGAGGCGGTGCACCTGCCCTCCCTGCATGAGCTGCTGGCCCCGATCGGCATCAACTTCTCCAAGTCGGCCCCCGCCAACGTCAGCCTGCTGGTTGCCATGGGCGCCTGCCTGTTCGTCTGGCTGCTGATCTGGCGCACGCCGCTGGGTTATGAGATCCGCTCCCTGGGCAAATCGGAGCCCGGCGCCCGCTATGCCGGCATCTCCTCGGTCCGCACGATCATGATCGCGATGCTGATCTCCGGCGCGCTGGCCGGCATGATGGCCGTGAACAACGTGATGGGCGAAGCGGAACGCCTGGTGCTGAACGCCACCGAAGGCGCCGGCTTCATCGGCATCGCGGTGGCGCTGATGGGGCGCAACCATCCGTTTGGAGTGTTCCTGGCAGCGATCCTCTTTGGCTTCCTCTACCAGGGCGGCGCGGAGCTGGCGCTTTGGACCTCGATCCCGCGCGAGCTGATCGTGGTGATCCAGGCCCTGGTGATCCTGTTCACCGGCGCGCTCGACAACATGGTCCGGATGCCGCTTGAGAAGATCTTCCTGGCGGTGCGGAAGGGGCAGAACTGATGGATTTCCTGACGATCATCCAGATTCTGGATTCCACCGTCCGCCTGGCCACACCGTTGCTGCTGGCCTGCCTCGCCGGCCTCTACTCCGAGCGTGCAGGCATCTTTGACATCGGCCTGGAAGGCAAGATGCTGATGGCCGCCTTCTTCTCCGCCGCCGTCGCTGCGGTGACCGGCAATGTCTGGCTGGGCCTGCTGGCGGGCATCGGCTCCTCGCTGGTGCTGGCGCTTCTGCACGGGGTGGCGTCGATCACCTTCCGCGGCAACCAGCTGATTTCCGGCGTTGCGATCAACTTTTTGGCCGCGGGCATGACGGTGCTGATTGCCCAGGACTGGTTCCAGCAGGGCGGCCGCACGCCGTCGCTGTTCAGCGGCGGCCGGTTCACCCCGATCACCTTGCCCTTTGCCGACAGCCTCTCTGGCGTGCCTGTTCTGGGCCCGATTTACTCCGAGCTGCTGTCAGGCCATTCGGTGCTGGTCTACCTCGCCTTCCTGGCGGTGCCGGCCACCTGGTGGATCCTGTTCCGCACCCGGTTCGGCCTGCGCCTGCGCGCAGTGGGTGAAAACCCGGCGGCAGTGGACACCGCAGGCGTCTCGGTTGTCGGCCTGCGCTACGGCGCGGTGATGATCTGCGGTTTGCTGTGCGGCATTGCCGGCGCCTATCTGGCCACCGCGCTGCAGGCGGGCTTCGTCAAGGACATGACCGCCGGCCGCGGATTCATCGCGCTCGCTGCGCTGATCTTTGCCAAGTGGCGGCCGTGGCACGCGATGGGTGCCTGCCTGTTGTTCGGGCTGCTGCAGGCGGTCGCCCTGCGGTTCCAGAACATCGAGCTTGGCGGCATCGTGATCCCGGTTCAGGCCATGGACGCGCTGCCTTATGTGCTGACGGTGGTGATCCTGGCCGGTTTCGTCGGCAAGGCAATCCCGCCCCGCGCCGGCGGCCAGCCCTACGTCAAGGAGCGCTGAGCGCCGTAACGGAAACACCGGAACGCCCGGCCTTGCGCCGGGCGTTTCTTTTTCCTGCCTGCTCCCGGCCTGCGTCTTTTCCGGGATAAGGGCCGCGGCAGCGGCAGCGCAAAGCGCCGTTCACTCTTGCCGCGGCAACGACGCAATTACACTCGAACAGGGCACTAAGGGGCAGCCCTGCCCCACCAGTGCACGGCGGCCACAGTTAAGTCCAGTTTGCCGCGTCAAATCAGTCCTGCACGCTGCATAGCGGCATAGATCATTGATTTTTGAACGGTCTGCGGTCTAACAAAGATCATGCAGATATACCTTCCCATAGCTGAGGTCTCGGTGAATGCCTTCCTTCTTCTGGGCCTCGGAGGAATGGTCGGAATTCTCTCGGGCATGTTCGGAGTTGGCGGCGGCTTCCTGATGACGCCGCTGCTGTTCTTCATCGGCATCCCGCCGGCGGTTGCGGTGGCCACGGAAGCGAACCAGATTGTCGCCTCCTCGTTCTCCGGGGTGCTGGCGCATTTCCGAAGGCGCACGGTCGATATCAAGATGGGGCTGGTGCTGCAGGCCGGTGGCCTGATTGGGGCCGCGCTCGGGGTGGTGGTGTTCAACTACCTCAAGGCGCTTGGCCAGGTCGATTTGCTGGTCAAGCTCTGCTACGTCGTCTTCCTGGGTGTTGTCGGCGGGCTGATGTTCATCGAAAGCCTGAACGCCATCCGCAAGGCAAAGAAGGCGGGCGGCAGCGCCCCTGCGGCCCGGCGCCAGCGGGGCTGGGTCCATGCGCTGCCCTTCAAGATGCGCTTCCGCACCTCGGGGCTCTATATCTCGGTGATCCCGCCCATCCTGGTCGGCGTGGCCGTCGGTATCCTCGCCGCGATCATGGGTGTCGGCGGCGGCTTCATCATGGTGCCCGCGATGATCTATATCCTCGGCATGCCGACCAAGGTGGTTGTCGGCACTTCGCTGTTCCAGATCATCCTGGTCACCGGCTTCACCACCATGCTGCACGCCACCACCAACTACACTGTGGATATCGTGCTGGCGGTTCTCCTGCTGATCGGCGGTGTTATTGGCGCCCAGATCGGCACCCGCATCGGCGTTTATCTCAAGGCCGAACAGCTGCGTATCCTGCTGGCGCTGATGGTCATCGCGGTCTGCGTCAAGCTGGGCCTCGACCTGCTGCTGCAGCCCTCCGAGATCTTCTCCCTGGGCGAGCCGGGAGGGCATTGATCATGCGCAAGCTGCTCCTGTCCGCCCTGACGGCCGCCAGCCTGGCTCTGTTGCCGCAATCCGCCGCTCAGGCCGGCAAGGAAGAGGTTGTGCTCGGCCTCAGCCAGGACCGGGTGGCGATCACTGCCACCTTCGACGGTTCGGAAATCCTGGTCTTCGGTGCGGTGAAACGCGAAACCCCGATCCCGCAGGACGACCCGCTGGAAGTGGTGGTCACCGTCTCCGGCCCGGCCCCCTCCGTCATGGTGCGGCGCAAGGAAAAGAAGCTGGGGATCTGGGTCAATGTCGACAGCGTTCTGGTCGACTCGGCACCAGCATTCTACGCCGTGGCCACCAGCGCCCCGTTCAAGGAGGTGCTGACGGACACCGAGGACCTGCGCTACAGGATTTCGATCAAGCGCGCGATCCGCTCGGTCGGCGCCGCCATGCATATACGCGGCGCCCAGGCCTTTGCCGATGCGGTGGTGCGGATCCGCGAGAAGAACGGGCTTTATTCCCTCCGCGAAAACACCGTTGCGGTGGATGAGCAAACCCTGTTCCGCACTGCCATCACGATGCCCGCCGACCTCACCGAGGGGGAATACCAGACCAGGATTTTCCTGACCCGCGGGGGCGAAGTGGTGTCGAGCTACGAGACCACCATCGACGTGCGCAAGGTGGGGCTGGAACGGTTCCTGTACTCGCTCTCGCGCGAGCAGCCGTTCCTCTATGGCCTGATGTCGCTGGCGATTGCCATTGCGGCCGGCTGGGGCGCGTCCGCAGCCTTCAGCCTGCTCAGGAACCGGTAACGAGGACCCAACCCGCCGAAGACAGGTGGGAGGGGCGCAGCCCCTCTTGGCCTTGCGGCCAATTCACCCCGGAGTATTTCCGGAAAGATGAAGGGGCGTGCGGCTTTCTGATTTGTACGCCTGCCGGCGGCCCGCTGCGCGCCAGCGCAGCGCCCGGCCCAACGGGAGCGGCGCATCCGGGATGCGCCAGCGACGGGCGGGAGCGCTCAGCCGCGGCCGATATAGGGCATCTTGGTGGCCATCACCGTCATGAACTGCACGTTGGCTTCCAGCGGCAGATTGGCCATGTGCAGCACCGACTTTGCCGCATCCTCCACCGCGAAGGTGTGCATCGGTCCGGCACCGGGGTTGGCCTCTGCGTGGCGCTGGCTCAAATCCTCCACCATCGGCGTGCGGGTGTTGCCGATGTCGATCTGGCCGCAGGCGATGTCAAAGGGGCGGCCGTCTAGCGAGAGGCTTTTAGTGAGGCCGGTGATGGCTGCCTTGGTGGCTGCGTACGGCGCTGAATGGGGTCGCGGCACATAAGCGGCGATGGAGCCGTTGTTGATAATCCGCCCGCCCTGCGGCGCCTGCTGCCGCATCTGGCGGAAGGCAGCGCGGGCGGTCAGGTACATGCCGGTCAGGTTCACGTTCACCGAGGCAAACCAGTCTTCCAGCGGGATTTCGTCGATGGTGCCCGGCGGGGTGAAGATGCCGGCGTTGTTGAACAGCACATCCAGCCGCCCGGCCGCCATGGCAAAGCTGTTCACCGCATGATCCACCGCTGCCGGGTCCGTGACATCCGCAGGCAGCACCTGGGCGTTTGCAAAGCCCTGCGCAACCTCCTCCAGCTTCTCTGCCCGGCGGGCCACCAAGCCGACCTGCCAGCCTTCGGCCAGAAACAGCTCCGCCACGGCGCGGCCGATGCCGGAGCTTGCGCCGGTGATCAGGATCGAATGGCTCATGCGGGGGTATCCTCCTGTGCTTCAAGGGTGAGCGCGGCGGCGGGCATGGCTTTGAGGTCATCCACCGGCAGCGGGCCGGTGGGCTTGGCAAGGCGGTTGCGGACCACCCAGATCAGCCGCTCTTGCGCCCGGGTGATGGCGACATAGGCCAGCCGTTTCCACAGGGGCTGGCCTGCCTCTACCCGGCCCATACGCGCGGCGGCGTAGATGTCCGGGGCAAAGACCTGCGCGGTATCCCATTGCGAGCCCTGCGCCTTGTGGATGGTCACCGCCGCGCCATGCAGAAAGGTTGCGCCCATGCGGGCGGCATAGGGGATAAAAGGCTCTTCCTCGTCCGGCTTCTCGATCTTCACAATCGAGGCGGCCGAGACCTGCGGATCTTCGGCCCCCATCACGTGCAGGCGGGAAAAGCCGGGTTTGCGGCCGGGGCCGAGAAAGATCACCTGCGCGCCTTTGATCAGGCCGCGGGCTTCTAGGTCCAGGCGTTTCTTGCGGTGCTTCATCGGCAGTTCGATGCCGTCGCAGATCAACGGCTCGCCCGCGATCAGTTCGTCCTCCGGCGCGCCATGCACGGCGCGGAAGGCGTTGATCAGCCGGATGCGGGTGTTGTTGCGCCAGACCAGCACCGGCGAGCGCGCCATCAGGTCGACCTCCACCCGCTGGCCCCAGACCACCCGGTCGTCGCGGCGGGCTGTGTCCTCCACCATGCGCTCGAAATCCTCGAAACCCACTTGCGGGTCGGCCAGCGCGTGGGCGAGGTCGAGGATCGGGTTGCCAGCTTCCTGCCGGTGTATGCGGTTCAGGATCAGGCGGCGCGGCTCAGGCAGCGCGTCGAACACCATCGAGCCCGACTGGTTGACCGGCGCCAGCTGCGCCGGGTCGCCGAACAGGATCAGATTGGGGAAGATCTCCTTCAAATCCTCGAACTGGCGGTCGTCCAGCATCGAGGCTTCGTCGACAAAGCCGATGTCCAGCGGCTCCTCGCGCCGTTTCCAGCCCGTGATGAAATCGGAACCGCGCAGGCCCGCGGCTGCCAGCGCGCCGGGGATCGACTTGTTCTTCTCATAAAAAGCCGCGGCGCGGGCCAGCGCCTCCTCGGTCAGGCCTTCGATGTCAGGCTGATCCCCCTGCCCGGCCAGCCATTCGGCAATGCGCTCGTATTCCGGGTCATAGACCGGGGTGTAAAGGATGCGGTGGATGGTGGTTGCAGGAACCCCGCGCAGGCGCAGGACGCTCGCAGCCTTGTTGGTGGGCGCCAGGATTGCCAGGGTGCGGCGGTCTTCGCCCTTCTTACGGCTCTCGTAGTCACCCGAGACAACTTCAACCCCGGCCTGTTCCAGCGCCTTGTACAGCTCAGCCAGCAGCAGCGTCTTGCCCGATCCCGCCTTGCCGATCACCGCCATCACCCCTGCATCGCCGCGGGGCGGGTGCAAAAGCCCGTCATCAAGGTCGACCCCCGCCTGGCGCAGGAGTTCGGTCACGCTGTCAAAAGCCGTGGCCTGGTCATCGGAAAACTGTACGGGCAGAGCTGTCATGGCGCGACCCTACAGCCGCGGGGCCGGGTCCGCCAGAGGATCCGGCCCCGGTTTACGTTTTGATCACGCGCTCAGCGCCACCGGACCTGAAGCGCCGGCGCCGCCGAAGGAGCGGTCGAACCAAAGCTGCGACAGCTCCGGCGGGATGCCCGCCTTGCGCGACACGCTGAGGTAGGTCTCCTCAGCATACTCCCAATAGCCCATGCAGATGGGGTTGCGCCCCTCGCCTTGCGTGCTGGCAATCTCTGGCGCGAAGCCCAGATTGCGGAAAGCCCTGGCCGTGTGCCGGTAGAAGACAGCCGTGTAGTGGGGGATGTCAAAGTTCCGCATGATCTCGAGGCTGCCTAGCATCAGCCCGGCTCCGATCCTGCCATGCACGTTTCGGGACAGGCAGAAGCGGGTGCACTCCCAGATCAGCGGGCTGCAGATGGGCACACCGCCGCAGAGATCCAGGAAAATTTCATTCACCATCACACGGCCGGTCGTGGGCAGAAACCGCATGGAGCCGCCATGGCTGCCATCAGGCATCTCCCAGATCATGTAGAGCGGATCCAGCTCGTCGTACTGGTCTCTCTCCTCGCCGTTGACGTCCACCTGCACATCCCAGCCGAGCCGTGTCTTGAACTGATCCGCCCTGTCCCGGAACATCGAATGGGCCAAGGCGGCATGGTTGTGAAGGTCGTGGCCATAAACATAGCGCAGCATTGCAAAATCCCCTTTTAGTAGAAAACCAGGGGAATGATACGCTCTTTAAGGTTAATGCCGGAGAGGATTTACACCTAAAGGTGTAGTGCTACCGTTAAATCACAATCAAACCAAGGCTCAGAGCCCGGGCGATGGCGTGTGTGGTATTGATTGCGCCGAGTTTGAACCGGGCGCTTTCGATGTAGACGCGCAAGGTGTGTTCCGAGATCGAAAGGGTCTGTGAAACCTGCGCGCGGCTGTAGCCGATCGCCAGCAGGGTCAGGGCATCGACTTCCCGCGGCGACAGCGGCTGGGCTTGTTCGGCCGCCCTTGTCGGTTCCAGCTCCAGCACCTTGCGGTTGAAGTAATGAGCCACCAGAATGAAATCCCGGCCATATTTGCCGATAAGCTTCTCCCAGGCCGCATCATCGCAATTGTGGCTGAGCGTAAACAGCGCGAACTGGCCGTTCGGCCCTCTGATCGGGATCGCATAGCCCTGATTGCCCACACCATGCACCAGCGCGTCTTTGAGAAACTCACGCGCCGGTTTGGGGTTCCAGTCCAGCCGTTTCCAATCGACCGGATGAAAGCGCTGGTAGCAACCCACTACAACCGGATCGACCCGCGAATACGCCTTATCCAGATAACGGTCGGTCCACTCCTTAGAGTAGGTGCCGAAATAATAGTGGTTTCCGGCGGTCTCCACCCAGAGGTACATCGCGTGGTCGACAGCAAACACCTCGCAGACCTGCTCGACGATCAGCTGCAGGCCTTCCAAGGTCTCAGTGGCGTCAAGCGCCTCCAAAATGCGGTCGAGTTCTGCTTTGTATGCCATGAAGTTGTTTGCTGTTGCCTCTTCGGTCCGGCCCCGGTTCTGATCGTTTGCCGCGACAAGATGTTCTGCAGCGGACGGGCCGGTGTTTCCTGTTGTTTTGCAGCGAGGACCTCCCGGAGGTCAATGCGAAGGTTCCGCATTCGTTTATTTTGAGTGAACAGATCCGGCTGGCCGCGAAAAAACTGCACAAAAACCGCGTAATAGAGATTCATCTTTTTCGGCAATCCGCCGCGACCTCCCCAGGAATAGCGAGATCACAGCCCGCAATAGGCTGAATTCCTTCGGCATAATTCCGCAATTCCAGCAAAAAACCGCGAACCACCCGGGTGATTCGCGGCGTTTTGCAGAATCGGGCCGGCATTAATGCCGGAGCGGGATCAAGCGTCCAGAACGTCCTGCAGAGTGCGCAGACCGGTCTTCGGCGCCTGCACCAGCACCGACATGTTGCCCGGCAGGTGCTCGTTGCGCAGCATCTTCATGTGCGCCTCCGGCAGGTCGTTCCAGGTGAACACCTCCGACATGCAGGGGTCCAAGCGGCGCTCAACCATCAGCTTGTTGGCAGCAGCGGCTTGCTTGAGGTGGGCAAAGTGCGAGCCCTGCAGGCGCTTCTGGTGCATCCACATGTAACGCACGTCAAAGGTCAGGTTATAGCCGGTGGTGCCGGCGCAAATCACGACCATGCCGCCTTTCTTGACCACGAAGGTCGAGACCGGGAAGGTGCTTTCGCCGGGGTGTTCGAACACCATATCGACGTTGTTGCCCTTGCCGGTGATGTCCCAGATCGCCTTGCCGAACTTGCGGGCTTCTTTGAACCACTCGGCATATTCCGGGGTGTTCACGGTGGGCAGCTGGCCCCAGCAGTTAAAGTCCTTGCGGTTCAGAACGCCCTTGGCGCCCAGGCCCATGACAAAGTCGCGCTTGCTTTCGTCGGAGATCACGCCGATGGCGTTGGCGCCGGCGGTGTTGATCAGCTGGATCGCGTAGGAGCCGAGGCCGCCCGAGGCACCCCAGACCAGCACGTTCTGGCCCGGCTTCAGGTCATGCGGCTCATGGCCGAACAGCATCCGGTAGGCGGTTGCCAGCGTCAGCGTGTAGCAGGCGCTTTCTTCCCAGGTCAGGTGCTTGGGGCGCGGCATAAGCTGCTGGGCCTGCACGTTGGTGAACTGGGCAAACGATCCGTCCGGGGTCTCGTAGCCCCAGATCCGCTGGCTGGGGGAGTACATCGGGTCGCCGCCGTTGCATTCCTCGTCGTCGCCATCGTCCTGGTTGCAGTGGATGACAACCTCGTCGCCGACCTTCCAGCGGGTCACCTTGGAGCCCACCGCCCAGACAATGCCCGAGGCATCGGAGCCGGCGATGTGGAACGGCTTGCCGTGGCCGTCAAACGGCGAGATCGGCTTGCCCAGAGAGGCCCAGACGCCGTTGTAGTTCACGCCCGCTGCCATCACCAGAACCAGCACCTCGTGGCTGTCCAGCTCCGGCACGTCGACAACTTCCTGCACCATCGCGGTGTCGGGGTTGCCGTGACGCTCCCGGCGGATCGCCCATGCATACATCTTCTTGGGCACAAAGCCCATCGGGGGGATTTCCCCCATTTCATAGAGATCTTTCTCCGGCGCCTCGTACGACATGACGTCAGTCTGGGTATCCAATGCCATGATGGCCTCCTTTGTATCCTGTCCTTTGCCGCGGTGCAGAATCGCAGCGGTTATCTGAGGGATAGGATTGGCAGAGTAATATTGCAACCTCTTTTGGCGCATCTGAGTAATTTTATGACCCTGCGGATGCAGCATTTCCCTTAGCAGGTGCAGAAAAACCACGTTTTCCGTCCGACTCCGCGCCGTCCCCGGGCAGCAGGTGGCGGATCGAATTGGCATAAAACGCCAGTATGTCGCGACGATCCTCCACCGGGGAAAACTGGCCATTGGCCTCAGTCACCAGTCCGCGCCGCAGGAGTTGCCGCAGGCCGGTCTCAGCGGCATAGCCCAGGTTGTCCCGCGGCATGTGGACATGCGCCAGCGGCATCTCGGCAATCAGCCTGTCCATCCGGTGTTCGATGGCGGCGCGGCTGAGCGGCCCGTACCGCTGCAGGATGGCGGCGATCAGCGGCACCGGCAGCACCGGGACAATGGCGCTGATGCGCTCCATCAGCTCGCGCGCCAGCGGCTTGGTGATATCCCCGTCCCGCCCGGCACCGAACCCGGCCAGGCTGAGCGGCCTGCCGAAATTGACTCCGGCATAACCGGAACGGTGATAGCGCCCGGTCATCCATAACCACAGCTGCCGCAGCAGCCGCAGCGCCACCAGCCCGATGCGGGCGCGGAACCGGCGCTCACCCGCCTTGGCGGCAGACGTCAAAATCCTGTCCTCCAGCACACGGTCATAGTTCAGCGCCACCGGCACAAAGACCACATCGCGCCCGTCCGGATCATAGCCTTCGACGATGTATTTCAAGAGCCCCAGCCTCGGCGCCGCAAGGGCTCCGTCCAGGCTAAGGCCGCCTTCGGGGAACATCGCCTGGGTGGAGCCGCCGCGGGTGGCCAGCCGCACATAGGCGGCCAGCACCTTGCGGTAGAGATCATTGCGCGAGCGGCGGCGGATGAAATAGGCGCCCATCGCCCGGATCAGGCGGCTGAGCGGCCAGACCCGCGCCCATTCCCCCACCGCATAGGACAGCGCAGAGCGTTCCGCCGCCAGATAGGTGACCAGCACGTAGTCCATGTTGGAGCGGTGGTTCATCACGAAAACCACGGTGGACTTGGGGTCGATGGCGCGCAGCGCTTCCTCGTCCTGATGGCCCAGCCGCACCCGGTACACCGCGTTGGACAGGAACCGGGCCGCCCGGATGGCAAAGCTGAAATAGGCAAAGGCCGAGAAGCCCGGCACGATCTCGCGCGCATAGCGGCGCACCTGCTCAGAGGCCACATTTTCCGGGATGCCTTCCGCCGCCGCGTGGTCCGCCGCAGCTTGTGCCACCTGCGGATCGTGGATCAGCCGCTGGATCATGTCATAGCGGCGGGTCAGCTTGAACGGCTCAATCGGGCGTTCAAGCCGCTTGTTCAGGCGCGCCACGGCGCGCTCCAGCCGCCGCCGGAAGAACCACCGCACCGAAGGGAACAGGAAATGCGACGCAAAAGTCACCGCGGCAAAGCCGACGATCAGCGCAAAGAGCCACAGCGGCAGTTCCACGGTTTGCATCATCCCGCAAAGCCTTGCCCAAACCTGCCCGGTTTACAAGCCTTTGCGGCCTCAGCCCCCCGCCGCAGGCTGCACATCCTTGCCGCGCTCCGAGCTGCGTGCAAGCAGGGAGCGGACGGCTGCTTGGGCAGGCAGCTCAATCAGCCGGAACACGGCCATCGACAGGACCACTATACCGCCCAGGACGAGGGCTGCGGCAAACACATAGGCCTCCCCCGCCAGACCCGCGGGCAGCAGAGACAGCAGGGTCACGCCGATGTAATTGTGCAGCAGATAAACCGGGTAGCTGACCAGCCCCAGCCCCGCCAGCGGCCGCCACGCCAGCAGACTGGCCGCCCGCAGGCGCAAGGCACAGGCAGCAACCGCCAAATAGATCAGGGCCAGGAAGACAACCTCCCAGCTGTCTTCAGCGCGGACGAAAGCGACCGCGAAACTCCAGAACAGAAGCGCCGCTTCCCGCTTGCTGCGGGCACCGGCATAGACCGCGGCAAAGGTTATGCCCGCCGCGAACAGGTGCGCATAAGCGAGAAATAATCCTTCGATCAGCACCTGCGGCACCAGCCCCGGCACCGCAGACTGAGCGACTGCGGCGAGAAATTGCATCAGCAAAAGCACCAAAGGGGCCGCCGTGGCAAAGCGGCCGGCCGGAACCAGCCAGAAGATGGCCGCCGCCACCAGGTAAAAGCGGATCTCGATGGCGAGGGTCCAGTAGACGACATCAACATAGCCATCAAAGCCAAAGGCGCTGTGCCAGAAGCGCTGCGATGTAAAGGTCCAGGAGGCCACAAAGCCGCTCAGCCCGCCCTGCACCTCCCGGCTGAAACTGCTGTCGGCGATGTGCACGAATGCAAACGTGATGACGGAACAAACCGCCATTGCCGGCCAAAGCCGCGCCACGCGCTTCACCGCAAAACGCAAGGGGCCCGTCTGATGCGCCAGGGACAGGGTGATGACGAAGCCGGAAATCACGAAAAACAGCTCGACCCCAAGGTCGCCATATTTGGCCAAGGGAAACAGCCCGTCGCCATAAGGGTAGTGCTGAGAATAAGCCTGAAAGTAGTGGTACAGCACAACCGCCAGCACCGCGGCGCCGCGCAACCCGTCAATTTCAGGAATGCGCCGCCCGATCAAAGTGTTTTTCAAAAGGACACTCTTCTTTGAGATAGATTAATCCAAGAACCCTAACCCGCCTCTTGCAACATCTCAACCTTACCCCCCGGCCGCCCTATAACTGCGCACCCGGCCGGCAACACTGCGAATGCCGCAACGCAGCGAATTGACATGGGTTGAAAATTGCAGTTTACATCAGCTTGACGAAATAAAATTACCGACACACTGACTCGCGAGGCCCGACATGCCGCAGATGCAAAAAGACCGCCCCTGGCTGATCCGCACCTACGCCGGCCACTCCACGGCCAAGGCGTCCAACGCGCTTTACCGCGCCAACCTGGCAAAAGGCCAGACCGGCCTTTCGGTCGCCTTCGACCTGCCGACCCAGACCGGCTATGACAGCGACCACGTGCTGGCGCGCGGCGAAGTGGGCAAGGTGGGCGTGCCTGTCTGTCACCTGGGCGACATGCGAAGCCTGTTCGACCAGATCCCGCTGGAGCAGATGAACACCTCGATGACCATCAACGCTACCGCCCCCTGGCTGCTGGCGCTGTACATCGCGGTGGCGGAGGAACAGGGCGCAGATGTGTCCAAGCTGCAAGGCACCGTTCAGAACGATCTGATCAAGGAGTACCTGAGCCGCGGCACTTATGTGTGCCCGCCCAAACCCAGCCTCAAGATGATCGCCGATGTGGCCGAATACTGCTACACCAACGTGCCCAAGTGGAACCCGATGAACGTGTGTTCCTACCACTTGCAGGAGGCCGGCGCGACGCCGGAGCAGGAGCTGGCTTTTGCGCTGGCGACTGCCCAGGCGGTGCTGGATGAGCTGAAGCCGCGCATCGCCCCGGAGGATTTCCCGGCGATGGTCGGCCGCATCTCCTTCTTCGTGAATGCAGGCATCCGGTTTGTGACCGAGATGTGCAAAATGCGCGCCTTCGTCGATCTGTGGGACGAGATCTGCCGCGACCGCTATGGCGTTGAGGACCCCAAGTTCCGCCGCTTCCGCTACGGGGTGCAGGTGAACTCGCTGGGCCTGACAGAGCAGCAGCCGGAAAACAATGTCTACCGCATTCTGATCGAGATGCTGGCGGTGACTCTGTCCAAGAAAGCCCGCGCCCGCGCGGTGCAGCTGCCCGCCTGGAACGAGGCGCTTGGCCTGCCCCGCCCCTGGGACCAGCAGTGGTCGATGCGGATGCAGCAGATCCTTGCCTATGAAACAGACCTGCTGGAATACGGCGACCTGTTCGACGGCAACCCGGCGGTCGATGCCAAGGTGGAGGAGCTGAAGGAAGGCGCCCGCGCGGAATTGGCAAACCTGGAATCAATGGGCGGCGCCGTCGCCTCCATTGAATACATGAAGGGCCGCCTGGTGGATTCCAATGCCGAACGCCTGAACCGGATCGAGAAGAACGAGACCGTGGTGGTGGGGGTCAACAAGTGGACCGAGGGCGAGCCCTCGCCGCTGCAAACCGAGGACGGCGGCATCATGGTGGTCGACCCGGCGGTGGAGCAGGAGCAGATCGAACGGCTGAACGCCTGGCGCGGCGAACGCGACAATGACGCGGTGCAATCGGCGCTGGCAGCCCTGCGCGCCGCGGCGCAAAGCGGCGCCAACGTCATGGAGCCGTCGATCGCCGCCGCCAAGGCAGGTGTCACCACCGGCGAATGGGCCGAAGAAATGCGCAAGGTCTATGGCACCTACCGCGGCCCGACCGGCGTGTCGGCCTCGGTGTCAAACAAGACCGAAGGGCTGGACGACCTGCGCGATGCAGTGGATGCCGTCAGCGACGTGCTGGGCCGCCGGATCAAGTTCGTTGTCGGGAAACCGGGCCTGGACGGCCATTCCAACGGCGCTGAGCAGATCGCCTTCCGCGCCCGCGATTGCGGCATGGACATCACCTATGACGGCATCCGCATGACCCCTGCCGAACTGGTGGAGGCCGCGCAAAAGGACGACGCCCATGTGGTCGGCCTGTCGATCCTGTCTGGCAGCCACCTGCCGCTGGTCGAAGAAATGATGACCCGGATGCGCGACGCCGGGCTTGGCCATATTCCCGTGATTGTCGGCGGCATCATCCCTGACGAGGACGCGCAAAAGCTGAGGTCCATGGGCGTTGCTCGCGTCTATACTCCCAAGGATTTCGAGCTCAATTCAATTATGAGCGACATTGTCGACCTGGCAAAGCCACCGGAAATTGCAGTGAATTGACTTTTTACCGGCAATTTTCTGCATACCGATAAAAAAGATGCTGAAACGCGTCTGGTACTCAGTCCATAAAGAATGACATACCGGTTTTTCCGGTATGTCATTTTTTATATGGAGTTCAGAATGACCTTCGACCTTTCGGCAATGAGCAGAAAAGAGCTTCTGCAGCTTCAAAGCGATGTTGAAAAAGCACTGCAGGAAGCAGAACTGCGCGAACGCCAAGAAGCGCTGAAAGCCGCCGAGGAGGCCGCCGCGAAATACGGTTTCTCGCTGGATGAAATCGCCGCCGCGTCGCGCCAAGGCGCAAAGAAAAACAAGGCCGCTCCGAAATACCGCAACCCGGAGAACCCGGAAGAAACCTGGACCGGACGCGGTCGCAAACCGCATTGGGTGCATGCCGCGCTGACCGCCGGCAAGGATATTTCCGATCTGGAAATCTGATCTGGCTGGAGCTGAGCGATGACCATTCACATCGGCGCCGCCAAAGGCGATATCGCGGAAACCGTTCTGATGCCCGGCGACCCCTACCGGGCCAAATGGGCGGCTGAAACCTTTCTCGAGAACGCCAAGCTGGTCAACGAGGTGCGCGGCATGCTGGGTTACACCGGCACCTGGAACGGGCACCGCGTGACCATCCAGGGCAGCGGCATGGGGATGCCCTCGCTGTCGATCTATGCCAATGAGCTGATCCGCGAATTTGGCGCCAAGACGCTGATCCGCATCGGCTCTTGCGGCGGTATGCAGGACAAGGTCAAGGTCCGGGATGTGATCCTGGCGATGACTGCCACCACCCTCAACAGCCCTTCCAGCGGCATCTTCCGGGAGCTGAACTTTGCCCCCTGCGCCGATTGGGATTTGTTGCAGGCGGCGGCCCAGGCAGCTGCCAAGCGCGGTGCAGATACTCATATCGGCGGTATCTACTCCTCGGATGTGTTCTATGACGAACGCCCCGACCTGAACGAGCAGATGGTGCGCCACGGCATTCTTGGCGTGGAGATGGAAGCGGCAGAGCTGTATACGCTGGCAGCCCGCCACGGATGCCGCGCGCTGGCAGTGCTGACCGTGTCCGATCATTTGGGCACCGGCGAGGCGCTACCCTCCGATCAGCGCGAGCGCAGCTTTGGCGATATGGTGGAAATTGCGCTGGAAGCCGCATTCGGCTGAAAGTTTTCATTTTGATAATTAGTAAGGGCAGCGGCTTTCGCCCTGCCCTTTTTTGCTGCCTGAAAGGTCTGGCTTCATTTTCTGCACGTGGAAAACACAGGCCTAATGGTGTTTGCGGTCGGGCCAATTAATTGGCCTGACTGCTTCCATGAAGATATTGCGCCAATTCTGTCCTCTGGCCGGAAATCCAACCATTATTGCCCGCTCAGCCAAGGCCGTGGGTGCGGTCATAACCATTGCGCCGCGGGCTTTTCCAATCCCCAAGGGCCCCTTTGGCCGGGGCAAAGATTTCGACCAGCAGCGGATAGCAGGCCGCCGTATCGCTGGAATGTTCCGCAGAGCAATCCCCGCCCGGGCAGGCGCTGAGCGCGCCCAGCAAGCCGATCTCGGCAAAGAACTCCAGATAATCACCGGGCCGGACCGGGCTGGCCTTCATGAAGTACTGGCCCGTATCACGGGTAAAGCCGGTGCACATGAAGACATTGAGCACATCATGCACGTGCGGCTCCGCTTCTGTCAGCGGCACCCCCAGATGATCCGCCAGCGCCCGGGTCAGGTTGGAATGGCAGCAGTGATGATACTGGCTGCCTGCCAGAAGGTTGCCGGTGTAGGGATCGCAGCGGGTGCCGATCACATCATGCACCGAGCCGCCGTACTGGTCGATGCCGTACCAGCCCAGCGTGTCGTCGGTGATGGTCGCCATCGGGCGCATGTGCGGAAAGCTGGTCCACATCCGCTCGCCCGTGGTGATATGGGTGCCGTGCAGGGCGCGGGTTTTGCCAGAATAGAACCGCTCGCTGAGGTCTGCCTTGTTCCACAGGTTTAAATCGCCCACCTGCGGCCCCTCCACCGAAGTAATCCGGAAGAAATGCCCGGCAGGCACCTCGAAACAGGCGGCATCGCGGGGCTGCACCAGCACCTCGCCGGTTTTCACGGCCCCCTGCCGCGCTTGCCGGTACAGCGGCAGATCCGGAACCGGCAGAGTGTCGTTGGGGTAGCAGATCACCGGCTTGACCGCGCGGCGGGCGTCCGCGTCGGCGGGGGCTTCGGGGGGGATCGTCATGGGGCAAACCTTCTTGTGCGTTTGCCCTATCAAGACGGCAACGCCGCAGGGTTTCAAGCCCTGCGGCGGCCGGTAAAGATCACAAGCGCCGGAAGGCGGAGGTCAGATCACCACCACGTCCAGCGGCGGGAAGCCGTTGAAGCCGACCGAGGCGTAGGTCGAGGTGTAGGCGCCGCAGGAATGGATCACCACGCGGTCGCCAGCCTTCAGGCCCAGCGGCAGCTGCACCAGCTGCTTTTCATACAGCACATCAGCGCTGTCGCAGGACGGGCCTGCCAGCACGCAGGGGCCGGTCGGCTCATGGTCGCGGCTGGTGCTGATCTGGTAGCGGATCGCCTCGTCCATGGTCTCTGCCAGGCCGGAGAACTTGCCGATGTCCAGATAGACCCAGCGGAACATGTCATCGGCATGCTTACGGGACACCAGCAGCACCTCCGCCGCGATCGCGCCGGCTTCGGCCACCAGGCCGCGGCCTGGCTCTGCCATCACTTCGGCAGCATCGGGGAAGCGCGCGTTCACCTGCTCCATCACCGCGCGGGCATAGTCCTCGGCGCCCATCACCTCGGTTTTATAGGAGGCCGGGAAGCCGCCGCCGATGTTAACCAGCTTAAGGTCGTGTCCGGCAGCGCGGCCAGCATTCCAAACCTCTGCCACCTGATCCAGCACCGGCGCCCACATCAGCGGGTCGCGGGTTTGCGAGCCGACGTGGAAAGACAGGCCATGCACGGTGAGGCCCAGTGCGGCGGCGGCATCCATCAGGCTCAGCGCCATCGAAGCTGAGGAGCCGAACTTGCGGCTGAGCGGCCAGTCGGCGCCCGACGCCTCGACGATCACCCGCAGGCAGACATGCGCGCCCGGCGCGAATTCCGCCAGCTTTTCAAGCTCTTCCTGTGCGTCGGCGGCAAAATGGGTGATGCCGATGCCATGGGCAAAGGCAATATCGGAGGGCCGTTTGATGGTGTTGCCGAAGGTGATCTGCTCAGCCCGTGCGCCGGCCGCCAGGCACATCTCGATCTCGGCGCGGCTGGCGGCATCGAAGTTGGAGCCCAGACGGACCAGGGTTTCCAGCACTTCCGGCGCCGGGTTGGCCTTGACGGCATAGTGGATGCGCGCCCGGCCCAGACCGCGGTCCAGCGCCTGGTACTGACGGGCCACCGCCTGGCTGTCGATGACCAGAGTCGGCCGGTCAAAGCGGCTTTGCGCAATGTGCTGCAGGTGACGGGATACAGATACGGAATCGCGAGCGGTCTGCCCGGCTACGTGTACGTTCATGGTCATCTCCAAAAGACCCGGCCATATATGACCGCTCAGTTCAGTCAGAGACGTTACCGTCGCTACGTAACCTTAGGGGAGTAACCCCTTTCGACAGAGGCGCGTGCGTTGGCGTCTTGCCCGCCCATATCGGGCAAAGAGGTGAGTCTTTCAAGCATTATTTTTTGCGGATCTGCCATGCGCGGAGCGAAAGGCTCCCGCCTGCTGCGGCGCCTTTGGAAAGGCGTCTCGCAGTTGGGCCCGGCACCGCGCCCCGGCGCGGTGCCGGGCCCAAGGCCGCACGGAAGGCGTTCCGGCGCAGCCGGGGCGCCTGCGGGCGCGGGAGTGCACTGTTAAGTCTTGCGCTGCGGATCGCGGCAGATGCGCGGGGCGGCCTCCCCCGGTTCCGCGGCGCCGCAATAGCTGCAGCGCCACTGGCCCTGGGCGCGCTGCTGGCGCCAGCGGCAGTTGCGGGTCAGGCTGGTGGCGTGGCGGCGCCACAGGAAATAGGCGAACACACCCGCCAGAAGAAGAAGCAGCAAAACAGGCATACACCTGTCTACGCCGCAGCTGACCCCGGCTCAACCGGATTGCCGCGCGCCCATGAGGCAGCCGTCAGGCTGCCTGGTAATACTCGACCACGCCCTCAACGGCTTCGGCTTCTGTCGCTGCGGTCAGCGGTTCCGGGGTGTAGTAGGCATAGGCCTGCTCCAAGGCCTCCAGCGCGGCCTGCCGGGCCTTGTCTTTCGGGTCCTGCTGCAAGTTCATCGGGTTCATCGGGTTCATCGGGTTGCCTCCATAGTCTGGCACGATCCTCCCTTGCGACCCAGACTACCCGCTGGCTGTCTCAGATGCAGCCACCCATTTTGCAAAGGCGGCATGCAGTTGCTGCATTGCAGCAACCCAGAGGGGTATCAAACTGTCAGCAAATGCCCCGCCAGCCCCAGCGCAAAGCCTGCAACCGCGCCCAGTGCCGGCACGCTGCTGCGGTTCGAATGCGCTTTGGGGGCGATGTCCTGAAACAGCAGGTAGAGGATGCCGCCCGCCGCAAAAACCATGATGCCCCCCAGCACCGCGTGGGCCTCTGCCAGCCAGACCAGCCCCGCCAGCGCGCAGACCGGCCCCAGTGCCGCCAGCCCCACAAAGGCCAGCAGCACGTGCCAGGCCGGGCTGTCACCGCTCCAGACCTCGCGGAAGGCGGCAAAGCCCTCCGGCAGGTTTTGCAGAAAGATCATTAGCGCCAGCAGCCAGGCGGTGGCGGCATCCGCCACCAGCATCGCCCCCAGCGCCATCGCCTCGGGCACGTAGTCCAGCAGCATGGCCAGTAAAAGCGCGCCGCTGCCGCCGCGTTTTTGCAGCACGGTATCGGCCAGATAGAATACGCCGCCGCCCGCCGCAAACAGCAGCACAGCCAGCACGGCTGGCAAAGCTTGAGCCCCCTCCGGCACCAGCACCAGCGCCACTGCCGAAGTGAGCGCGCCGCCGCCGAAGGCCGCGATGGCGTGCAGCACGTCGTCCCGCAGCGTCGGGTTGCGGATATGCTCGCACCAGGCAAGAAACCCGCCCAGCGGCATCGAAAGGCCGGCAAGGCCAGCCAGAAAAATTGCATAGAAATGCGGTTGCATTCCGGCACCTTAGGGTGGCAGCCGCTGCTGCTCAACCGCTTCGCGTCAGGTATTGATGCAGGACGTCGCCTGTGCCGCCTGCGCCTCGGTCACGTTAACCCCCGGCTGCACCGTTCGCAGCACTGTCGCCCCTGCCCCATGGCCCAGAAACTCCGTGCGCACCCGGTATTGCCCGGTGATGCCCGCAGCCGCGATACAGCCAGGGATCTTGGCATCGGTCGCCGCCAGCTGGGCGCCGATGCGGTCGTGATCCGTTGCCGTCATGCAGCCAGTCAGCAGGGTCAGTGCGCCCGCAGCGCATACAAGTTGTTTCATGCCCGAAATCCAATGCCTGCCAAAAACACACCCCCGGTTTCGCAGGAAACCGGGGGCCATGCAATTTTCATGATTCCGGTGCGGCGGAACCTTGCGGATCAGCCCTTCTGGAAATCAAACGGTGCGTTCGACCATCATCTTCTTGATATGCGCAATCGCCTTGGCCGGGTTCAGGCCCTTGGGACAGGTCTTGGCGCAGTTCATGATGGTGTGGCAGCGGTACAGCTTGAACGGATCTTCCAGCTGATCCAGACGCTCGCCCGTTGCCTCGTCGCGGCTGTCGATGATCCAGCGGTAGGCATGCAGAAGGGCAGCCGGCCCCAGGTAACGGTCGCCGTTCCACCAGTAGCTCGGGCAGGAGGTCGAGCAGCTGGCGCACATCACACACTCATAAAGCCCGTCCAGCTTCTTGCGGTCCTCGATCGACTGCTTCCACTCTTTCGCGGGTCGGTTGGTCTTAGTCTCCAGCCACGGCATGATCGAGGCATGCTGAGCATAGAAATGCGTCAGGTCCGGGATCAGGTCCTTGACCACCGGCATATGCGGCAGCGGATAGATCGCCACGTCGCCCTTGATCTCATCCATGCCATAGATGCAGGCTAGCGTGTTGATGCCGTCGATGTTCATCGCGCAGGAACCGCAGATCCCTTCGCGGCAGGAGCGGCGGAAGGTCAGCGTAGGGTCGATCTCGTTCTTGATCTTGATCAGCGCGTCCAGGACCATAGGGCCGCAGCTGTCCATATCGACGAAATAGGTGTCGACCTGCGGGTTTTTCCCGTCATCCGGGTTCCAGCGGTAGATCTTGAACTTGCGCACATTGCTGGCGCCCTCCGGCTTGGGCCAGGTCTTGCCGGTGGTGATCTTGGAGTTCTTGGGGAGGCTGAATTGAACCATGGTCTGTCTCCTTAGAACGTCCGCGCCTTGGGCGCGATTTTCTTGAGGCTGATGCCGCCTTCATCCTCGGTGGTCAGCGGGTCGACCACCACCGGGCGGTAGGACAGATCAACCTTGTTGCCCTCCACGCGCGAGACGGTGTGGACGCGCCAGTTGTCGTCGTCGCGGTCGGTGAAGTCCTCATGCGCATGGGCACCGCGGCTTTCCTTGCGCGCTTCGGCGCCAACGATGGTGGCCAGCGCGTTCGGCATCAGGTTGGTCAGCTCCAGCGTCTCCATCAGGTCGGAGTTCCAGACCAGCGAGCGGTCGGTCACCTTCAGGTCATCGAGCTTGGCCGCGATCGCGGTCATCTTCTCGACGCCTTCCGCCATGGTCTTGGAGGTGCGGAACACCGCTGCGTCCGCCTGCATGCACTTCTGCATCTCCAGCCGCAGGTCCGCGGTCGGGATGCCGCCATTGGCGTTGCGCAGGGTGTCGAAGCGGTCGAACGCCTTGTCGACGGAGGCCTGGTTCAGCACCGGGTTTGCCGCATCGGCGTCCACAACCTTGCCCGCGCGAATGGCGGAGGCGCGGCCAAAGACCACAAGGTCAATCAGCGAGTTGGAGCCCAGCCGGTTGGCGCCATGCACCGAGGCACAGCCCGCCTCGCCCACGGCCATCAGGCCCGGCACCACCGCGGTCGGGTCGTCGGCGGTCGGGTTCAGGACCTCGCCCCAGTAGTTGGTCGGAATGCCGCCCATGTTGTAGTGCACGGTCGGCAGAACCGGGATCGGCTCCTTGGTCACATCCACGCCGGCAAAGATCTTGGCGCTTTCCGAAATACCCGGCAACCGCTCCGCCAGCGCCTCGGCCGGCAGGTGGGAGAGGTTCAGGTGGATATGGTCGCCCTCAGCGCCCACACCGCGGCCCTCGCGGATCTCCATGGTCATCGAGCGGCTGACATAGTCGCGCGGCGCCAGATCCTTGTACTGGGGCGCATAGCGCTCCATGAAGCGTTCGCCCTCGGAGTTGGTCAGGTAGCCGCCCTCGCCGCGCGCACCCTCGGTGATCAGGCAGCCGGAGCCGTAGATGCCGGTCGGGTGGAACTGCACGAACTCCATGTCCTGCAGCGCAAGCCCTGCGCGCGCTACCATACCGCCACCGTCGCCGGTGCAGGTATGCGCCGAAGTGGCCGAGAAATAGGCGCGGCCGTAACCGCCGGTCGCCAGCACCACCATCTTGGCGTTGAAGACATGCATAGTGCCGTCGTCGAGCTTCCAGCACACCACGCCCTGGCACTGCCCGTCCTCGGACATGATCAGGTCGATGGCGAAATACTCGATGTAGAACTCGGCATTGTTCTTGAGGCTCTGACCATACAGCGTGTGCAGGATCGCGTGGCCGGTCCGGTCAGCCGCCGCACAGGTGCGCTGCACCGCGGGGCCTTCGCCGAATTCGGTGGTGTGGCCGCCGAACGGGCGCTGATAGATCTTGCCTTCCTCGGTGCGCGAGAACGGCACACCGTAATGTTCCAGCTCGTACACCGCCTTGGGCGCCTCACGCGCCAGGTATTCCATGGCGTCGGTGTCGCCCAGCCAGTCGGAGCCCTTGACGGTGTCATACATGTGCCACTGCCAGCTGTCCGGGCCCATGTTGCCCAGGGACGCGGCAATGCCGCCCTGCGCCGCCACGGTGTGGGAGCGGGTCGGGAACACCTTGGTCACGCAAGCGGTGCGCAGGCCCTGTTCCGCCATGCCCAGCGTCGCGCGGAGGCCAGCCCCGCCGGCGCCAACCACGACCACGTCATATTCATGTGTTTCGTATTCGTAAGCAGCCATTGAAAAAGACCTCGGGGAGTTACAGGGCCAAGCGGATCAGCGCGTAGGCGCTGGTCGCGGCGACGGCATAGGACAGGCATTTGACCAGGATGATCGCCAGGCGGCCTTTAAAGCCGTGGACATAGTCCTCGATCATGATCTGGGCGCCGGATTTAAAGTGCATCATGCCGACCCAGATGGTCAGCACGGCCACCAGTGCCGGGAACGGGCGGGAATAATAGGCGGTGATTTCCTCATAGGAGCCGCCCAGCGCAGAGCCGAAGGTGAAAACAAACAGCGGCACCAGGATCAGCAGAGCGATGGAGCTCACCTGCATCGACCAGTGGTGGCTGGTTCCGGATTTTGCAGCGCCCATGCCAACGGCGCGTTTGCGGTCAGTCAGATATCGCATCGCGTGTGTCCCCAGCTTAGACGATGATAATGGTGAGTACGGTCAGAACCGCCGAGCCGATCACGACAATCCAGCCCAGTTTCTCGGCCTGCTCCAGATCCAGCATGTAGCCGTTGTCCCAGATCAGGTGCCGGATGCCGGCCAGCGTGTGATACCACAGGCCCAGCACCGACAGGGTCATCACCAGATCGCCGAACCAGCTGGTCAGCAGGCCGTTGGCAGTGGCGAAGTATTCGGGCGAGGTTGCGGCCGCCAGGAACCACCAGGCGATCAGCAGCGCCGAGACGATCAGCGCGTTGCCTGTGATCCGCGTAAGGATCGACGTCACGGAGGTCAGCTGCGGGCGGTAGACCTGCAAATGCGGCGAAAGCGGGCGGTTGCCCCGATTGACATCGGCCATGTTGGCTCCTTTTCAGGTTGGCTGACGACGTTTTAGCCGATTTTTACGGCGTGTCACCCGACCGAACGGTTAAAAACAGCAGGTTTCCGTGCTGTTGGCGCTAAAACGTCACGTGTTGTGATCACAGCAAATATTTAGTGATCACAAAACACCTCATTGGAAATCTTTTGCAGAATCACAGCCCCTTCTGCAAATCACTGCAAAGCTGCCACGGTCTTGCCGCCCTGCTGCCGGGCCGCTGCCGTCTGCCGCGCCACCTCCCGCACCAGCTTCTTGCGGATGCGTGACGGGTAGTCGGCAAAGCTGGCAGCGGTGACCACAAACGCCCCCTCACCGCGGATCACGTTCTCAAAGAAATAGGCGGTCAGGTCCGGCTCGCTCTGCTCGATGGCGATGGCGTTCACGGTCACCCCCAGCGCCGACAGCGCGCCATGCGCCTCGCGCGGCTCGACCCCTTCGTTGGAGAACCCGTCGCCGGAAATGTCGATCACCTTGCGCGTGCACTCCGGCACAGCGGCGAACTGCTCCACCGCCAGAAACAGCGCCTCGCCGACCGCGGTGGAGTAATTGCGCCAGGGCCGCGGCGCCTGTTCGATCCGCCGCGCCAGCGCTTCTACTTCGGCAAAGCTGCGCACCTGCGCCCAAGGCAGCGTCACCTCCTGACGCGACTCGCCCGACCACTGCAGCAGCAGAACCTGGGCACGCGCTTTGACCAGCGCCTCAGAGACCACCCCGTCGCGCAGCCCCGCCGCCAAACCGTCCATCTGAATGCGGTATTCATCGGCATCAACGGAACCAGAGACATCCACCGCCAGCACCAATGCCAGATCGCAGGCCGCCGTGCGCAGCGGCCAGAGGGAGAGCATGGAGAAAACCAGAAGCTGCAAAACCCGCATGCCGCCAGCTTAAGCGGCAATTGCACCAAGGGTCATCACATTTCTGCCAGCCCCCCTGTTCATCTGGCTGAAAATATCCTGGGGGTGAGCAGGCGCAGCCTGCGAGGGGGCAAAGCCCCCTGCCCGGTTACTTCGGCATCAAGGCCCAGTAGTCGAGATCCAGCAGCACATCCGGCAGGTACTTGCCGTCTTCGCCCTTCAACTCAAAAGGCGCACCGCCCTTGGTCGCCACCAGCCTCAACCGGATCGCGCCGACACCCGGCGCGTCTGTATCGGCCTTGTCCAGCACCTCCGACCAGGCCCGCACGGTCGTGCCCGACAGGCAGGGATTGGCATGCGCGCCGCCATTCAGGCCCACGATCATCTGCGCGTTGGCCAGCCCGTTGAAGCTCAGCGTGCGCGCCATCGAGATCACATGACCGCCGTAAATCAGCCGGGTGCCATCGGGGCGCGCCGTCGTGTCGAAATGCACCTTGGCGGTGTTCTGCCACAGGCGGGTCGCCATCATGTGCTCGGCTTCCTCGATGGTGACGCCGTCCACATGGTCGATGGTCTCGCCCGCCTCGTAATCGCCCCAGCGGTGCGGCTCGCCGGCCAAGGTGAAATCGTAATTGCTGAAATCCAGCCCGGCCGGGACCACCAGCTGCTCCGCCGGGATCACCTTGTTCACCTCGGGGATCACCGTCTCCGGCGCCGGTGCTTCCAGGTCGCGTTTGCGCACCATCACCCAGCGCACGTATTCCATCACGCACTCGCTGCGCTGGTTCAGCCCGCGGGTGCGCACATAGACCACACCCGACTTGCCGTTGGAGTTCTGCTTGAGCCCGATCACCTCGGACTCAGAGCGCAGCGTGTCGCCCGGGTAGACCGGCAGCAGCCAGCGCCCCTCGGCATAGCCGAGGTTCGCCAGCGCATTGAGGGAGATGTCCGGCACTGTCTTGCCGAACACCACGTGGAAGGCCGCCAGATCGTCCAGCGGCGCCGAGGGCAGACCAGAGGCCCGGGCAAATTCATCCGAAGAATACAGCGCATGGCGCGCCGGGTATAGCGCGTGGTACAGCGCCCGCTCTCCGCCCGATACAGTGCGGGGCACTGCATGGCGGATCACTTCGCCGACGGTATAGTCTTCGAAAAACCGGCCCGGATTGGTCTTGGCCATCAGTGTTCTCCCAGTTTGGTCTCAGGGGTGTAGGTTCCGTCCACCTCTTTCACCACCGCCTGGCCGCAGCGCATGATCCCCTTGACGGGATCAAAGGCCTGGGTCGGGCTGCCGTGCAGCTCCCAGCCCTTGTTCAGCGCATCAGTCACCTTGTGGCAAAAGGCAGAGGTGTCGTCCTCGGACAAAAATCGGTACAGTTTCATGGCTTTCTCTCCTGCTCAGGGCCTATCCCGGAAACGGCGACGGCCCGATCAGCCCGTGGACGTAGCCAATCACCGCCAGCAGCACAATCGAGGCCAGGAAGAACATCCCGTCCTTGGCGATGGTGCCCTTGGGGCCCGGCTGCCACTCCGGTTCGGAGCGGTTGATCACGATGACCTCAACCACTGCCCAGGCCAGCAGCCCGCCGAACAGGATGATCGAGGCCAGATCGCCATTGACCAGCAGGTGCGCCGCGGCCCAGAGCTTGAAACCTCCCAGCATCGGATGGCGCATGCCATTCAGCAGCGCGCCTTTCTTGGGCGCCGGGCTCATCATATAGATGGCGATCAGCACCAGCAGGTTGTTGATATGCACCATGAAGGACGGCGGCGCCCACACATGGATGAATTCCATGCCGCGGTAGCCCAGCACCATCAGCACAATACCGGCAACCAGCACCAGCGCCACTACGCCGCGCCCGGCATTGCCCATAGAGGCGCGCATATCCGGCGCCAGCCGTTTGAACAGGTGGCCGCCCCACCACAGCAGAAGTCCCAGGATCAAAAGCGCCATATCAGCCCCTCTTAGATGTTAAGCTTGTTAACACCTATGCGGAAAGCGCGGCGATTGCATCCGCTTTTGCCAGGATTTCGCGCGCCGTCGCCACATGCAGGTTCTCGACTATCTTGCCATCGACCACGGCAACACCCTGCCCTGCGGCCTGCGCCTCGTCGAATGCGGCAATCTGGCGGCGGGAGGTATCGATCTCGCGCTCGGTCGGGGCAAAGGCGGCATTGGCCACCTCCACCTGCGCCGGGTGGATCAGGGTCTTGCCGTCAAAGCCCATGTCGCGGCCCTGCGCGCATTCCGCGGCCAGCCCTTCGGCATCCTTGAAGGCGTTGTAAACACCATCGACGATCACCAGCCCCTCGGCCTTGGCCGCCAGCAGGCACAGGCCCAGCCCTGCCATCATCGGCATCCGGTCGGGGCGGTAGCGGGTCTGCAGCTCCTTGGCGAGGTCATTGGTGCCCATTACCATGCCCTGCAGCTTGGGGTGCGCCGCGATGGCGGCGGCATTCAGCATGCCGCGCGGGGTTTCCATCATCGCCCACAGCGGGATGTCACCAGTGATCTCTGCCAGCGCGTCCAGATCTTCCGGCGCGTTCACCTTGGGAAGCAGAATCGCGTCGCAATCCATTTTGGCCGCCGCGATGGCGTCCTCGCGGCCCCATTCGGTGTCCAGCCCGTTAATCCGCACGATTTTCATCCGCGCGCCAAAGCCGCCCGCCTCCAGCGCCTGCGCCAAGGTTGCGCGGGCATTCGGTTTTTCATCCACCGACACCGCGTCTTCCAGGTCAAAGATCACAGCATCCACCGGCAGAGTCTTGGCCTTCTCCAGCGCGCGCGGCTTGGAACCGGGAATATACAAAACCGAACGGTAAGGGCGCGCGCGCGGGTCCATGCAAGCTCTCCAAAAGTTATTTTATTGCGTAAAGCGGTACAGATTCGATTTTATACTTTCAAGTACAATTCCGCCGCAGCGCAGCGTAACTTTCCCCGCAATTGCAGCAAGCCTCTGATAAAACGTGTGCTTTTCCGGCGCCCTCAGGGTTAACCACTTATCAGCACCTGACAGGCAAAGTTAAGGGTACCACGGCACAGGATCTCCGCCGCCCAATCAGGGCCGCCCCTGCTGCCCGCAGGCATGGGGCCTGCGACACGAATTGCGTCACACACCGGCCCGCTCAGGGATACGGGGGCTGCCGTCCGGCACCCTGCCCTGTCCGGCCGTTCCGGAAAGGGTAAAACGAGATGAAAAGGACAAAATTTGCACTGCCGGCCGTCCTGGCCGCCGTCACTCTGGCCGCGGCCCCCGCCGCCGCGCAAAGCCGCAATTGCGCTCCCCGCGATGCGGTGGTGAAACGCCTGGCCGAGAAATACGGCGAAAGCCGCCAGAGCATCGGCATGGGCCAGCAAGGCATGGTGATGGAAACCTTTGCGTCGGACGAAACCGGCAGCTGGACCATCACCGTGACCACTCCCAACGGCATGACCTGCCTGGTGGCCTCCGGCCAGTCTTATGAGGTGCTCGCAGAAGCACTGCCAAAAGCAGACAGCGACGTCTGAGCAGTTATTGAGGCAGGTTTCCAGGCCGCGGTTACAGTGGCCGGGAACGCCACGGCGGGCTGCGCCTGAAGGGGGCTTCAGGCCAGCCCGTCCCAGATCAGCTTGCTGCCGGTCACCATCAGCAGCACATAGGTCAGCGCAAAGAACCAGCGCTCCGGGATGCTGTGATGCAGCTTCACCCCCAGCCAGGCCCCGAGCAGCGCAAAGGGCGCCAGCATCAGATCCAGCATCAGCGTTTCACGTGTGAACAGCCCCAGCGCGGCATAAGGCACCGCCTTGGCAATGTTGATCGCCCAGAAAATCAGTACCGTGCTCGCCTGATACTCAGTCTTCCGTAACCTCAGGCTGAGGAGATAGACCGCCGCCGGCGGCCCGCCGGCATGGCTGACAAAACTGGTAAACCCCACTGCCAGCCCGGCAGCGAGACCTGCAAGGCGCGAAAGCGGCCGCGCCGCCACGGCCCGCAACCCAAGCCGGGCGCGCAGCTGCCACAGCACGAACCCCACTGCCACCGCGCCGATCAGCACCCGCATCGCATCGGCAGCGACCGAGGTGTAAAGCCACGCCCCCAGCGCCACCCCCGGCAGCCCGCCCGCAATCAGCAGCAGCGCGGCCCCCATGTTCCAGCGCCCCCAATAGGGTTTCAGCGTCGCCACGTCGATCAGCATCAACAGCGGAAGCATCAGCGCCAGCGCCATTCCGGGCTCCAGCACCAGCGCCAGAATCGCCCCCGAAGCAAAGGCCGCGCCGGAACCGAAACCGCCCTTGGAGACGCCCGCAAAAACGACCGCAGGAATGGCAAAAACGAAAAACATCGCATCAAATGCCGCCATAGCCCGCCCCTGAAAGCCCTGAATTAAAGACCGTTTAGCGGTATCACTTCGGCATACGCAAGTATACCGCACCCTATGCCGCAGCGCAGAACCCTTGCACGGCCCGGGTTTACGCCGTAGGCATCAGGAAATTTCAACCGGACCGGAGACATTTACCAATGGCACGACCCAAAATCGCCCTCATCGGCGCAGGTCAGATCGGCGGCACCCTCGCGCACCTCGCAGCCCTCAAGGAACTGGGCGACGTTGTTCTTTTCGACATCGCCGAAGGCACCCCCGAAGGCAAAGCGCTGGACATCGCGGAATCCGGTCCGTCCGAGGGCTTCGACGCCTCCCTCAAGGGCACCCAGTCCTATGAGGACATCGCAGGCGCCGACGTCTGCATCGTGACCGCCGGCGTGCCGCGCAAACCGGGCATGAGCCGCGACGACCTGCTGGGCATCAACCTCAAGGTGATGAAATCCGTGGGTGAAGGCATCCGCGACCACGCGCCGGACGCTTTCGTGATCTGCATCACCAACCCGCTGGACGCGATGGTCTGGGCCCTGCGCGAGTTCTCCGGCCTGCCCCACAACAAGGTTTGCGGCATGGCCGGCGTGCTGGACTCCGCCCGCTTCCGCCACTTCCTGGCCGAGGAATTCGGCGTCTCCATGAAAGACGTCACCGCATTCGTGCTGGGCGGCCATGGCGACACCATGGTGCCGTCTGTGCGCTACTCCACCGTGGCCGGCATCCCGCTGCCCGACCTGGTCAAGATGGGCTGGACCACCCAGGACAAGCTCGACGCCATCGTGCAGCGCACCCGTGACGGCGGCGCCGAAATCGTCGGCCTGCTGAAAACCGGCTCCGCCTTCTATGCGCCGGCGACCTCGGCGATCGAAATGGCCGAAGCCTACCTGAAAGACCAGAAGCGCGTGCTGCCCTGCGCCGCCTATTGCACCGGTGAGATCGGCGTCAGCGACATGTATGTGGGCGTGCCCACCGTGATCGGCGCCGGCGGCATCGAAAAGATCGTCGACATCCAGCTGACCGAAGAAGAGCAGACCATGTTCGACAACTCGGTCAACGCGGTGAAAGGCCTGGTCGAGGCCTGCAAGGGCATCGACAGCTCCCTGGCCTAAGCACAGCACCGAGCGACAGCTCAAAGGGCCCGCATCTGGCGGGCCCTTTTCTTTTGCCGCAGCGTCCCGGTCCGGCGGCTGACGCTTTTGGCCTATGATGCGGCGGCGGCGGCCTTCCGGCCACGGCTCGAATCACCGCCGTTAAGCCTCCGGTAAATTGTGATCACACCCCCAAAACCTGTGATCACAAAACCTGAAAATCTTCACCATTTCCCCGTCTCCCGTCAAATAAGCCTTTAACACTTGGCTTTAACACGGCCTATTGAACAGCAGACAATTGCAGCCAGACGGGACAGTTTCAGATGAACATCCACGAATATCAGGCCAAAGCCCTTCTTCGCAGCTACGGCGCACCGGTGTCCGACGGACGCGTGGTGCTGCGGGCCGAGGAAGCCAAAACCGCCGCCGGTGAGCTCGACGGACCGCTGTGGGTCGTGAAGGCACAGATCCACGCAGGCGGCCGCGGCAAAGGCTCCTTCAAGGAAGCCGATGCCGGCGAAAAAGGCGGCGTGCGCCTGACCAAATCGGTGGAGGAAGCTGCCGAAGAAGCCAAGAAGATGCTGGGCCGCACCCTGGTCACCCATCAGACCGGCCCGGCGGGCAAGCAGGTGAACCGCATCTACATCGAGGCCGGCTCCGGCATCGAGCGGGAACTGTACCTGGCGCTGCTGGTCGACCGCCAGACCTCGCGCATTTCCTTTGTCTGCTCCACCGAGGGCGGCATGGACATCGAGGAAGTGGCCGCCGCCACCCCGGAAAAGATCCTGTCCTTCTCCGTTGACCCGGCCACCGGCTACCAGCCCTACCACGGCCGCCGCATCGCCTTCTCGCTGGGTCTCGAAGGCCAGCAGGTCAAGCAGTGCGTCAAGCTGATGGGCCAGCTCTACAAAGCCTTCGTCGAGAAGGACATGGAGATGCTGGAGATCAACCCGCTGATCGTCAGCGACGACGGCAACCTCAAGGTGCTGGACGCCAAGGTCGGCTTTGACGGCAACGCGGTCTACCGCCATTCCGACGTCGCCGAGCTGCGCGACACCACCGAAGAAGACCCGAAAGAGCTGGAAGCCTCCAAGTACGACCTGAACTACATCGCGCTGGACGGTGAGATCGGCTGCATGGTGAACGGCGCGGGCCTGGCGATGGCGACCATGGACATCATCAAGCTGTATGGCGCGGAGCCTGCCAACTTCCTCGACGTGGGCGGCGGCGCCACCAAGGAAAAGGTGACCGAGGCGTTCAAAATCATCACCTCCGACGAAAACGTCAAAGGCATTCTGGTCAACATCTTCGGCGGCATCATGCGCTGCGACGTGATCGCCGAGGGCGTGGTTGCCGCGGTCAAGGAAGTCGGCCTGAAGGTACCGCTGGTGGTCCGCCTTGAAGGCACCAACGTCGAGAAAGGCAAGGAGATCATCAACACCTCCGGCCTCGACGTGATCGCCGCCGACGACCTCAAGGACGGCGCCGAGAAGATCGTGAAGGCGGTTAAGGGCTAAGGGCCAGATCCGGTGAAGGCGGCTGTTTACCTCATAGGCTTGCAGCAGGCGACGGGCCGGGCGGAGCTGATGCAGCGCGAGCTGGATCAGGCCGGGCTCTCGGCTGTGCGCATTGACGCGGTGGACAGCACCCAAGTCAGCCGCGAAGAGATGCTGCAGCAGTGCCGGCCTGAGGGCAACTGGGGCTACTTCCAGACCAAGGACATGGCCTGCACCCTGAGCCATGCCAAGGCCTGGGAGGCGTTCCTGGCGTCAGACGCCGATGTGGCGCTGATCCTGGAGGATGACGTCTTCCTGTCGCCCGACACCGGCGCCTGGCTGGCGGATCTCTCCTGGTGGCCGCAGGATGCCGGCATCGTCAAGTTCGAGCGCTGGCGCAGCCGCAAGCTGCAGGTGGCGCTTGGCAAGGACGGCTTCACCCATCTGGGCCGCGAGGTGCGCCAGCTGCTGTCCCGCCACGCAGGCGGTGCGGCCTATGTGATCTCCCGCCGGGCGGCGCAGCACCTGCTGGACAGCCGCCCGTTCGAAATCACGCTGGACAACCTCCTGTTCAACTTTGACGCCTCGCTGCCTGCGCGCGGCATCAAGGTTTATCAGGTCCAGCCGGCGCTTGCCGAACAGGGCAACGAGGCCCCGGACGAGCACGCCATCGGCCCGGCGCGCCACCGGCCCAAGGGCTGGCCTCTGGTCCGCCAGAAACTCCGGCGCGGGATTTACGAGTTCCGCGGCGGCTTCCGAATACTTCCCAGTGTGGTCTTGGGGCGGGCCACTCTCGAAAAAATCCGCTTCGACGGCCGTTCTCTGGCCACCCCGCAGACCCAACACACTCATACCGCTTGAAGGAACCAAAAACATGGCAGTCCTCATCGACGAAAACACCAAGGTCATCTGTCAGGGCTTCACCGGCTCGCAGGGCACTTTCCACTCCGAACAGGCCATCGCCTACGGCACCAAGATGGTCGGCGGCGTGACCCCCGGCAAAGGCGGCCAGACCCACCTGAACCTGCCGGTCTTCAACTCCGTGCATGAAGCCAAGGCCAAGACCGAGGCCAACGCCTCCGTCATCTACGTGCCGCCGCCGTTCGCCGCGGATTCGATCCTGGAAGCCATCGACGCCGAAATGGAAGTGATCGTGGCGATCACTGAGGGCATCCCGGTTCTCGACATGATGAAGGTGAAGCGCGCGCTGGAGAACTCCAAGTCGGTGCTGATCGGCCCGAACTGCCCCGGTGTGATTACGCCTGACGCCTGCAAGATCGGCATCATGCCCGGCCACATCCACAAGCGCGGCACCGTCGGCGTTGTGTCCCGCTCCGGCACCCTGACCTATGAGGCGGTGAAGCAGACCACCGACGTCGGCCTGGGCCAGTCGACCTGCGTCGGCATCGGCGGCGACCCGATCAAAGGCACCGAGCATATCGACGTGCTGGAATGGTTCCTGGCCGATGATGAGACCGAGAGCATCATCATGATCGGCGAAATCGGCGGCTCTGCCGAAGAAGAGGCCGCGCAGTTCCTGGCCGATGAGGCCAAGAAGGGCCGCAAGAAGCCGGTTGCAGGCTTCATCGCCGGGCGCACCGCCCCCCCGGGCCGCCGCATGGGCCACGCGGGCGCGATTGTCGCCGGCGGCAAGGGCGGCGCCGAGGACAAGATCGAAGCGATGAAATCCGCAGGCATCGTGGTCGCCGAAAGCCCGGCCGGCCTTGGCGAAGCGGTTCTGAAAGCGATCGGCAAGTAATGCCTCTTTCCGCTTTGCATACCACAAAGCGGACATTGCCCGGCGGCCTCCGCCGGGCATCCCCTCCTGCCAGGGCAGCACATTTAATTAAGGACCTCGCCGCCAAGCCGGTGCGCCCCACCGGATTGGCCGCAAGGTTCTGCGGCACATTCATCCAATTGAAACTCCTGCGCACCACCCTGCCGGGAGTGGCCTAAGGCCAGAACAAATACGGTCCCAACCCGCAAGAGGCACCAAAATGACCGAACAAAGCCCCAACGACCTCTTCCGCGCCTCCTCCTTCATGCAGGGGCACAATGCGGAGTATCTGGAGCAGCTTTATGCCCAGTACGCCAATGACCCGAACGCGGTGGATGCCGCCTGGGCGGAGTTCTTCCGCCAGATGGGCGATGCCGAGCTCGACGTGAAGGCCGAGGCCTCCGGCCCTTCCTGGGCGCGCAATGACTGGCCGCCGATGCCCGCCGACGACCTGACAGGCGCGCTGACCGGCGACTGGCCCGCCCCGGCTGAGGCCAAGGCGGCAGGCAAGAAGATCAAGGAAAAGGCCGCCGCCAAGGGCGTTGAACTGACCGACGATCAGGTGCAGCGCGCGGTGCTGGACTCGATCCGCGCCCTGATGCTGATCCGCGCCTACCGGATCCGCGGCCACCTGGCGGCGGATCTCGACCCGCTGGGCATGCGTGCCGCCACCCCGCACCCTGAGCTGGACCCCAAGAGCTACGGCTTCACCGGCGGCGACATGGACCGGCCGATCTTCATCGACAATGTGCTCGGCCTGCAGGTCGCGACCATGCGCCAGATCGTCGACATCGTGAAGCGCACCTATTGCGGCACCTTTGCGCTGCAGTACATGCACATTTCCGACCCTGAGCAATCCGCCTGGCTGAAAGAGCGGATCGAGGGCTATGACAAGGAAATCACCTTCACCCGCGAGGGCCGCAAGGCGATCCTCAATAAGATGGTCGAGGCCGAGGGCTTCGAAAAATTCCTGCACGTCAAATACACCGGCACCAAGCGTTTCGGCCTTGATGGCGGTGAAAGCCTGATCCCGGCGATGGAACAGATCATCAAGCGCGGCGGCGCGCTGGGTGTGAAGGACATCGTAATCGGCATGCCGCACCGCGGCCGCCTCAACATCCTCGCCAACGTGATGCAGAAGCCTTACCGGGCGATCTTCAACGAATTCCAGGGCGGCAGCTTCAAACCCGAAGACGTGGACGGCTCCGGCGACGTGAAATACCACCTCGGCGCCTCCTCCGACCGCGAGTTCGACGGCAACAGTGTGCACCTTTCGCTGACCGCCAACCCCTCCCACCTGGAAGCCGTGAACCCGGTGGTTCTGGGCAAGGTCCGCGCCAAGCAGGACCAGCTGGGCGACGCCGAGCGCACCCAGGTGCTGCCGATCCTGCTGCACGGCGACGCCGCCTTTGCGGGCCAGGGCGTGGTGGCGGAATGCTTTGCGCTGTCGGGCCTGCGCGGCCACCGCACCGGCGGCACCATGCATATCGTGGTGAACAACCAGATCGGCTTCACCACCGCACCGCACTTCTCGCGCTCCTCCCCCTACCCCACCGACAACGCGCTGGTGGTTGAGGCGCCGATCTTCCACGTGAATGGCGACGACCCGGAAGCGGTGGTGCACGCCGCCAAGGTGGCGACCGAGTTCCGCCAGAAGTTCCACAAGGACGTGGTCATCGACATCTTCTGCTACCGCCGCTTCGGTCACAACGAAGGCGACGAGCCGATGTTCACCAACCCCTTGATGTACAAGAAGATCAAGGGCCACAAGACCACCCTCACCCTCTACACCGACCGCCTGGTCAAGGACGGGCTGATCCCCGAGGGCGAGATCGAGGACATGAAGGCCGCCTTCCAGGCGCATCTGAATGAGGAATTCGAAGCCGGCAAGGACTACAAGCCCAACAAGGCCGACTGGCTGGACGGGCGCTGGTCGCATCTCGACAAGAAGGACGCCGACTACCAGCGCGGCCGCACCGCGATCGAGCCTGAGACACTGTCCGAAATCGGCAAAGCGCTGAGCCAGGTGCCGGAGGGCTTCCCGCAGCACCGCACCGTTGGCCGCTTCCTGGACGCGCGCGGCAAAATGTTTGCGAACGGCGAAGGCTTTGACTGGGCCACCGGTGAGGCGCTCGCGTTCGGTTCACTGATGCTGGAAGGCTACCCGGTGCGGCTGGCAGGCCAGGACGCCACCCGCGGCACCTTTTCGCAGCGCCATTCCGGCATCGTCAACCAGGAGACCGAGGAGCGCTACTACCCGCTCAACAACATCCGCGCGGGCCAGGCCCAGTATGAGGTGATCGACTCGGCGCTCAGCGAATACGCGGTGCTGGGCTTTGAATACGGCTACTCGCTGGCGGAACCCAACGCGCTGACGCTCTGGGAAGCCCAGTTCGGCGACTTCGCCAACGGCGCCCAGATCATGTTCGACCAGTTTATCTCTTCGGGCGAGAGCAAATGGCTGCGCATGTCCGGCCTGGTCTGCCTGCTGCCCCACGGGTTCGAGGGCCAGGGGCCGGAGCACTCCTCCGCCCGCCTGGAGCGGTTCCTGCAGATGTGCGGCCAGGACAACTGGATCGTGGCCAATTGCACCACGCCTGCGAACTACTTCCACATCCTGCGCCGCCAGCTGCACCGCACCTTCCGCAAGCCGCTGGTTCTGATGACGCCGAAATCGCTGCTGCGCCACAAGCTGGCGGTCAGCAGCGCCGAGGATTTCACCACCGGTTCCAGCTTCCACCGGGTGCTGTGGGATGACGCCCAGAAAGGCAACTCCGACACCCAGCTGGTCGCCGACGACAAGATCAAGCGCGTCGTCATGTGCTCGGGCAAGGTCTACTACGACCTGCTGGAGGAACGCGACGCCCGCGGCATCGACGATGTCTACCTGATGCGGGTGGAGCAGTTCTATCCGTTCCCGGCGATCTCGATGGTGAAGGAGCTGGAACGCTTCAAGCAGGCGGAAATGGTCTGGTGCCAGGAAGAGCCCAAGAACCAGGGCGCCTGGACCTTCATCGAGCCCAACATCGAATGGGTGCTGACCCGGATCGGCGCCAAGCACACCCGGCCGCTCTATGCAGGCCGCGCCACCTCGGCCTCGCCCGCAACCGGCCTGGCCAGCGAACACAAAGCCCAACAAGCAGCCCTCGTGAACGAAGCGCTGAGCATCTGAGGATAAAGAGACATGACAACCGAAGTCCGCGTACCCACCCTGGGCGAATCCGTGACCGAGGCCACCGTGGCCACTTGGTTCAAGAAACCCGGCGACGCCGTTTCCGCCGATGAAATGCTCTGCGAGCTGGAAACCGACAAGGTGACCGTTGAGGTGCCCTCCCCTGCGGCCGGCACCCTGGGCGAAATCGTCGCCGGTGAAGGCGAGACCGTCGGCGTCGATGCGCTGCTGGCGACCCTGACCGAGGCCAACGGCGCCGCCGCGGCCCCGGCCGCGCCTGCAAGCAAACCGTCGGAGGCACCGGCCCAGGCCGATGCGTCCTCCGGCGGCGGCAGCGCCCCGGTGCCGGTCATGGTTCCCGCGCTTGGCGAGTCCGTTTCCGAGGCCACCGTCTCCTCCTGGTTCAAGAAGGTGGGCGACAGCGTCGCGCAGGACGAGATGCTGTGCGAGCTGGAAACCGACAAGGTGTCCGTCGAGGTGCCCGCGCCTGCAGCCGGCGTGCTGACCGAAATCCTGGCCGAGGAAGGCGCGACCGTGAACGCCGGCGGCAAGCTGGCCGTCATGTCGTCGGGTGAAACCGCGGCAGCAGGCGGCACGGATGCCGGACCCGCCGCAGAAGCTGCCAGCGGCACCTATACCGGCCCTGGTGCAGGCGTCAAAAACGCCCCGTCGGCGGAAAAGGCGATGGCAGAAGCCGGCATCGACGCCAGCCAAGTCAAGGGAACCGGGCGCGACGGGCGCATCATGAAGGAAGACGTCGCGGCCGCCCTCGCCGCCGCCAAGTCCGCACCGGCGTCCGCCCCGGCCCCTGCCCAGGTGCGCGGCCCGGTCACTGCAGACGACGCCGCGCGCGAGGAGCGGGTCAAGATGACCCGCCTGCGCCAGACCATCGCCAAGCGCCTGAAGGACGCCCAGAACACCGCCGCGATCCTGACCACCTACAACGAGGTGGACATGACCGAGGTGATGGCGCTGCGCAACCAGTACAAAGACCAGTTCGAGAAGAAGCACGGCGTGCGCCTGGGCTTCATGTCCTTCTTCACCAAGGCCTGCTGCCACGCGCTGAAGGAAGTGCCGGAAGTCAACGCCGAGATTGACGGCACCGACATCGTCTACAAGAACTTCGTGCACATGGGCGTCGCGGCAGGCACCCCGCAGGGCCTGGTGGTGCCGGTGATCCGCGATGCCGACCGGATGTCCTTTGCCGAGATCGAAAAGGCGATCTCCGAGAAGGGCAAGCGCGCCCGTGACGGCAAGCTCAGCATGGCGGAAATGCAGGGCGGCACCTTCACCATCTCCAACGGCGGCGTCTACGGCTCGCTGATGTCCTCGCCGATCCTGAACCCGCCGCAATCCGGCATCCTGGGCATGCACAAGATCCAGGACCGCCCGATGGTTGTGAACGGCGAGATCAAGATCCGCCCGATGATGTACCTGGCGCTGAGCTACGACCACCGCATCGTCGACGGCAAGGGGGCCGTGACTTTCCTGGTCCGCGTCAAGGAAGCGCTGGAGGATCCTCGGCGCCTGCTTATGGATCTGTAACACGGGCGCACTCGAGTTGCATCGGGCCCATTAGCGGCCCGATGCATATTTCTTTAAAGCATTGCGTGAGCGGTATGAGCTACCAGCCCGAGCCAGACCATCAAAGGGAACTTCCCAAACTGTTTGCGCTTAAGAAACGCGTGCTCGAATGGAAGTCCAACCGCCCGGTTTCCTTCTGGTTGTGGATCTGGTTTCTCTGCGTATTCGTCACGCTGTTGACTTACGCAGGACAATCCATCCATCAAATGCAGAGACCATCTTTCAAGGTCTTCGCTTTGTACGCTGCTCTTGGCTGGATCTATCCACTTTGGATTTGGGTGAAAGCTCGAAAAGATCGCCAGACATGACTCCCGAACTCACCGCCCTCACCCTTGCCGCACTCCTACAGGTCTTCCAGATCGCCCTGATGGCGGTGCCTGCCAACCTGGAGCTTGGCAAGGGCAAGACGCTCGGCCCCCGCGACCGGGACCGGCTGGGCGGCGATTTGCAGGATCAGGTCTCCAGACGTACCGCGCGTCTCTACCGCGCGATGAACAACCACTTCGAAGGGCTGATCCTTTTCACCATCGCCTGTGTTGCAGTCACGCTGGCAGGAAAAAGCTCGCCCTTCACCGCGGCCTGCGCCTATGCCTACCTCGGCGCGCGGGTGCTTTATATCCCCGCCTACGCCTTCGGCTGGGTGCCCTGGCGCAGCCTGATCTGGAGCGTGGGCTACCTCGCCACCGCCCTCATGCTGATGGCGGCGCTTCTATGATTATTCACCTTTGCAAAAATACTCCGGGGGAGGCCCGCCAGGGCCGGGGGCAGCGCCCCCAGTCCGCAAACCTTGCCACTGGCTCCACCTTTATTGAGTGGTATCAAAGCGCTCTCCAGCCAATCCGGGGCATCCTGCCTCCATCAAGGATAAAGGAGTAACACCGATGGCAACCCATGTACTCTGGCAGGCCGATGTGGCCGATTTCGACGCTTGGCTCACCGTGTTCCGGCAGGACAAGCGTAACCGTCAGGCCTCGGGCATCACCGACATGAATGTCTGGAGCGACCCGGACCGCAAGAACCACGCCGTGGCGCTGTTCGCGATCACCGACCTGGAAAAGGCCCGCGCCTTCTTCGGCTCGGAAGAATTGGCAATGCACCTTGAACGCGACGGGGTCACCAATATCTCGATCAAAATGCTGACCCCAGTTTGATCACACATTAACTATCCCCAAGCACGCACTCCGACAAAGAACGGAGCCGGGGCCAAAAGAGGAAACCGACTTATGTCCCAATATGACGTCATCGTAATCGGCGCCGGCCCCGGCGGCTATGTTTGCGCCATCCGCTGTGCCCAGCTGGGCCTGAAAACAGCGGTGGTCGAAGGCCGCGAGACCTTGGGCGGCACCTGCCTGAACGTGGGCTGCATCCCCTCCAAGGCGCTGCTGCACTCGACCCACCTGCTGCATGAGGCAGAGCACAACTTTGCCCATATGGGCCTCAAGGGCAAATCGCCGTCGGTCGATTGGGACCAGATGAAGGCCTACAAGGACGAGGTCATCGGCCAGAACACCGGCGGCATCGAATTCCTGTTCAAGAAGAACAAGATCGACTGGATCAAGGGCTGGGCCTCAATCCCCGCGGCGGGCAAGGTGCAGGTCGGCGACAACGTGCATGAGGCCAAGAACATCGTGATCGCTTCCGGCTCGGTCCCCGCCTCCATTCCGGGTGTGGAGATCGACGAGAAGATCGTGGTCTCCTCCACCGGCGCGCTGGAACTGCCGAAGATCCCCAAGAAACTGGCGGTGATCGGCGCCGGCGTGATCGGACTGGAGCTGGGCTCGGTCTATGCCCGCCTCGGCTCCGAGGTGACCGTGGTGGAATACATGGACGCGGTCTGCCCTGGCATGGACAAGGACGTGCAACGCTCGTTCAAACGGATCCTGGAAAAGCAGGGACTCAACATCATCCTGGGCGCCGCCGTTCAGGGGGTGGAAACCTCCAAAACCAAGGCCAAGGTGAAGTACCAGCCCAAGAAGGGCGGCGACGAGGTCACGCTGGACGCCGATGTGGTGCTGGTCGCCACCGGCCGCAAACCCTATAGCGACGGCCTGGGGCTGGACGATCTGGGCATCAAGATGACCGAACGCGGCCAGATCGCTACTGACGGCCATTGGGCCACCAACATCAAGGGCATCTATGCCATCGGCGACGTGATCGAAGGCCCGATGCTGGCGCACAAGGCCGAGGATGAGGGCATGGCCGTGGCCGAGGTGATCGCGGGCAAGCACGGCCACGTGAACTATGGCGTCATTCCGGGCGTCGTCTACACCACGCCGGAAGTGGCCACCGTGGGCGCGACCGAGGATGCGCTGAAAGCCGAGGGGAAGAAGATCAAGGTCGGCAAGTTCATGTTCATGGGCAACGCCCGCGCCAAGGCGGTGCACCAGGCCGAGGGCGGTTTCGTCAAGATCATCGCCGACAAGGAAACTGACCGCATCCTGGGCGCAGCGATCATCGGCCCGGCGGCGGGCGACCTGATCCACGAGCTGTGCGTGGCGATGGAGTTCGGCGCTTCGGCTGAGGATGTGGCGCTGACATGCCACGCGCATCCGACCTACTCGGAAGCCGTGCGCGAGGCCGCGCTGGCCTGCGGCGACGGGCCGATCCACAGCTGATCGCTAAAGCCCGGCCCCTAAGCGGGGCCGGGCTCATTTCAGGACTGTTCTTTGAAACTCAAGATCTTACTGTCAGTAAGCACAGCAGGCCTCGCAACAGGCTTGCTTATTGCCCAGGTGCTGCACGGCGCGCCCAACCGCGTTGAGCGTACTGTTGAGCTGTTTACACAAGCCTGTGCCCCTTTTTACCGGGGTGAACTGGATACTCCTCCTTCAGAACTGGGACTGGTAAGAACGGATCTGTTTCCGCAGGAGAGACGGTGGGCAGATCCTGTTTCGGCGAGCTTTCTTGTTCTGGATGAGTACTCCTGCACCATTTCGACGAACGCACCGTATGCTCTCACAGAAGCCGAAGGCGACGTGCTGGCCTCCGGCATCGAAGAGGTCGTGACCTCTGCATTCCCGGAACTGGCCTTTGACCCCAAAGCGACCTTGGGCGACAATGTACTGTTTCGCGCATGGATGAATGGACAAGTGGCCTCGCCTCAGCGCTGGGGAGTATCCGTTTACGTATTTCCGGACTGGGGCGAGAAGTCAGGGAGTTTGGTCAGCCTGATGATCCCCCGATCGAGGCAGAAATAGGCGCCTGATTTAAGTTGGCATTTGCCCCAATCGCCGCTCTACTGCCCCTGAGTTACATTTCCGCAGGAGCCCCCCTATGCCCGTTTCATTGCAAGTCATCTACCCCGTCACAGAGGGCACCAAGTTCGATCACGCCTATTATGCGGACACCCACTTCCAGATCGTGAATGAACACATGGGAGCGCATATCCAGACACTAGTTGTCACCAAGGGTTTGGCAGGCGGGCCGGATACCCCGGCCCCCTATTACGCGATTGCCACAATGACCTTTGCCGATCAGGCCGCAATGGATGCCGCGATGAAGGCCGCAGGGCCCGCGCTGGAGGACATCCCGAACTTCACCGACGTGAAGCCGCAGATGCTGATTGGCGAGGTCATCAGCTGACAGGCCGCTCACCGGCAGCGCAACAGGCAGCCAGGGGGCGCAGCCTCACTGGCTGCAAAATTCTTCAAAGAATTTTGCCAAGGACGTTCGAACGTCCTTGAGCGCCCCGCACCCTGCTCACCAGATGGTTTTGGCGGCCCGGGCGCTCCAGCTTTGATCGTACTCAGCCCCGCCTTCCTCGCCAGCCGTCTGTTCGGCCAGGATCTCGCCCATGGTCGGCAGGCCGGCGCTTTCGTCGGCGCCGCTCCAGGTGCCCGCCCGCAGCAGGGCACGGGCGCATTGAGAATAAATCTCACCGATCGAGATCACGATCACCGTGGCGGGCAGCTTTCCGTTCTTCCCGAAACGCGCGCGCAAGTCAGGATCTGCCGTCAGCCGGGCGGAACCATTGACCCGCACCACGTTGTTCGATCCCGGCACCAGGAACATCAGCGAAACGCGCCCGTCGCGCACGATGTTGCGCAAGCTGTCCAGCCGGTTGTTGCCGCGCCAGTCGGGCAGCGCGAGGGTGCCCGGATCCAGCTCCTGCACCACCGGGCCGTCATCGCCGCGCGGGCTGTCGTCGGTTCCTTCCGGGCCGACGGTCGCCAGCATGCACAGTTTCGACGCCATGATCCATTTGCGGTAAAGCGGTGTCAGCTGCCGCGCCACCTTACGTAAAGAAGGCGCTCCCGGTTCCCCGTAAAGCGCCTCCAGATCTTCAATGCTGCTGAGGTATTGCATCCGGTTCAAATCCCGCTTCTCTCATCAATTCGTCCGAGCGCTGCTCCACCCGGTTTTCCAGCTGCGCCATGAAGTCTTCCCGGTCCATTCCCGGCTGCATCGGGTCGAGGAACTCCACCACTGCCAGGCCCGGCTTGCGGTAAATCCCGGTACGCGGCCAGAACACGCCGACATTGGTGGCAGCCGGGACGCAGGGCTGGTCCAGGCCCTCGTACAGCACCGCGGTGCCGATCTTGTAGGGTTTGCGGGCACCGGGCGCCACACGGGTGCCCTGGGAATAGATGATCAGCTGGCCCGGCACGTGGCTTTGCAGCGCCACGTCCTTGACCATCTTGGCAATCGCTGCGCCGCGTTTGCCGCGGTTCACCGGCACGCAGCCCAGACGTTTGGCATAGACGCCAATTACAGGCGTCCACATCAGCTCGCGCTTCATGATGAAACGGGCGGACGGCACCGCATTGAAGATGATCAGGATGTCCAGAAAGCTCTGGTGCTTGGCGGCCACGATCACCTCGCCGGTTGGCACCTGGCCGCGCACCTCGGTGCGGATGCCAACCATCCAGCGGGCAGTCCACAGCGCCCAGCGGGCAAAGCTCTTGCAGGCCGTGCGCGCACCCCTCGGCGAAGCCATCGCCCAAGGTGCGAACACGATGCCCAGCACCAGCATCGCCAGATACATCTGCACGATGAACACAAAGGAGCGCAACCATTGGACCGGGTTCTTCAAGACAGTTCTCCCAAACGTTTGGTGGCGGCACGGGTGGTGGCGGCAAAGGCCACCAGCGCGCCCAGCGGCGGGATCAGCAGCGGCACCAGCCAGCCCCAGCCCTGAAAGCCAAGACCGGTGAGGAATCCGCCCTCATCCGAGGCTTCCGGCATCAGCCAGACCCCGATCATGCCCAAGGCCACACCAGCTGCGGCGCCGGTCAGCGCGCGCAGGGTAAAGCGGCGGATGAAGGCCTGGGCGATATAGCTGTCCAGCGCCCCGACCAGCCGCAGCACCTCGATCACTTGGGCGTTGGCAGCCAGTGCCGCATTGGCGGCGAGGGTGATCATCGCCGCCGTTGCGCCGCCGATTAGCAGGATCGACACCCAGGCCAGGCGGCGCAGCGAGCGTGCAGCATCCACCAGCGGCTCGCGCCAGCGGGTGTGATCGTCCAGCACCGCGCCGGGCACTTCGGCCTGCAGCCGCAGCCGCAGCCCCTGGGCGTCATAACCGGGATCATCCGCGGTCACCTCGATCAGCTGCGGCAGCGGCAGGCTGCCCGCTGGCAGGCTGGAGCCGAACCAGGGCGCCAGCAGCGCCGCCTGCTCCTCGCCCGTCAGCGCCCGCGCGGTGGCCACCCCCGGTGTCTGGCGCAGGATTTCCAGCGCCGCCTCGGTCTGTGCCGCGCGCTGCTCTGCCGGCGCGTTGATGCGCAGCGTGGCCGCGCGCGCCAGCTCCGAGGCCCAGCGGTCGGCCAGGCGGCCCGAGGCCATTGACAGGGCCAGCGCAAACACCGCCAGGAACGCCATAGCACCTGCGACGAACACCGTCAGCTGCGCGGTAAAGCCGGTCGGCGGCACCACCCGGTTGGCCTGGGTGTCGCCCAGGATCAGCTTGCTCAGCTTACTGTCGGTCATAGATCCGCCCCCGCCAGCTGCAATTGCCGGTTGGAGATCCGCAGCACCCGCGCCTGCACCTGGTTCTTTGCGGCACGGATCAGCGACAGGTCGTGGGTGGCGACCAGGATCGTCTTGCCCATCCGGTTCAGCTCGACCAGGAGCTGCAGCAAGCGCTGCGACATTTCCCAGTCGACGTTGCCGGTGGGCTCATCGGCGATGATCACATCCGGCGACAGGATCACCGATCGCGCCAGCGCCGCCCGCTGGCGTTCACCGCCCGACAGCTCCGGCGGCAGCGCATGGGCGCGTTCTGACAGGCCGACCCAGCTCAGGAGCTCGCTCAGGTTGGCCTCCTCGTGGTTCAGCTCGCGGCCCGAGACCAGCAGCGGCAGGGCGATGTTCTCGATCACCGGCAGGTGGTCCAGAAACCGGCAGTCCTGATGCACCACGCCGACGCGGCGGCGCAGATAGGCCATCTGGTCGCGGTCCAGCCCGTGCACATCCATATTGAACGCGCGCACCCGGCCCGAGGTCGGGGTCAGCGCGCCGTAGCAGAGTTTCAGCAGCGTGGTCTTGCCCGCCCCGGACGGCCCGGTCAGGAAATGGAAGGAGCCCGGCGCCAGCTGCACCGACACGGCATCCAGCAGCTCGCCGCCGCCGTAGTTGTAGCCCACATTTTCCAGCTCGATCACTGCCGCCCCCTGAATGCGCCTCAAACTTGCGCCCCGGTATTTTGCTCCGGTGTTTTGCCCCAAGGGGGCCGCAGTTTCAATGGGGGCTCTGTTGCCCGGAAGCCGCCGCCGCCTCAAGGTCCGGCCGACAGCGGCAATTGCCACTTTCGCCAGCAGCGGGGGATGCATATAATCCCTTAAAAAACAACCTGCCGGAAGATGCACGGCAGGATGGTGCCGAGGAGAGCATGATGCGCCTGACCTGCCCGAATTGCGCAGCCGAATATGAAGTGCCGGAGGATGTGATCCCAGCCGAAGGGCGGGATGTGCAGTGTTCCAACTGCGGCCAGACCTGGTTCCAGACAGCCGCCGGCAGCGCGGCGGCAGAAACACCGGCGCATGATTTCCTGGAGGACAGCGCGTCTCAGGCACCAGAGGAGGCCGCGTCGGCAGCGGCGGCGGAAGACGCGGAGCCGGACAGCCCGCCAAGCGCCCCTGATGCTGCCGCAGATCATGCCCGGCAGCCGATGCCGGAAACCGATGCCGCGGGCCACGGCGCTGAAGATGACATCGAAGAAGCTTCCGAAGACGTTTTTGCTGAGGCCGCTGAGGCCGAGGAGGACGTTCCGGCAGCGCGTTCCGAAGACACTCAGGCTGAGCAGGCCGAACCGCAGCCGCAACGCTCGCGCGGGCTGGATCCTGCCCTGACGGACATCCTGCGCGAGGAAGCCGAGCGCGAAGCTTCGCTGCGGGCTGCGGAAACCCAGAGTCTGGAGACGCAGCCCGACCTGGGGCTGGAGGAAGCCACCGCACCCGAAGACGAGGCCGCCCGCCGCAGCCGCCAAGCCCGCGACCGGATGGCCCGGATGCGCGGCGAGGATCCGCGCCAGCTGGCCGCCGCCGAAACCGGTTCCCGCAAGGAGCTGCTGCCGGACATCGAAGAGATCAACTCCACCCTGCGTACTGCCGGCAGCGCGGCCCCTGTCCCGCTTGCTATCCACGACGCGCCGCCGGCGCGGCGCAAGAGCAGTTTTGCCCGCGGCTTCTCGCTGTCGCTGATTGCGGCGCTGGTGATGGTGATGGTCTATGACAACGCCGGCCTGATAGCCGAAAAAGTGCCGCAAGCGGACTCCGCGCTCAGCAGCTATGTCAGCTGGGTGGATCAGATACGCCTTTGGCTGGATGCACTGGTAAAGCCCCAGGCCAGCGCAGAGTAACGGGGCAAGTCCAAGCCCTTCCTTCTTAGACGGAACAAGTCACCCGTCGCTGCTGGCACCCGGTTCTCAGAACCTGTCCAGCAGCCGCTGCAGGTAGCTGCGTTCGCGCTCGCTGCGCTGCCGTTCGCCAGCCCGGCGGCGGATGTCCTCCAGCAGGTCCCAGGCGCGGCGGTAGGCATTGCCCTCGCCGACCTTGCCGCCATCGTTCACCGAGCCGTTGCTGCGGCCGAGCGGGTCCAGCCGTTCGCCCTGCGCTGTGGCAGAGGGCTGCTGCCCGTTCTGCTGCCCCGGCTGCTGCTGCGCCAGCGCCTCGCCCAGGCTGCGCATCCCTTCGCGCAGCGCCTCCATGGCGTCCGACTGACGGTCGATGGCTTCGGCATTGTCACCGCCACGCAGCGCATCTTCGGCCCCTTCCATGGCGCGGCCGGCCCGGTCCAGCGCCTCGCGCGCGGCCTCGCCGGCCTCACCGCCCAGATAGGGCAGCCCGTCGCGCTGCTGCTGCAATTGCTGGCGCAGGGCCTGCTGCCGGTCGGCCAGCGAGCCGCCCTGCCCCGGCTGTGCGCGGCCGTTGCCGCCCTGGCCATCGGGGTTGCGGCTTTCGGTCCCTTCACCGCCCTGGCCGTCGCCGCGATCACCTCCCTGGCCGCCCTGGTGGCTCTGGCCGCGGCCCAGACCGCCGTCGCGGCCCTCATTGCCCTGGCTCTCGCCGCTGCGGGCGCCGGGGTTGAACTGTTCCTGCAGGTCGCGGAAAGCCTGGTCCGACAGTCCCTGCTGCTCGCGCAGGGTTTCCGCCAGCCCCTCCATCGCCTCGCGGCCCTCGTTGCCCTGGCCTTGGCCCTGCTGCGAGCGGGTCATCCGCATGTTTTCCATCATCTGCTGGAATTCGCGCAGCGCCTGCTCGGCCTCGGCCATGCGGCCCTGCTCCATCAGCTCCTGGATGCGGTCCATCATCGCCTGCAGGTCATCCTGGCTGAGCGTCATCATGTTGTCCGGCATGTCGCCAGGATCCATCATTTCGCCGTCCGCCTCAGCCTGGCGGCTGAGCTGGCGGAGATAGTCCTGGGTCGCCTCCCGCAGCTCTTGCATCAGGCGGGCGATCTCCTGCTCGCTGGCGCCGTCGCGCATCGCCTGGCTCAGCCGCTCCTGCGCCCGCTGCATCCGCTCCAGCGCATCGCCGACATCGCCCTCTTCCAGCTGGATCGCCAGATCCCACAGCGCGGCGGCAATCTCCTCCTGGCGCGGTTCAGGGATGGCGGCTTGCACGGTATAGCCTTCCAGCCGCCGCAGGATGGTGCGCAGCCGCAGGTAGTCGCCGTAATCACGGTAGAGCCCGTCAGGCCGGTGCGACAGGGTGCGCAGGATCTGCGCCACCCGCGGCGCATTGGAGCGCGCCCACAGCAGATCGCGGCGCTGTTCGATCACCGCCGCCGCCAGCGGGTCAAAGAAGCGGCGGGTAACCAAGTCCGCGCCAAAGCCCGCCGCCGCGGCGGATTGCCCGGCTTCATCCATTGCGGAGAAGGTGAAGACCACCGGCATATTGGCCCAGGGGTGCTGAGCGAAATCCTCGATCAGCTTTTCGGTGAACTCCTCGCGGGATCCGGACAGCGGCAGCGGCAGGTCCAGCACCAGCGCTTCGCGCGGGTCGGGATCAGCGGCCAGACCATGCTGCCGCTCCACCGCGGCCAGATCCAGGGTGATCCGCACCTGCCCGCCGGCCACACCGTAATCATCCCGGGCGCTGAAGGCGAGCGAGGTGTAACCGTCGTTCTCCAGCTCCGGCTGGCCCGCGACAGCAATCCCGGGCGGATGATCCGGGATCACCTCGACCTGCCAGCTGCGCCCGCCGCTGCCTTCGATGGCGAACCCGCCGTTGCGGGTGACATCAAAGGCCATTGCGCCCTCCGGCGCCGGCGGCTGACCGGCGGCAGAGCCCGAGACGGTTTCCGACAGGGTCAGCGCCCCCACCTCGCCATAGAAGCGCAGGGTGACACGGCTGCCCTCAGGCAGTTTCAGCGCGCCTTCGGGCTGGTCATTGAGATAGAGCACCGGCAGGCGGGTATAGGCAGGCGGCTCTGCCCAGCCCTCCCAGGCCGGACCGCTCAGGGCAGCCGGTCCGCCGGTGCCCAGATCCTTGACCGAGGCCACCTGCCAGATTGAGCCGAACAGCAGCGCAACCGCCAGGAACAGCCCCGCCACGTAGCGCAGCGCATAGGGGTCGGCGGAGGCGACATTCAGATCAGGCGCAGGTGCGCGGGCCTGGGCCGCGGCCTCGGCCATCCGGCGCTGATGCGCCTGCCACAGAGCGATGGAGGCAGCATCCTCAGCGCCGACGGCCTGGGTGTCCAGCAAGGCGCTGACAGGGCGGCCGGGCAAGGTTTGGTCGAGCCGCTCCAGCGCAGCCTCCCTGGACGGCCAGCGGAACCGCCAGGCGCCCCAGGCAACGGCAGTTGCGGCGGCCAGAACAGCCGCAATCGCGCCGGTCCAGACCACGGGATCCGGCAACAGCTGGTGCAGCCCCAGCATCAGCGCCGCCAGCGCCGCCATCAGAACCGAGGCCAGCGGCCAGAAGGCCCGCATGGCGCGTTCGGCCACGAGTCCCGCCCGCGTCAGAGCCACAGGCCAGCGCAGGCGTTTCAGGACCGGATCGGCACGTCTGTCAAAGGGCATTCGGGCCTCATGATCTGATGGCCCGCGCCGGATCGCGCCCGGATCGCTTCAGAGCCACTCCGGGATGGTATCGCGGTTTATCATCTCTTCATAGTCCGGCCGCGCGCGGATAACCGCGAATTGATCCCCATGCACCAGCACTTCGGGGATCAGCGGACGGGAATTGTACTCGCTCGCCATCACCGCGCCATAGGCACCGGCGCTGCGGAAAGACACCAGATCGCCCGCCGCCAGCGGCGGCAGGTCGCGCTGCTTGGCAAAGGTATCGCCGGTCTCACACACCGGGCCGACGATGTCGTAAGGCTGGCTTTCTGTGCCTGCCGCGGGTTCCTGCACAGGGATGATGTCGTGGTGCGCCTCATACATCGCCGGGCGGATCAGGTCGTTCATCGCCGCATCCAGGATCAGGAAATCGCGCCCCTCGCCCGATTTCACATAGATCACCTTGGACACCAGCTGGCCCGCGTTGCCCGCAATCAGGCGGCCCGGCTCGATCTCAAGCTCACAGCCGAGGTGGCCGAGGGTCTCCTTGACCATCTGGCCGTATTCCACCGGCAGGGGCGGTGCGGAGTTGGACCGCTCGTAAGGAATGCCAAGGCCGCCGCCCAGGTCCAAGCGGCGGATGTTGTGGCCCTCAGCGCGCAGGGTTTCCGTAAGCTCGGCCACCTTCTGATAGGCCAGCCGGAACGGCTCCAGATCGGTCAGCTGCGAGCCGATGTGAACGTCGATGCCCACCACCTCCAGCCCAGGCAGCGCGGCGGCGCGGGCATAGACTTCCTTAGCGCGGGCGATAGGGATGCCGAACTTGTTCTCGGATTTGCCGGTGGCAATCTTGGCGTGGGTCTTGGCATCCACATCCGGATTGACCCGGATGGTGACCGGAGCCTTGGTGCCCAGCTCCTCAGCCACGGCGCTGATCACTTCCATCTCCGGTTCGGATTCCACGTTGAACTGGCGGATACCGCCGCTCAGCGCCAGGCGGATTTCCTCAGCCGTCTTGCCGACGCCGGAGAAGACGATCCTGTCCCCCGGCACGCCCGCTGCCTTGGCGCGCAGGTATTCGCCCTGGCTGACAACATCCATCCCCGCACCGGCCTGCGCGAGGGTCTTGAGGATCGCCTGGTTCGAGGCCGCCTTCATCGCAAAACAGACCAGGTGATCAGTGCCCTCCAGCGCCTCGTCGAACAGACGGAAATGGCGCAGCAGGGTGGCGGTGGAATAGACATAGAACGGAGTGCCCACCGCCGCGGCGATCTCGGAGATGGGAACGTCTTCGGCGAAAAGCGCGCCGTCGCGGTAGAGAAAATGATCCATGTGCCCGCGTTTAGGGCAAAAGGGGCAGATGGATCAAATGATTCCGCCCCGGGCCCGAGCCCAGCAGCAGCCGGAAGCGCCCGCCCGCCGCGAAGCGCATTAAAGATGTCCCTTGCTCCCGTTGCACCCGGCGCCGCCAGCGTTCCGCTCCGGGCCTGCGGCGGGTTTTGAGTATTTGGGGAAAGATGAAAACACCGGCCTGCGCCTTCATCTTTCCAAAAATACTCATTTAACAACTGCCGCCGAACGCACATCGTCAATGTGTTGCCCCCCCGGCGCACGCCTGCCTCACCGCATCTTAAGCCCGGTCTGGCATGATCCTTCCTGATCGCGGTCACCGCCGGGCCTGACACCCCCGGCACCATGGAACAGGGCCCCTTGGCACGGGCACGCAAAGACGACGTTCAGCGTGCGGGAGAAACCTCCCGTCCCGCCTCCGCCCTTTGGCGGCGCCGCCACTCCTAACCGCTGAAGTTCAGCATATCAGATATGAAGCGCTTCGCTGCAGACGGCAGCAGCCAGCAACCGGCCAGGCGGCAAGCCCGGACGGACGTTACTCGTGCTTCTAGAAGGTATGGGACACCCCGACCCGGGCCGAGCCGGAGATCTTCACCCCGGTTTCAGCAGGCGGGTGCTTTTGCGGCGCCTTGGCCGCCGGCGCTCCGGTATCACAGGCCGCGAGCCCGGTCAGGGCCAGAACGATAACCAAAGCTTTCATCGCAAAATCTCCAAGCAAAAACCGCCCCGGCATGGCGGCGGGGCGGTTAACAGATGGCGGCTGAACGGCTTCGCATCAAGGGCGCGAGGCCGCTAGAACCCCAGGTAGACGCTGACCGGCCCCTTGTGCAGCCCGACCGCGCCGCCGACGTGGACACCGCTGCCGCCGACGCCAACGCCGGCGTTCAGCGTCGGCTGCACCGGCTCGCCGTCGACGCCGCAGGCGGCCAGCGCCGCCAGCCCGATCAGGGCAAAGATCGCATTACGCATTGTCTGCCTCCTTGCAGCAGCCCGGCCCGGACGGCCTCAGCCGCCCAGAATCTCTCTCCAGCGGGCGATCTGGGCGCGCACCTGGGCGGGGGCGGTGCCGCCATAAGACATGCGCGAGTTTACCGAATTCTCAACGCCAAGCACAGTGAAGATGTCGTCGGTGATCCCTTCGTGCACGCCCTGCATATCCGCCAGCGAAAGATCCGGCAGGTCGCAGCCGCGGCTTTCGGCCATCGCGACCAGCGTGCCGGTCACGTGGTGGGCATCGCGGAACGGTACTTTCAGCACCCGCACCAGCCAGTCGGCCAGGTCGGTGGCGGTGGAGAAGCCGGAGCCTGCCGCGGCGGCGAGCGACTCGCGGTTGCCGGTCATGTCCTTGACCATGCCTTCCATCGCCGCCAGCGCCAGCATCCAGTTGTCGGCGGCGTCAAAGACCTGTTCCTTGTCTTCCTGCATGTCCTTGGAATAGGCCAGCGGCAGCCCCTTCATCACCATCATCAGCGCTGTGTTTGCGCCGAAGATCCGGCCCACCTTGGCTCGGATCAGCTCAGCCGCATCCGGGTTCTTTTTCTGCGGCATGATCGACGAGCCGGTGGAGAAACGGTCGGAGAGCGTCACGAAACGGAACTGGGCGGAGGACCAGATCACCAGCTCCTCGGCAAAGCGCGACAGATGCACCGCGCTGATCGAGGCGCAGGACAGGAACTCCAGCGCGAAATCGCGGTCGCTGACCGCATCCAGCGAGTTGGCCGCCGGGCGGTCAAAGCCCAGCGCCGATGCCGTCATCTCCCGGTCGATCGGGAAGGAGGTGCCGGCCAGCGCCGCCGCGCCCAGCGGCGATTCGTTCATGCGGGCGCGGGCATCGCGCACGCGGCTGAGGTCGCGGCCGAACATTTCCACATAGGCCATCATGTGGTGGCCCCAGGTCACCGGCTGCGCAGTCTGCAGGTGGGTAAAGCCCGGCATCACCCAATCCGCCCCGGCCTCGGCCTGCGACAGAAGCGCGCGGATCAGCGCCAGCAGGCCCGATTCCGCCGCGTCCAGCTGGTCGCGCACCCAGAGTTTGAAGTCGGTCGCCACCTGGTCATTGCGCGACCGGCCGGTGTGCAGACGGCCCGCGGGCTCGCCGATGATTTCCTTCAGGCGGGCCTCCACATTCATGTGGATGTCTTCCAGCGCGGTGGAAAACTGGAAGGTTCCGCCCTCGATCTCTGACAAAACGGTGAGCAGGCCTTCCCGAATGGCCTCGGCATCATTATCCGTAATGACGCCTGTGGCAGCGAGCATCGCCGCGTGGGCCCTGGAGCCGGCAATGTCCTGCGCCGCCATCCGCTTGTCGAACCCGATCGAGGCGTTGATCGCCTCCATGATCGCGTCCGGGCCAGCGGCAAAGCGGCCGCCCCACATCTGGTTCGAGGATTGATCTGTCATGGTGTGGAACCCCGGAGATAATATGCGTCTGTTTCGTCAGCTTTCCCTTTATATGGCCCTCGCCTTGGGTGCAAATGCCGCGGCTGCGGCAGATCAGGCGCAGCTGGAGGCCCTGCGCGACGGTTCGATGAAGAAGCTGGTGGTACACGCCGAGCCGCGCGATGTGTCCGCCGCCGCGTTTGACCTGGCTGATGGCGAAGGCACCGCGACCCTGGCCGATTACCAGGGCAAGATCGTGCTCTTGAATTTCTGGGCCACCTGGTGCGCCCCCTGCCGCAAGGAAATGCCGCAGCTGGAGGAGCTGCAGCAGGAGTTAGGCGGCGAGGATTTCCAGGTGCTGACCATCGCCACGGGCCGCAACTCGCCTGCGGGGATCCAGAAGTTCTTTGACGAGAACGGCATCAACAGCCTGCCCCGCCACCAGGACCCGAAACAGGCGCTGGCCCGCGAAATGGCGGTGATCGGCCTGCCGATCACGGTGCTGCTGGACCGCGACGGCAAGGAAGTGGCGCGGCTGCTGGGCGATGCCGAGTGGAACTCGGACAGCGCCAAACAGATCATCGCGGCAATGATAGGCGAAGACGCCGCCACTGCCTCAGCCGGGAACTGAATATAACGGGCTGAACCGACACACTCTTCCGGTGTTCTGTCGACAAGTATACCGGGAGGGACCCCATGAAATGTCTGCATCTGGCAGCCTGCGCCCTGTCCCTCAGCATCGCAGCCGCCGCCTGACCCGGCAGAATTTCGCACTATTTCACTCCTAAGGGGGCGTCGCGATCCGGCGCCGTGGTTTAGGGTGGAGCGTGAAATGAAACCTGTTGTGTTACTGATCGGCAAGCTGCCGCATGTGATCGGCAATGTCGCCGAGCAGCTGGACCATCTGCCGATCCAATGGCTGGGCGCGCATGACCAGCCAGAAGTGGTGCGCCAGCTGGAGACCGAGCCGCGCATCGAATGCGTGATCATGGGGGCGGGTCTGGACGACCAGACCCGCGGCGACCTGATCGGCATCATTGCCGCGCTCAGGCCGGATGTCTGCATCCACCTCAAGGACCGCAGCTCAGGCCCCGAAGGGCTGGTGCCCTTTGTCGAGCGCGTGGTGCAGATGCAGGTGCTGAACCATCCCCAAAGCACGGTGCCCGCGGTCTGAACCGCAGCGGCTATCCGGCTACGGCGGCCCTTTCTGCTTGCGGCGGGAGGAGCATCCGCTTGACCCCACGCCACCTTTGACAGCGGCCTGCCTGCCCGCCAGTCTTCCCGGCGGGAGGAAGACATGCCGCTTGAACTGCTGCTGGTTCTGGTCGCGGGCGGGATAGCCGCCATTGCCGCGATCCTGCATCTGACCGGGCGCTCCGCCCGGACCGTGCTGACGGCAGAGAGCGCCAAGCGCGCCTGGCTGCGGCATTGTCCCGGCGACACCGTCCATCACGTTCTGCCCGCCGCCACCGGCCAAGCCGCGCTGATTTCCGCGCACAGCGGCGCGGGCCTGGTCTGGGCCTTTGGCGCAGACACAGCGGCAAGGCCCCTGCACGGCGCCGCGATCTCCGAACGCTCCGGCGGTTTGCATATCCGTTTCAACGACTTCAGCGCCCCGGGCGTGTCCGTGGGCTTGTCCGGGGCCGAGCGTGCCCGCTGGCAGACAGTAATTGCAGGCAGCGGAGGAACAGCATGAGCGGAGACCTGACCTATCCCGATGCCACCCAGCTGGCAGTGCCCTTCTTCATCGCCGCCATCCTGGCGGAACTCCTGTGGATCGCCCTGAAGAAGCGCGGCGGCCGGTATGAAACACGCGACGCTGTGACGTCTCTCATCATGGGCGCGGGCAGCGTCGCCGAGGGACTGCTTTTGGGGTTCATCGCCTGGGGCTTCCTGATGATGCTGTGGCAGATTACCCCGCTGGATATGGGCACTTCGCTCTGGGCGGTGCTGGCGTGTTTTGTGCTGGATGACCTGCGTTATTACTGGGTGCACCGCCTGGGCCACCGGGTGCGCTGGGTCTGGGCGTCGCACGTGAATCACCACTCCAGCCAGCACTACAACCTGACCACCGCGCTGCGGCAAACCTGGACCGGGACCTTCACCTTTATGATGGTGGTCAAGGCGCCGATGGTGCTGCTGGGCTTCCACCCGGCGCTGGTGCTGTTCTGCGGCGGGCTGAACCTGATCTATCAATTCTGGATCCACACCGAGGCGATAGACCGCCTGCCGCGCTGGTTCGAAGCAGTGATGAACACCCCCAGCCACCACCGCGCCCACCATGGCCGCAATGCCCGCTATCTGGACTGCAACTATGCCGGCGTGTTCATCGTCTGGGACAAGATGTTCGGCACCTTTGTTCCGGAACAGGACCACGACCGGCCTGATTTCGGCCTGGTCCACAACATCGCCACCTTCAATCCGCTGCGCGTGGCCTTCCACGAATGGGCAGGCATTTTCAAGGACATGACCCAGCCGGGGCTGACCTGGAAACAGCGGCTGCTCTATGCCTTTGCGCCGCCCGGCTACAGCCACGACGGCAGCCGCGAGACCACTGCCGGGATCAAGGCCGGGCACCTCGCCCGCCATCCCGAAGATGCCGGCACCCCGGGCTTTGGCGGCTGAAGCCACCGGGGCGTCAGGCGGATCGGTCAAATTTGAACTTTAATCCCGCCTCAACCCTTTTGCGCGACGCTGCCCGGAGCATCATATTGTGTCAAACCAATGCCGGAACAGGGCCCCAGCAGCACATGAACAGACGAAACGCCATGGCAGACCTGCCCGAAGGCTCCGAAAACCCGCTGAGCGCGGCCGTGGCCGGCCGCGACCGGACCACGCTGGAGATGGTTGCCGATGCGGTAAAGCACGATCAGACCGTCCTGGCCTATCAGCCGGTCATGCAGGCAATGGCGCCGCATGGTGTCGCCTTTTACGAGGGGTACATCCGGGTGCTGGATCCGACCGGCCGGGTGATTCCCGCGCGGGAGTTCATGCATGTGGTCGAGGACAAGGAAGTCGGCCGCGAGATGGACTGCCTGGCGCTGCAGCATGGCTTGCGGACGCTGTCGAAATTCCCGCAGATCCGCCTCTCCATCAACATGTCGGCGCGCTCCATCGGCTATCAGCGCTGGACGCAGGTGCTCCAGCGGTTTCTGAAGAGCGACGCCACACTGGGCGAACGGCTGGTTCTGGAGATTACCGAGGCATCGGTCATGGCCGCGCCCGAGCTGGTACTGGATTTCATGGGGCGGATGCAGCAGCACGGCATTTCCTTCGCGCTCGACAACTTCGGCGCAGGCACAACGGCGATCGGCCATTTCCGCCAGTTCTTCTTCGATGCGGTCAAGATCGACGGCCAGTTCGTGCGCGGCATTCACGCCAGCCACGACAATCAGTCGGTTGTCCGGGCCCTGATCGGCATTGCCAAGCAGTTTGACATGTTCACCGTCGCCGAGTCGGTGGAAAGCCAGGACGACGCGGCCTTCCTGGTGGAAAACGGGGTGGATTGCCTGCAGGGCTATCTCTATGGCGCGCCGTCGGTGTCGCCGCCCTGGATCGAAGACCTGAAACAGCGCCAGCAAGCCGGGTAAGAACGGCCCCCGCGCAATTCCCGCCGGCATAGGCGCAGCCAGCCGGAGGCGCCTTGATGCCCGGCACATGGTCTGCGGCGCCCTGCCCGCGAAATGGCCGCGCTGTAATGGCCGGCGCGTGTCCCCGGCGGTGCAGCTGCGGGCTGCAACCCGGCACCTCACGTTTGCAAGCGTCTACAGCTTTGTCTTTCCAGCGCCTTTCCCAGCCGCCCCCCGGCCGCCGCCTACCACCCGGGTCCGCTGCTCTGCGGCATCCCCTCCCTGTGCTGACGGAAATCCTATGGCGGAGGACGTTTCTGGCGGTTGACTCTTCCGCTCCGCCTGAGACACCCTGTCAATTGCTGCACGTGCAGCAATAGATTATGCCGATACCGGGAGGATACGGGAAATATTGTTGCGCAAACGCGGCTCGAACGTGTGCGCGGCGCTTTTCCGGAAGACCAAAATGAAGGCAGAGGACCCAAATCAATGACCAATGTTGTAATCGCATCGGCCGCGCGCACCGCCGTCGGCTCCTTTGGCGGCGCGTTCGCCAATACCCCTGCCCATGATCTGGGCGCCGCGGTGCTGGAAGCCGTGGTGGAGCGGGCCGGTGTGGACAAATCCGAAGTTTCGGAAACCATTCTGGGCCAGGTGCTGACCGCCGCCCAGGGCCAGAACCCGGCCCGTCAGGCGCATATCAATGCGGGCCTGCCCAAGGAAAGCGCCGCCTGGGGCATCAACCAGGTTTGCGGCTCCGGCCTGCGTGCCGTTGCACTGGGCGCGCAGCACATCCAGCTGGGTGACGCCTCCATCGTCGCTGCAGGCGGCCAGGAAAACATGACCCTTTCGCCCCATGCCGCGCATCTGCGCGCGGGCCACAAGATGGGCGACATGAAATACATCGACACGATGATCCGCGACGGTCTGTGGGATGCCTTTAACGGCTACCACATGGGCCAGACCGCCGAAAACGTGGCCGAGCAGTGGCAGATCTCCCGCGACATGCAGGACGAGTTTGCGGTTGCCTCGCAGAACAAGGCGGAAGCGGCACAGAAGGCGGGCAAGTTCGCCGATGAGATCGCGGCCTTCACCGTCAAGCACCGCAAAGGCGAAACCGTGGTGGACAGCGACGAATACATCCGCCACGGCGCCACCATGGAAGCGATGCAGAAGCTGCGCCCGGCCTTCACCAAGGACGGCTCGGTCACCGCGGCCAACGCCTCCGGCCTGAACGACGGCGCCGCCGCCACCCTGCTGATGAGCGCCGATGAAGCCGAGCGCCGCGGCATCGAGCCGCTCGCCCGCATCGCCTCCTACGCCACTGCCGGTCTTGACCCGTCGATCATGGGCGTGGGCCCGGTCTATGCTTCGCGCAAGGCGCTGGAGAAGGCCGGCTGGTCGGTCAACGACCTGGATCTGGTCGAAGCCAACGAAGCCTTTGCCGCCCAGGCCTGCGCGGTGAACAAGGACATGGGCTGGGATCCGTCGATCGTGAACGTGAACGGAGGCGCCATCGCCATCGGCCACCCGATCGGCGCTTCGGGCTGCCGGGTTCTGAACACGCTTCTGTTCGAAATGAAGCGCCGCGGCGCCAAGAAAGGCCTGGCCACGCTGTGCATCGGCGGCGGCATGGGCGTCGCAATGTGCGTGGAGCGCCCGTAAGTGGCGCAGAACCGCTGATATCCAAGGGCGCCCTATTGGGGCGCCCTTTTTCTTTTACAATTCAGCGGTATTCCGCGGGTGCGACAATTTTTTGCGGCAATGCAGAAATTTCACGACGCAATATTGTTGCGCCCAAGCAACCAAAACTGTAGCAAGATTACCAAAGCAAAAACTCATCTGGAGGATTCTTGAATGGCACGTACTGCACTCGTCACCGGCGGTTCCCGCGGCATCGGCGCAGCAATTTCCCAGGCGCTGAAGGCGCAGGGCTGCAATGTGGCCGCGACCTATGCCGGCAATGACGAAGCCGCGGCGAAATTCACCGACGAAACCGGCATCAAGACCTATAAGTGGAATGTTGGCAGCTACGAGGAAAGCGCCGCCGGCATCGCCAAGGTCGAAGAGGAAATGGGCCCGATCGACATCGTGGTGGCCAACGCCGGCATCACCCGCGACGCGCCGTTCCACAAGATGACGCCGCAGCAGTGGCAGGAAGTGATCGACACCAACCTGACCGGCGTGTTCAACACCGTGCACCCGGTCTGGCCCGGCATGCGCGAGCGCAAGTTCGGCCGCGTCATCGTGATCTCCTCGATCAACGGCCAGAAGGGCCAGTTCGCGCAGGTGAACTATGCCGCCACCAAGGCCGGCGACCTGGGCATCATCAAGTCGCTGGCCCAGGAAGGCGCCCGCGCCGGCATCACCGCCAACGCGGTCTGCCCCGGCTATATCGCCACCGAGATGGTGATGGCGGTGCCGGAGAAGGTGCGTGAATCGATCATCGGCCAGATCCCGGCCGGCCGCCTGGGCGAGCCGGAAGAGATCGCCCGCTGTGTTGCCTTCCTGGCTTCCGACGACTCGGGCTTCATCAACGGCTCGACCATCTCCGCCAACGGCGCGCAGTTCTTCGTCTGATACGCTGAACCTCTGACAGCCCGCGCCCCGCAATGCCGGGGCGCGGGACCCGTGCAGGCGGCGGCAGCCGCCTTGAGCCGCAACTGGTTGCGGGCACGCGAAGCACTACCCTTATACGTGCAGCAGAGAGGGAGTGCAGATCATGCAATTCGTGATGTCCAACCGGCGTGCCGGAAAGTTCCAGGAAACCGAAAAGATCGCCTCACGCGCGGCCCTGTCCGCGGCTCTGACGGCGCTGCCCCCGGCCACTCATATCCAGTCGCAGACCCGCCCGGACGATGATCTGGCCCGGCACAGTGTTGTGCTCGAAGGCACCCCGGCCGAGATGCTGGCGCTGGATGCGGCGACCCCCAGCGACGTGATCGTCGAGCCGCTGATCCTGCACGAGCGCGAGGGTGCGCTCTCCATGTTCAAACAGGCCCGGGCGCCCTTGGCGGGGCTGATGCACGTCGCGTCCGCAGGGGCTGCGCCGCTGGAGTTCCACGTGCGCGGCGGCGGCGCGCCGCTGGCGCAGGCCACCGTCATTCTGTTCCTGCGGCGCCTGGATGGCGAGGTGATGCGGGAGGAGGCCCGCACCGGGGCAGACGGAGTCGCCGCCTTCCCCGGCAACCCGGCCTTTCAGCCCCTGGCCGCCATCGTCAAACCCTATGCAGGTTTCTGGGCGCGATGGGCGCAAGTCTCGGGGCAGAAGACCACGGTGGTCTGCAGCAAGCTGCCGGGCAACCGGCGGCTGGACTGGTGGCATCACGCCAGCGGCGTCAGCAGTTTCGCGCCGGACGCAGGCGCGGGCATCAGGGTCGGCGTCATCGACACCGGGCTGGGACCGCACCCCCATCTTCGGGGCACCGACCACGGTGCCTTTATCCTCGGCATCCACGACCCCGCTGGCGGTGCGGATGCGGATGTGCATGGCACCCATGTGGCCGGCACCATCGCCGGGCGCCCGGGGGAGATTCTGGTGCATGGCGGCATCGCGCCGGGGGTTGAGCTGCACTCCGCCCGCGTCTTTCCGCCCGGCGAAGGCGCTGCGAATATCGACATCGCCGATGCGATCGACCGCCTCAGCCGTGCGGGCGCGGATCTCATCAACCTGTCGCTGGGCGCACCGGTCAAATCGGAGGTGGTCCAGGACGCGGTCCAGGACGCTGCCGAGCGCGGCACCTTGTGCCTGTGCGCCGCCGCCAATTCGTTCGAGTTCGTGCATTTCCCGGCCGCCCTGCCGGAAACCGTCGCGGTTTCCGCAGCGGGCAAGCTGGGCACGGCGCCGGAGGACTCCGTTTCAGGCGGCCAGCTCCCGGATCAGCCGGAGCTGTTCGGCCTCGACGGGTTCTACTTCGCCCGCTTCTCCTGCTTTGGCCCGGAGATCGACGCCATTGCGCCGGGGGTCGGCATCATCGCGCCGGTTCCAGCCCGGCACGGGCTGGCCGCGCCTTATGCGGCTCTGGACGGCACCTCCATGGCGACACCGGTGGCCTGCGGCGTTCTGGCGCGGGTGCTGGCGGAGGATGCGTCTTACCTTGCGATGCCGCGCAACATCTTCCGCAGCGACCTTGCCCGCCACCGGCTGCGGGAAATTTGCAGGACGATCGGACTTTCTGCCATACATGAAGGGCACGGAATGCCCCGAAGCTGAAGCAGAGGCCGGGCCGATGGCCGATTATGTGATTGCAGTAAAGCGCACGATGCGGGAGGAGCTGCCGCAGAACTGGCAGAGCCAGCTGGAAGCCATTGACGGGCTCACGCTGCTCAGCCCGCCTGCCCGGGAGCGGGTGCTGGTCTCGGCCAGTCCGGACGCCTTGCGCCATCTGGACGCGCAGCTGGGCCGCTACCTTAGGGTTGAGCCGCTGATCCGCCACCAGACCTCCCGCTGAAGCGGCTGAATGCGGAAACGGCAAGGGCCAGCCCCGGGGGCCGGCCCTTTTCCTATCCCGTAAGAACCTTGCGCGCTCAGGCCCAGCGGGAAACCCTGGGGCGGAGGGCTGGCACCGGTTTGCTGCCAAACAGCCAGGTCCAGGCCCGTTTCAGCACCTGGCCGCGCTCAGCGTGGGCACGTGCCATGGCAGACTTCACGGCGGCATCAGCAGAATATTCCAGCATTTCAGGCCTCCTTTCGGATCAGTATCCTTTACCTGCACCCAATATGAGGACGTTCCGTAAATCGCACAAACGAGACTTTCCCGGCGTTCAGTTAAGGTATACTTATGTGAGTATGTCTGATCGCCTGCCGCCCCTCACCGCTTTGCGCGCCTTTGACGCTGCTGCCCGCCACATGTCCTTTGCCAAAGCGGCGGAGGAGCTGAACGTCACCCCTGCCGCGCTGTCCTTTCAGATCAAGTCGCTGGAGGAGCATCTGGGCCAGCCGCTGTTCCGCCGTCTGAACCGCGCGGTGGAGCTGACCGAGGCGGGCCGGACGCTGGCGCCCGGCGCCGCAGAAGGGTTCGAGGCGCTGACCGCTGCCTGGCGCTCGGTGCGGCGGCTGCAGGACAACACCACGCTGACGGTGACGGCGGGTCCGGGACTGACGGCGAAATGGCTGGCGCCGAGGCTCTATGAATTTGCCCGCGCCCATCCGGAGATCGACCTGCGGTTCTCCGCCACCCTGCGGATGCTGGATTTTGTCCGCGATGACGTCGATGTGGCGATCCGGTTCGGCTATGGCCCGGATGAGGGGCTGTATGTGCTGCCGGTGCCGCCGGAATGGGTGACGCCGGTGATGTCGCCGGAGCTGGCCGAGCGTTACACGACGCCGGAAAGCCTGATGGAGGCGCCGCTGATCTTTGACGAATCCATCAACTTTCTGGATCCGCCGTGCGACTGGCCGGCCTGGTTCCGCACCCAAGGGATCGATTTCACCCCCACCCACGGTTCGCATTTCTCGCAAGCCGACCATGCGATCGACGCCGCCGTTGCGGGTGCCGGCGTGGCGCTGGGGCGGCGCGGCATGGCGATTACGGATCTGCACGCAGGCCGGCTGGTGGCGCCGTTCAAGACCGCGATCGAGACCAAGGCGCATTTCCGGTTCCTTTGCGCGCCGGGCACCGAAAACCGGCCGCAAATTGCAGCCTTCCGCGACTGGTTTGTTGCCGAGATCGAAAAAACCGCCTACGTCTCGGAAGCTTTCGAGATCATTCCAGTTGAGGACATCCCGCCGCCATGACCAAGACCCGCGCGACCGCCATCGGCTTTATCGCTGTTCTGTTGTGGTCGCTGCTGGCGCTGCTGACGGTGGGGTCGGAGCCAACTCCGCCGCTCCTGCTGAATGCGCTGTGTTTCACCATCGGCGGCACGCTGGGGATGATCTGGACCGCTGCGGCGGGCAAGCTGAAGCAACTGCGACATGTGCCGGTCCGGGTTTACATCTTCGGCACGCTGGGGCTGTTCGGCTATCATGCGCTCTATTTCTCGGCCCTGCGGCTGGCGCCGGCGGCTGAGGCCGGGCTGATCGCCTATCTGTGGCCGCTGCTGATCGTGCTGTTCTCCGGCCTGCTGCCCGGCGAAAAGCTGAAGGCGGGGCACCTGATCGGGGCCGGCCTGGGCTTTGCCGGGGCGGCCACCATCATTTCCGGCGGCGGCGGCGGGTTTGAGGCCCAGTATCTGCCGGGCTACGGGCTGGCGCTGCTCTGTGCGCTGACATGGTCCGGCTATTCGGTGCTGTCGCGGCTGCTGGGCGGGGCGCCGACCAGTTCGGTTGCGGTGTTCTGCCTGGCCACCGCCGCGGCCTCCTGGGGGCTGCATTTTGCGCTGGAGGACACCGTCTGGCCCGCGGGCACGCTGGGCTGGGTCTCCACCCTGCTGCTGGGCCTCGGCCCCGTGGGGCTGGCGTTCTATGTCTGGGACATCGGCGTCAAGCAGGGGGACATCCAGATGCTGGGAACCAGCTCATACGCCGCGCCCTTGCTGTCGACCCTGATCCTGGTGCTGGCTGGCATCGCCGCGGCATCCTGGGGGCTGGGGCTGGCGGCGGCACTGATCACAGGCGGGGCGCTGATTGCGGCGCGGGCCAGCGCCGGCACAGCAAAGCAACCCGAATAAAAAGAGGGCCGCCGCACGGGCAGGCCCTCCGTCTACTACTGTGCCGGGTTCTCCGCCCCGGCGGGAACTCTTCAGACTGCTTCAGCTGTCAGGCGCGTAATCTCTTCCTTCAGCTTTAGCTTTTGCTTTTTCATTGCTGCGATTTCCAGATCGTCGCTACTGGGCGATCGTTGGGCCTGTTCCACTTCCATGCTCAGATGCTCGTGCTTCTTCTTAAGTTCGGTCAGATGCGAGCTGAGGCTCATGGCAACCCTCCTTCTTTGAGCTAGATGTGTTTGACAGAAAGAGTGGACCACAAGTTTTCGCATCTGTCACGCTGCACCCGCAGTATTTTTGTCATGAAATTTTCATATCGGCTATGCGCCGCGCATTTTGCCGCAGGCGGCGGCGCATCACAGCAGAAACCCGCGGATTTGGATTCGCCGAAGGTTGAAACCTGCGTGGGGCGCCCCTAAGTTTGCGCCGCCGGAGAAATCCGTCTTAGGCGGGCCAAGGCAAGGCCGCGCCGTCGCGCAGTACCGCACGGATATGCGGCGTATAGCTCTCTCCGTCGCGCTCGTGCCGGTCGCCTTCGTGCAGAATCAGCGGCGCATGGAGACGGAAGTCTGCCCGGCCGCCCTTGCGCGCGCGCAGGATCACCAGCTCTGCCGCGCGGCCGGCGCGCGGGGCCAGCGGCAGCACTTCAACCGATCCCAGGACGCCGCCGCAGGCGGTCAGCATATCCGGCAGCCGGTCCGCCCGCTGGATCATGTGCAGATAGCCCTTGGGCGCCAGCCGCCGGGCTGCCGCGGTGATCCAGTCCGCCAGCGGGGTCTGCTCCCCCAGCGCCACCTGCCGCCCGGCATCGCGCGCCTGGCTGTGAGCGCCGGCTTTGTAATAGGGCGGGTTGGCGATCACATGCTGGAACTGCCGCTGCTTCAGCGCCTCCGGCAAGGCAGCGAGGTCGGCCTCAAACACCTCCATCTCCTGCCGGTTGGCAGCGGCGTTGCGCCGGGCCAGCTCCGCATAAGCGGCCTGCAATTCGATCCCTGCAAGAGAAAGACCCGACACCCGTGCCGCAAGGCACAGCAGCGCCTGACCGGCACCGCAGCCCAGCTCCAGCACCGCTTCCCCCGCCCGCGCGGGGACCGCTGCCGCCAGCAGCACCGGATCCACCCCGGCGCGGTAGCCCTTGTGCGGTTGCCACAGCTGCACCCGGCCGCCCAGGAAGGCGTTGCGGCTCAACTCGTCCTCAGTGAAGGATTTCATCGTCCCAGCGGGATTTCATTGTCGCGCATCACCACCAGCGCGTCCTCGTAATCATCGGCGCGAACCATCAGCCGGCGCGGGAAAATTCCGATGCTGCCTTCCAGGACGCTCATATTTACGTCCATTTGAAAGCAGTCTATATCCTCACCCTCAAGAAGGGCGGAGGCAAAGGCGATGATCGTCGGATCGGTGCTGCGCAAAAGCTCTTTCATGGAATTGGATCTAAGGGCAAGGCCCGCGCCTTGTCGAGCCTTGCAAGCGGGAAAGTGATGGACCAAGTGATGACCCGGAAGCCGCACGAAATGCTGGCCGCCACGCTGAGCCAGGAGCTGGAGGCGGTGAATACGCTGATCCGCACCCGGATGGCCTCCGAACACGCGCCGCGCATTCCCGAGGTTACCGCGCATCTGGTTGAGGCGGGCGGCAAGCGGCTGCGGCCGATGCTGACGCTGGCGGCGGCGCGGCTGTGCGGCTATCAGGGCGACCATCATCTGAAACTGGCTGCGACGGTCGAGTTCATCCACACCGCCACCCTGCTGCATGACGATGTGGTGGACGAAAGCGCCCAGCGGCGCGGCCGCCCGACTGCGAACCTGTTGTGGGACAACAAGAGCTCGGTGCTGGTGGGCGACTACCTGTTTGCCCGCAGTTTCCAGCTGATGGTGGAGACGGAGAGCCTGCGGGTGCTGGACATTCTGGCGAATGCCTCTGCAACCATCGCCGAGGGCGAGGTGCTGCAGATGACCGCGGCGTCGAACCTGAAGACCGATGAAAACATTTACCTGCAGGTGGTGCGCGGCAAGACCGCGGCGCTGTTCTCCGCTGCCACTGAGGTCGGCGGGGTGATTGCCGGCGCGCCGGAGGCGCAGGTGAAGGCGCTGTTTGAGTATGGCGATGCGTTGGGGATTGCCTTCCAGATCGCCGATGACCTGCTGGATTACCAGGGCGACAGCAAGGCGACCGGCAAGAACGTCGGCGATGACTTCCGCGAGCGCAAGCTGACCCTGCCGGTGATCAAGGCGGTGGCGCAGGCCACGGATGAGGAGCGCGCATTCTGGACCCGCACCATTGAGAAGGGCAAGCAGCAGGACGGCGATCTGGAGCAGGCGCTGGCGCTGATGGCGAAATACGGAACGCTGGAGGCCACCCGCGAGGATGCCCTAGGCTGGGCGGCCAAGGCGCGGGATGCGCTGAAGGTGCTGCCCGAGCACGAGATCCGCACCATGCTGAGCGATCTGGCCGATTACGTGGTGTCGCGCCTGAACTGACCGGGGAAAGGGGGCGCTGCCCCCTCGGCCTTGCGGCCTCACCCCCGGAGTATTTTTTTAAGGTGAATGGGCAAGCCGGCGGCGCGCCGTGCGTCAGCGCGGCGCCTGGCCCAACGGCGGGCGAGCATCTTTGATGCGCTGTCCCGCGGGCGGGAGATCCCCGGTCAAAGCCGGGCGTTTCAGGTCAGCGTGACCGCGCTGCACCACCAGTCCGGATGCTCCGCCCCGATCTCATAGGCCGCCATATGGGCGGCCTTTTTCGTGGGGTAGAGCGCAAAACAAGTGGCGCCGGAGCCGGACATGCGGGCCAGAAGCGCCTGGCGGGAGCTGCGCAGGTCGGACAGGGTCCGGTCGATTTGCGGGGCAAGACTGCGCGCCGGGGCTTCCAGGTCGTTGCGCTGTTCGCCGAGCCAGGCGGCGCAGTCCTCAGCGGAAGCAAAGGACGGAATGTGTCCGGGCATCTGCGGGTTGTCACGGGAGGCAAGCGCGGAAAACACCGGTCCCGTAGGCACATGCACACCCGGATTGACCAGCAGCGCGTGCAGTTCCGGCAGCTCGACCGGTGCGACCTCTTCACCGATACCCTGCATCCGCACCGCCCGGGCGGTCATGCAGACCGGCACGTCGGCGCCCAGCGACAGGGCCAGCCCTTCGGGAATGCCGCCCCCCTGCCCGGCAAGCGCGCGCAGGACTGCGGCAGCATCAGAGGAGCCGCCGCCGATGCCCGCCCCGTGGGGCAGATGCTTGTCGAGGCTGATCCGCCCGGTCCAGCCCGCCCCCGCGGCGGCCTTCCACACCAGATTCCGCTGATCCGCGGGCACGCCTTCCGCGAAGGGGCCGGTAACTTCCAGCGCCAGCTCCGGACCCGGGTCCAGCCGCAGGCGGTCGCCGGTGTCCGCAAAGACCACCAGGGAATCCAGCAGATGATAGCCGTCCTCGCGGCGGCCGGTCACATGCAGGGTCAGATTGATCTTGGCGGGTGCAAAGACCTCAGCCGCCATTGGCCACCTTCAGGGGCGCAGCGCCCTCCTCGGCCAGAACCGCATCCAGGCCGATGTCCAGCTTGCGGCGGATGCGTTCGGGGTCGGCCTCGCCATCGGTGTCTTCCGGGTCGATAAAGGAGAGCGCCCGCTTCCACTGGAACTCTGCCTCGCGCGCGCGGCCCACGGCCCAATAGACATCGCCCAGATGGTCGTTGACCACCGGGTCCACCGGCATCAGCTCCACTGCGCGTTCCATGTGCGCTACCGCCTCGTCGAAGCGGCCCAGGCGGTAGAGCACCCAGCCCAGGGAGTCGACGATATAGCCGGAGTCGGGCCGCGCCGCGACCGCGCGCTCGATCATGTTCAGCGCCTCATCCAGCTTGCGGCGCTTTTCAACCAGCGAATAGCCCAGGTAGTTCAGCACCTGCGGCCGGTCCGGCTCCAGCGCCAGGGAGGCGCGGAAGTCCGCTTCGGCCTGCTCCCACTGGTCCAGACGCTCGTGGCAGATGCCGCGGGCATAGAGCAGGAACCAGCGGCTGCCGGAGTCCTCCGGCGAGTTGGCAAGCGCCTTGTCGTAGGCCCGGGCTGCGGCGGCATAGTCCTCCTGCTGGCGCAAGAGATCGCCCAGGCTGACATAGACGCCCGGCTGATCCGGGAATTGCCGCGCCAGCTGCTCCAGCACTTCGATCGCCGCATCCGGCTTGGCTGCGCGGCGCAGCGCCTCGGCCCGGCCCAATTCGGCAGCGTGGTAGTCGGGATGGCTGCGCGGCACCTGCTTGTAGGTCGCCACCGACAGCTCATACCGGCCCAGCTGATCCAGCAGGCTGGCGCTCAGCAGGATCGCATCCACATGGTCGGGGCGCAGCGAGGCGGCCATGCGGACATACATCAGCACGTAGTCATTGGCGGTATCGCCATTGAGCGCCGCCCCTAGGGTAAAGAAGACCTCGGCAATCCCCTCACGCGGGCCGGGGGCGATGGTATAGGCAAGCGTTTCGCCGTTCTGCAGCTGCGCATCCAGCGCTTCCAGCCCAGGGTCGAGGCGGCTGCCGAAGGCTGCCTGCAGCGTCTCACGCGCCTCATCGTTGCGGCCCAGCTGCGACAGGATCTGCACCCGCGCCACCGCGGCGCGGCGGCTGAGGCTGGCCAGGCGGCCGTCCTCGGCGGCAAACAGCGCCTCGGCACCGCCGTAGTCCCCGGCAGACGCCAATGCAAGCGCCCGGTGGTAGAGCACGAAAGGTTTCAGGCTGCCGTCCTTGGCCAGCCGGTCGAAGGTTTTGAGCGCGCTGGACACCGAGCCGGTGCCGATATGCGCCCAGCCTTCCAGCAGGCCGTCGACCAGCGGGTGGATCGCTTCGCGTTCAAGATCACGGTCAAGAATCGCCTGGTATTCCCCGGCCGCCGCATGGCCGCCCGCAATCACCACATTGGCGACCTGACTGCGCGCGCCGGTCTGCAGCAGCCGTTGCGCCACCGGCACCGCCAGCTCTGCCTTGCCCATTGCGAGCTGCGCGAACACCACGTTTTCCATCAGGAGCGGATTCTGCGGATCGCGCGCCAGCGCCTGGGTGTAATAAAGCGCCGCCGCGGCAAAATCGCTGTCATAGGTCGCGGCGCGCCCGGCCAGGTAGGACCCTGCCAGCCCTTCGGCCTGCACAGCAGGTGCGGACACGGCCACCAGGGCCGCACTTGTCAGGGTGCGAAAAATGGATACGGGCACGCGGGACCCCCTTACGATTTACTGCTCTAGCTCTTCTAAGAAAGCGTAGTGCGCCGTCCGTCAACACGCAATGGGGCGGCCCAAGGACCGCCCCTTAAAATCCGGCGAAAGCGCGCCGAAAATTTAAACTTCCCGTTACATGTTCGGGTAGTTCGGCCCGTCGCCGCCCTGCGGCGTTGTCCAGGTGATGTTCTGCGACGGATCCTTGATGTCGCAGGTCTTGCAGTGGACGCAGTTCTGGAAGTTGATCACGAACTCCGGCTGGCCGTCCTTTTCCACCACTTCGTAAACACCGGCCGGGCAGTAGCGCTGCGCCGGTTCCGCGAATTTCGGCAGGTTGACCCGGACCGGGGTGTCCTCGTTGCCCAGGCGCAGGTGGCAGGGCTGGCTTTCCTCGTGGTTGGTCATTGAGAAGCTGACGTTGGTCAGCCGGTCGAACGACAGCACGCCATCGGGCTTGGGATAGTCGATCGGCTTGTGCTTGGAGGCTTCCTCGGTCGCTTCGGCGTCGTTCTTGCCGTGGCCCAGGGTGCCGAAGAAGGAGAAGCCCAAAAGGTTGTTGGTCCACATGTCCAGACCGCCCAGCGCCAGCGAGGCGGTGAGACCCCACTTGGACCACATCGGCTTGACGTTGCGGACCATCTTGAGGTCCTTGCCGATGGCGCCTTCGCGCACGTCGGTTTCATAAGCGGCCAGCTCGTCGCCGGAACGCTCTGCCTTGATCGCGTCATAGGCGGCTTCGGCTGCGGCCTTGCCCGACAGCATCGCGTTGTGGTTGCCCTTGATGCGCGGCACGTTGACCATGCCCGCGGAGCAGCCCAGCAGCGCCACGCCGGGCGCCACCAGTTTCGGCATCGACTGCCAGCCGCCTTCGGTGATGGCGCGGGCGCCGTAGGCCACGCGCTTGCCGCCCTTCAGCAGCTCGGCCACCACCGGGTGGTGCTTGAAGCGCTGGAATTCCATGTAGGGGAACAGGTGCGGGTTCTTGTAGTTCAGGTGCACCACGAAGCCCACGTAAACCTGGTTGTTGTCCAGGTGGTAGATGAACGAGCCGCCGCCCGCGTTGGAGCCCAGCGGCCAGCCCATGGTGTGGGTGACGGTGCCTTCCTTGTGCTTGGCCGGGTCGATCTCCCAGATCTCTTTCATGCCGACGCCGTATTTCTGCGGCTCCTTGCCGTCGGAGAGGCCGTATTTGGCGATCACTTCCTTGGAGAGCGAGCCGCGCACACCTTCGCCGAGGAAGATATATTTGCCGTGCAGCTCCATGCCGGGCTCATAGGCCGGGCCGGGGGTGCCGTCGGGGTTCTTGCCGAATTCACCGGCAACCACGCCCTTCACTTCGCCATTGTCGCCATAGACCAGTTCGGAGCACGCCATGCCCGGGAAGATCTCGACGCCCATTTCCTCGGCCTGCTCTGCCATCCAGCGGCAGACGTTGCCCATGGAGACGATATAGTTGCCGTGGTTGTTCATCAGCGGCGGCATCGGGAAGTTGGGAATGCGGACATGGCCGGCTTCGCCCAGCATGTAGAAGTTGTCTTCCTTGACTTCCACGTTCAGCGGCGCGCCTTTTTCCTTCCAGTCGGGGATCAGCGCGTTCAGGCCGCAAGGGTCCAGCACCGCGCCGGACAGGATGTGCGCGCCCACCTCAGACCCTTTTTCCAGGACCACGACCTGCAGGTCGGCGTCCAGCTGTTTCAGGCGGATGGCCGCGGACAGACCGGCAGGGCCGGCCCCGACGATCACCACGTCGTATTCCATCGCTTCGCGTTCAATCTCGGCCATCTGCGGCGCTCCTTGGCTTTCTGTTCGCTACCGGCCCCACCGGGCGCAATTTTGTGTCGCGGCTGCTTAGCGTTTGCCAGCCCTGCTGGTCAATCCAAACTCTGCGTCAGGCCCCTGTAAAACAGGCTATCGCGACAATAAGTGCGTCCATTTTCGTCACTCAAGCTCCATTTTCCGGCTCAGCCTCTGACTCGGGCCGGTCTCCCATGAGATATCTGGGTCCCTGCCCCTTCTGTGCCGCCCGGTCCTCGGGATTGTAAAGTTTGCAATTCGGAAGCGACAGGCAGCCGCAGCCTATGCAGCCGTCCAGATTGTCGCGCAGCCGCACCAGGGTTTCGATTCGCTGGTCCAGGTGGCTGCGGAAGTTCTCCGAAATGCGCGCCCAGTCCTCTTTCGTGGGGGTCCGTCTGCCCGGCAGGCTTTTGAGGAAGCCGCGGATTTCCGGCAGGGAAAAGCCGAATTGCTGCGCGATCATCACGAAGCTGAGCCGCCGGATGTCGGCACGGTGGAACCGCCGCTGGCCGCCTGCGTTGCGCCAGGGCTCCACCAATCCTTGCGCCTCGTAGTAGCGGATGGCGGACACTGCGAGGCCGGTGCGTTCGGCCAGGTAGCCGATGGAAATTCCGGCGGATGCGGGCATGGCACTCTCCTGCAAAATTTCTCTTGAGCTAAAGTTAGGTTTAGAAATTACGGTGAGTCGCATCAACAGGTTTGCTCAGGCAAGAAGGAGATTTCCGATGAGCGCAGTACTGGAACATGCAAATGTCACCGTTGCCGACCCCCATGCCACCGCCGCCTGGATGCAGAAAGTGTTCGGCTGGCATGTGCGCTGGGAGGGCGAGGCCAAGAATGGCGGCTACAGCGTTCATGTGGGCGAGGAGAACAGCTATCTCGCGCTTTACACACCGCGAACCCCGGCCGGAAAGGCGCCGGAAAGCTATGGCATCGTCGGCGGGCTGAACCACCTGGCGGTGATCGTCGACGATCTGGACGCCACCGAAGCCGCGGTAAAGGCCGCCGGTTTCACGCCAATGAACCACGGCGACTATGAGCCGGGCCGCCGCTTCTACTTCCACGATGAAAACGGCATCGAATACGAGGCGGTGCAATATGATTGATATCCTCTGGCAAGCGGGTCTTCCCCGGATACCCGCGCACGGCATTTTCTTGCGCATTCCTGTGGAAAAGCCGGCCAAACCACGCAGTTAGGCGGATTTGCACGCCAGCAGCCCCCGCGCCCACTTGAAATCAGGCGCAGGATTGGGTCAGGTAAATGTCAACCGGACCGGACGCCCCGCAGCCCACGCTGCGGGGCTCCGGCTTTCGTACTGACAAGAACAAAACAAAAAGCGACCTGGACCAATCACATGGAAAAGATCCCGATGACCCCGGCGGGCTTTGCCGCCTTGGAAAGCGAACTGAAAAACCTGAAATCCGTCGAACGCCCGGCCATCATCCAGGCGATCGCCGAAGCGCGTGAGCTGGGCGACCTGTCGGAAAACGCCGAATACCACTCCGCCCGCGAAAAGCAGTCCTTCATCGAGGGCCGCATCAAGGAGCTGGAAGGCATCCTGTCGCTGGCCGATGTGATCAACCCGGCCAAGCTGAACGGCGCCATCAAGTTCGGCGCCAAGGTGACCGTGGTGGATGAGGACACCGACGAGGAGAAGACCTGGCAGATCGTCGGCGAGCATGAAGCCAACATTGAAGCGGGCCTGCTGAACATCAAGTCCCCCATCGCGCGCGCCTTGATCGGCAAGAACGAAGGCGACAGCGTCGAAGTGCGCACCCCCGGCGGCGAGCGCGCCTATGAAATCCTCAAGATCGTCTATTCCTGACCGGTGAGGGCTGAGTGGTCATGACAGGCTCCAGCAGCAGCCCGGGCGCCAGCCCGACCCCCGCAAGCGGACGCCCGCTGCGCGGCCTTGACGCGCCTGCCGGCAACGGGCTGGGCGGCGCCGAGCTGGTGGCCATCGGGCTGGGGGCGCTGTGGCTGCTGGCGGCCGTTGCCTTTTACGTCTTTGCCCCGGACAGCGCAGGCCTGTCGCAATGGACCGACCTGATCACCGGCGTGCTGGCGGTGGTGCTGCCGCCGGCGATGCTCTGGGTTGCGGCCTCTGCCGCGCGCTCGGCCCGGGTGATGCGGGAGGAGAGCGAACAGCTGCAGGCCGCCATCGACGGGCTGCGCCAGACCTATCTGACCCAGGCCCAGCAGCATGCCGCGGTGGCGGAGCCTACGATGGCCAAACGGCTGGAGGAGATCGCCGAGGCGACCCGCAAGACCGAAACCGCGCTGGCCACCTTCCACACCAGCCGCCGGGCCAATCCGGTGCGCCCGGCCATCCCAGCCGAGGCCGCCGAGATGACCGCCGCCGGTCAGGGCTCGCTGGCGCTTGGCACCCAGGCCGAGGACACCGCGCCGCCGCTGCCTGCGGAACAGTTCATCCGCGCCCTGAACTTCCCGGAGACCGCCGAGGACGAGGAAGGCTTTGCCGCCCTGCGCGCCGCCCTGCGCGACCGCAAGGCGGCGCAGGTGATCCAGGCCGCGCAGGATGTGCTGACGCTCCTCAGCCAGGACGGCATCTACATGGACGACCTGCGCCCCGACATGGCCCGGCCCGAGGTCTGGCGCCAGTTCGGCCAGGGCGCCCGCGGCCGCGCGGTCGCTGCGCTTGGCGGCGTGCGCGATCGCACCTCCCTGGCGCTGACTGCAGCCCGGATGAAGCAGGACCCGATCTTCCGCGATGCGGCGCACCACTTCCTGCGCCGTTTCGACCAGATGTTTGCGGAGTTCGAGACCGAGGCCACCGACGGCGAGATTTCGGCGCTCGGCAACACCCGCACCGCCCGCGCTTTCATGCTGCTGGGCCGGGTGGCCGGGACGTTTGATTGATGACGTGAAGCGCCTTTCAGGCGCTGCCTGCGGCGCGAGTATTTTTGGAAAGATGAAATAGCCGGGTGACGCGCCGCGTGCCAGCGCGGCGCCCGGCCCAACGGCGGGCAAGCATCTTGGATGCGCCGCGCCGCGGGCGGGAGAGGTCCGCCTACATCGCAAAACTGCCGTAGGGGATGAAACGCACCGGGTCGCCAGGCTTGATCTCCGCGGCGCCGTCGCCGAGCTCCACCAGCCCTTCGGCCCAGCTGAGGCCACTGATGCGGCCGGAGCCTTCGGATTTGAACACTTCCACCCGGCCATCCCGCACCCGCGCCCGAAGGTATTCGCGGCGGCCCGGTTTCTTGCGTTTTTCAAAGGCAGCAGGCACCTCAAACGCCTGCGGCTCCCGCCAGCCTGCGCCCGCCATCAGCCCCATCGCGGGGCGCGCAAAGATCAGCGTGCAAACCAGAGCCGCCACCGGGTTGCCCGGCAGCCCGAAGACCGGCGTGCCCTGCCACATGCCCAGCGCCAGCGGACGCCCGGGTTTAAGCGCAATCCGCCATTCCTGCATCGCACCTGCCTCGCGCAGCAGCGCGGACATGTGGTCCTCGTCCCCAGCGGAGGCGCCGCCCGAGGTGAGGATCACATCTGTTTCGTCAGCCGCCGCATCCAAGCGCGCTCGCAAGGCCTCCCGGTCATCCGCAGCCTTGCCCAGATCCACCGGCACGAAGCCCAGCTGCCGGATCAGCGCCAGCAGCATCGGGCGGTTGGCGTCAAAGATTTGCCCCTTACCCGCGGCTTCCCCGGCCTCGACCAGTTCATCGCCGGTAGAGAGCACCCCGACCCGCAGCGGCAGCCGCACGGTGAGCTGCGCCAGCCCGGTGGCCGAGACCAGCGCCAGATCGGCAGGCGTGATAACCCGGCCCGCGGGCAGGATAACTTCGCCTGCGGAAACGTCCTCGCCCGCCTTGCGGGTGTTCGCGCCCTGCTTCAGCGGGCCGTTGAAGGCAATCCGGGTACCGTCTGTGTTGACGTCTTCCTCCAGGATCACCGTGTCGACGCCATCGGGCAGCGCTGCGCCGGTCAGGACCCGGATGGCGCTCCCTTCGGGCACTGCGCCGTCGAAAGGCACACCGGCGGCAGCCCGGCCCCGCACGAGCGGCAGCACATGCGGGCCTTCCGCCCTGCCGCCGGCAAAACCGTAGCCGTCCACTGCCGTATTGGGCAGCGGCGGGTTGGAGCGTTTGGCCGCCGCATCCTCTGCCAGCACCCGGCCCAAGGCGTCTGACAGCGGCACGGTCTCCGTACCGGTCACAGGGCCCAGCCTGTCCCGTAGCAGGGCCAGCGCGTCATCGACCGGGGTCCAGTCGACACCCGCAGGCAGGGCAAAGCAATCATTGCTGAGCGGCGGCGGTGCCAGCCCCCCCGGCTCGTCTGCGGCCAGCGTATTCAAGCGGTCTTCGTATCCGGTGCCCAATATCCAAGCTTCCTCTTGTGCGTCCTCAGGGGCGGCAGCCAGCATTCCGGCGAGCTCCTCAGCCGGCAGGCGGCTGAGCGCTTGCGACAGGAGCCGCATCTGCACCCGGTCGCGGATTTCTTCCGGGCCGGCAACAGCCATGGCGGCCTTGACGGCGGGTTCGATCAACCCTGGCCAAATTTCTGCAAACACAATTTGCGCTGTCTCAACCTTTTCGAATGGCCAGACAGCAGCACCGTGCCGGAGCCGCAGCCGCTGCAGAACCGGCAGCCCCATGAGGACCTGGCTGCCGACGGTCGGGTTGAAGAACAGCTGGAAGCAGGAGGAGGCCGCCTTAGCCGCCAGGTCCGCGCTGCGCCGCTCTGCCGGGTCCTCGTAGGTTATCCCGGCTTTGCGGTAAGGGATATCCGGCCAGCGTGCCGCATCCGGCTTGCCCCAGAAGGGGCCGGCGCCGGAAAACAGCCGGTTTATTTCAGAGGCGACATCGAACCGGTTGTTGCTGCCGTCTTCATCGTCTTCGATCCGCTCTTCCAGCCATTGCCACAGGGCGAAGGGGTCATCCGATCCGGTGATCCGGCGCGCGAACCCGCGCGGATAGCCAAAGGGAAAGTCAAAGGCCGCGAGCACCCGCCGCCCCGCGGCTTGCTCGTCCTCCAGGAAGCGGCTGATCCAAACCTCCGCCTCCTGCCGGCTGCGGCAGTAGATTTGCTGTTCTGCGGTTCCGCTGCGCGCCACACCGAGCCAGATCGCGTCCTTGCTGGCGCGCTGCGGTTTGCGCTTGGCGGCGGACCAGTCGACGGCCAGAACGGTATCGAAGGGGGTCACAGCCCCAGTTCCGTCTCAATAAAATCCGCAATTGCCGCTGTATCGTTCAAGTCGAACACCGGGCGGTCCAGATCCAGCGGCGTATCGCTGGCAACCGCCCGGATGTTTGGATCCTGCGGGGCGATCAGGCCGGTGCCTGCTGCCTGCCGGAAGGCCTCGATCTTGGGGTGGGGTTCGCGTTTGTAGCCCTCCACCAGCACCAGATCGGCGGGGCTGAGGCGGGCCAGCAGGTCTTCCAGAGGCGGCTCGGGTGCGCCGCGCAGCTCCTGCATGATGGCGATACGGCCCGCGGAGGCCAGCACCACCTCCGACGCCCCCGCCTGGCGGTGGCGGTGGCTGTCGGTGCCGGGCTGGTCCACGTCCGTCGCGTGATGGGCGTGCTTGATGGTGGAGACCGTGAGGCCGCGGGCGCAGAACTCCGCCACCAGCCGCTCCATCAGCCCGGTCTTTCCGTTGTTCTTCCAGCCGGTGACGCCGTAGATCTTCATTTCAAGAGCGCCTCTGCGCGGGCCAGGTCCTCTGGCGTGTTGATGTTGAAGAAGGGGTCGAAGGGGTCTGCCTCAAACAGCGCCTCGCGGCCGCCGTGCTGATCGGTCCAGAGGACCACCTTGCGCAAGCCGTCATTCAACGCCGCCCGCAGGTCATCGCGCAGGGCGACGGGCCAAAGGCCAAAGGCCGGGTGCCGGTTCACTTTGCTCCGCCCGCCGGATTTCAGCGCCTCGTCGCCTGTGCGCGGAGTGGTGGCAAGGACCAGCGGCTGCGCCATGCCCTCGGCTGCTGCGGTCAGCCGGGCCACAAGATCCCGCGGAAAGAACGGCGTGTCGGCGGCGGCGGTCACAATGGTGTCAGCCCCCTGCTCTGCCGCCCAGTCGAGCCCGGCAAGCACACCTGCCAGCGGACCGGCAAAGCCCTCGATCGAGTCGGCGATTACCGGCAGGCCAAGATCGACGAACCGCTCCGGGTCGCCATTGGCGTTGAGCGCGAGGCCCGCGACCTGCGGCGACAACCGGTCCACCACGCGGGACAGCAGGCTCTGGCCGCCGACCTGCAGCCGCCCCTTGTCGCCGCCGCCCATCCGGGTGGCGAGGCCGCCTGCGAGGATGACGCCCAAAGGCTTCTGTTCTGTCATGACTTTTCCTCCTGCGGCGGAAAACACGTGATTTCCGGCCGGATTTCACGTGAAATCCGGTTACCCCTCCGCACTCTTCCTTCGGTGTTTCTTCTCTTCCACCGGCGCGTCCTTGGGGTCCATGTCGCGCACCAGCCGTTCCTCGCCTGAGAGGCAGATAAACCGCTGGCCGCGCATCCGGCCGATCAGAGTGAGGCCAACCTCGCGTGCGATCTCTACGCCCCAGGCGGTGAAACCTGAGCGCGAGGCCAGCACCGGGATGCCCATCATCGCGGTCTTGATCACCATCTCCGAGGTCAGCCGCCCGGTGGTGTAAAGGATCTTGTCCGCGGCCCCGGCCTGCTCCGACAGCATCCAGCCTGCGATCTTGTCCACCGCGTTGTGGCGGCCGACGTCCTCCATATAGACCAGCGGGCGGTCCTGCTGGCACAGCACGGTGCCATGGATGGCGCCGGCCTCAAGGTACAGAGAGGGCGTGCGGTTGATCTTGTGCGCCAGCGCATAAAGCCAGGAGGTGCGGACCTCCGCCTCGGGCAGGCGCACGTCCTCCAGCCCCTCCATCATGTCGCCAAAGACGGTGCCGACCGCGCAGCCCGACGTGCGGGTCTTCTTCTTCAGCTTCTCCTCGTGGCTGGTTTCCACCGCGGTGCGGACCACGACGGCTTCCAGGTCCTCGTCGTAGTCGACGCGGGTCACCTCGTCCTCATCCTGCAGCATCCGCTGATTGCGCAGGAAGCCAAGCGCCAGGTATTCGGGGTAGTCGCCGATGGTCATGGCGGTGACGATTTCCTGCGAATTCAGGAAGATGGTCAGCGGGCGCTCCTCGACCACGGCGATCTCGCTTACTTCGCCGTTCTGATCCACACCGCTTACGGCACGGGTCAGCCGCGGGTCTGCGACACCGGGGGCGATCAGATATTCTGATGCGATATCCATACTCACCAATTGCATTCCTTCTGCGTCCGCCGTAGGCGGTATTCACGCAATCTAGGACGCGCAGATGGCAATCACCACCACCAAATCGGCCTTCTGGAAGGGGTTTCGCGACAGCGCGCCCTTCATCTTCATGGCCTCGCCCTTCGGCTTCCTGTTCGGGGTGCTGGCGGCAGAGGCCGGGCTGATCGTGCCGGAGGCGTTCGCCTTCTCCCTCGCGGTCTTTGCCGGGGCCGCCCAGTTCACCGCGCTGCAACTGATGCAGGAGAACGCGCCGCTGATCATCATCCTGATTTCGGCCCTGGCGGTGAACCTGCGGATGGCGATGTATTCTGCGTCGCTGACGCCGTATCTGGGCGACGCTCCGATGTGGCAGCGGGCACTGGCCGCCTATTTCGTGGTGGACCAGTCCTATGCGCTGTCGATCGTGCAATTCGAGACCGAGCCGGAGATGCCGCTGGCGCAGCGGGTAGCCTATTTCTTTGGCACCAATGGCATCGTGGCGCCGGCCTGGGTGATTGCCACGGCGCTTGGCGCGCTGGTCGGCACCCGGATTCCGGAGAGCTGGGGCGTGGATTTCGTGCTGCCGCTGGCGTTTCTGGCGATGATCGGACCGATGCTGCGCACGCCGGCCCATATCGCCGCCTGTTTCGTGGCCGTTGCGGCCTCGCTGCCTGCGGCTGCGCTGCCCTATAATCTGGGGCTGATCGTTGCGGGTATTGCAGGCATGGTGGCCGGGGCGCAGGCGGAGCTGTGGCTGGAGCGGCAAAAGGCAAAATCGGAGGCCGCGAAATGAGCAGTATCCCCGCCCCCATCCTGTGGACCGTGATCATCGGGCTGGCGCTTGGCAGCTATGCCCTGCGGTTCGTCTTCATCGGCTTCATGGGAGGGCGCCCCATCCCGGAATGGCTGATGCGGCATCTGCGCTACACGGCGGTGGCGATCATTCCGGCGCTGGTGGCGCCGCTGGTGCTCTGGCCTGCGCCGACGGGAGGCGACCCCAGCCTGATGCATTTCGCCGCCGCGGCCGCGACATTCGCTGCAGGATATCTGACCAGGAACGTGCTGTTTGGCCTGGGTACAGGCGGGCTGTCGCTGCTGCTGCTGTATCTCGCCGCCTGACGCGCCGCGCCGGAGATAAGTTAATCTGCGGAGGAGGTTAGGGCTACGTTGGCCCCGGAAATGCCCGCCTGCAGATCGCCGCTGTCATTCTCATAGTAGCGTTCGGTCCGCACACCCGGCAGCTGGCCGAACTGTTCCGCCAGTTTTTCCGGATAAAAGGTGCGGTCAATGCTCTCAAAGCCCGGGATCTGCTGCAGGATGCCGATGGTTGCCTGGGCACAGTAGGCACCCGGCACCCGGCCATTGGTCACTGCCAGCTGATAGGCCTTTTGGGCCTGTTCCGGCGTCACCTCGACCCGCTGCACAACCACGTGGAAAGTGCTGCGCGCGTGGGCGCCGCGGTAGGCCTTTTCCACCGCGGGTGTGATGCCGAAGAGCACATCGTTCCGCTCCGGCACGACCGAAGCGTAAAAGGAGCCTGCGGGATCGAAGATCACCCGTTCCGAGGCGTTGATCATCAGCGACGCGTGGCCGCCCCGCCCGGTGCGGTTGTTGATCATCGTATACAGGGTGAGCGCGGGCGGTCCGGAGTGACGGTAAGCCGCCCGGGCCAGGGTCTCCGCATCCGCATTGGGCTGCTGAGGCGCAGCGCAACCCGCAAGCGCGGTCAGGACCGCGCCAAGGCACAGCAGATTGCGCATAAAGATGGTCTCCGGCCGGAAGATCAGGAGGCGAAGATTGCCAGGAAGATGGCAAAAAGGACCAGCGCGATGCTGAAACGGGTCACAAAGGTCAGGAAGCCGGAATAGGTCTTTTCCTGAACGGTGGTGTCCATGGTGCCGTGCTGATGTTCAGCCATGTGAGTTTTCCCTCAATTCACGTGCATTTTTCCGGTGATTACTGGATTTGCACCGCTCTGTCACCACGTCAATCGGGCGCATCTGACAGAAATGAGGTGCAAAACCTGCTGCCGCAGCGGCAATCCGGGGCTGCCGTGGCGCGGCGTCCGGCCCCGGCGCCGAATCGGCCCTGGGGCGCTGGCCTCAGTCCTGCTGCAGGTCGGACGCCAGGCGGAAGCCGATGCGGTTGGCAGGCTCTTCCTGACGCGCCTTGGGCACTGCGCGCAGCATCACGTTCAGCTGGCTGACGTGCTGAACCAGCTGGGTCCGGGAGCCGCCGCCCTCGCTGCCGTAGAAGGTGATGATGTCGGGATCGAAATAGCCCATGCCCTCGATCCGCAGCACCCCGGCATTGCCGCCGGCAAAGCCCATCGCGACCTCGTGTTCGGCATCCAGCTGTTTCTCGAAGTTCTGAATATAAAGTATCAGGCGCTCATAGGCCCAGCGGGCGGGGCTTTTGGCGGCGTCGGGTTTTTGCAGCTTTTCCGGCACTTCGGTCAGCCCGGTGCAGGCATCGGGGTCGGAGTGGACTTCGTGCACACACGGCAGAACCGCCGCTTCCGCTGCCTCGGCGCTGGTTGAAATCTCGTCGTTCATGCTTCCCCCTTCTGCCGGGGTGCATCACCCCTTGCGCTGATAGAGCCAGGCACCGTCTTCGCGCTCCCAGCGCGTCACCTGACCGGTGTGGTACAGATGATTTACATGGGCCACCGCTTCGACCAGTGCAAGCCCGTACTCGCCTTCGCCGATTGTGCGCTTGAACAGGGGCGCAAAGCAATCAGCGGCCGTGCGCGGCTCCGACAGGTGGTCCATCAGCCGCTCCAGCGCGCCGTGGTGGTTGCCGATCAGCTGCTGCATCCGGAGCGGCAGGCGGGTGAATGGCAGCTTGTGGCCGCCCAGCGCCAGGTGATCGGGGCGCGCCAGGTCCGACAGCCGCTCGCAGGCTTCCAGCCATTCGCCCAGCGGGTCCGCCATCGGTTCGGTCGCGTAGACGCCGATGTTGGGGCTGATGGTCGACAGGATCTGGTCGCCAGTGATCACCAGATTGTCATCGCGGCTCCAGAAGGTTGCGTGCTCGGGCGCGTGGCCGTTGCCGATATGCACATCCCAGTCGCGCCCGCCCATGCGGATCACGTCGTCCTGCTTGATCCGGGTGAAGCCCAAGGGCATCGGGTGCACCGTGTCGGCAAAGTTGAAGGGCCGGTCATTGACCCGCTTCTCGTAGAATTCCGGTGCCATGCCCGCGCTGCGGTAATAGGCCAGGGTCTCTTCCGGCCAGACCTCCTGCACGTCCAGCGTCAGCATCCGGGCAAACAGCCAGGCGGTACGGGTGGTGACCAGCTCAGCGCCATGCTGGCTCTGGAACCAGCCCGCCAACCCGATGTGATCGGGGTGGTGGTGGGTGCCGACGACGCGCCGCACCGGCTTGCCCTGCAAGGGGCCGGCCATCAGGCTGTCCCAGATCGCCCTGCTCTTGCGGGTGTTGAAGCCGGTGTCGATCACGGTCCAGCCGTCGCCGTCATCCAGCGCGTAGATGTTGACGTGGTCCAGCTTCATCGGCAGCGGCTGGCGCATCCAAAGGACGCCCTCGGCCACCTCGATCGCTTCGCCCTGCGCGGGCGGCTCCTGCCACGGGGTGCGGGGCGAAACGTCAGGGATATCGGTCACGGCGTCAGCCTGCCAGCTCTTCAAGGCTGAGGGCAAAGGTGCCCGCAGCGCCGGCCTGGGCGTGCGCTAGGAGCGAGGCATGTTCCGGCAGCATCCGGGTGATGTAGAACCGCGCCAGCTTCTCGCGCGGGCCGCCCTGATCCGCCATCGCCGCGGCCAGGTGATAGTGGCCGCCCAGCACCCGCGCAAAGGCCCGCAGATACGGCACGGAGCCGGCAAAGCGGTCCTGCATGTCCTCTTGCGCCACCAGCCATTCGGTGGCCTCGCGCAGGGATTCACAGGCCTGCCAGACCGATTCAGCCATGTTGGGATGGGTTGCGCGGGCGCGCTCGGCGCGCTCCTCGATCTCGTCGATGAGGGCAAAGGCGGTTTCGCCGCCGTCCATCATCTTGCGCGCCACAAGATCCATTGACTGGATGCCGTTGGTGCCTTCGTAGATCGCCGTCACCCGCACGTCGCGGTAATACTGTGCGGCGCCGGTTTCCTCGATGAAGCCCATGCCGCCATGCACCTGAACCCCGGTCTCGGACACCCGGATGCCGGTGTCGGTGCCGAAAGCCTTGGCAATCGGGGTCAGGAAGGCCGCGCGGGCGGCCCAGTCCTTTTCGCCGGTCGCGGTCTGCATGTCGATCGCTTGGGCACAGGCCAGCAGGATCGCGCGGGAGGCAAAGAGATCCGCCTTCATCTCCATCAGCATCCGGCGCACGTCTGCGTGATCCACAATGGTGCCGCTGGCAGTGCGGCCCTGTTTACGCTCCAGCGCATAGGCCAGCGCGTGCTGGTAAGCGCCTTCACCTGCGCCAACGCCCTGGCCGCCGACGCCGAGGCGCGCGTTGTTCATCATGGTGAACATTGCCGCCATGCCGCCGTGCTCTGCGCCGACCAGCCAGCCGGTGGCGCCGTCATACTGCATCACGCAGGTGGGCGAGCCGTGCAGGCCCATCTTGTGTTCCAGGCTGACGACCTTCAGGTCATTGGCCTTACCCGGGTTGCCATCGGCGTCCGGCAGGTATTTCGGCACCAGGAACAGCGAGATCCCTTTGGTGCCCGGCGCCCCGTCCGGCAGCCGTGCCAGCACCAGGTGGCAGACGTTTTCGCAGAAGTCGTTATCGCCCCAGGAGATATAGATCTTCTGGCCGGTGACGGCATAGGTGCCATCGCCGTTCGGCTCCGCCTTGGAGCTGAGCGCACCCACATCGGAGCCCGCCTGCGGCTCGGTCAGGTTCATGGTGCCGGACCACTCGCCGGAGATCAGTTTGGGCAGGTACAGTTCCTTGATCGCGTCCGAGGCGTGATGCTCCAGCGCCTCGATCTGGCCCTGGCTCATCAGCGGCGCCAGCTGCAGCGACAGGCAGGCGCCGGCCATCATCTCGTTCACCGCGGTGGCAACCGTCAGCGGCAGCCCCATGCCGCCGTGTTCTTCCGGCGCGCTCATGCCGATCCAACCGCCCTCGGAGATGGCTTTGAACCCGTCAGCAAACCCGGGCGAGGTCCGCAGCACGCCGTTCTCCAGATAGGCAGGCGTCAGGTCGCCGTTGCGCTGCAGCGGGGCCAGCACCTCATCGCACATCTTGCCCGCCTCATTCAGGATGGCGCTTACAACATCCGAGGGGGCCTCGGCAAAGCGGTCTGTGGCGGAAACATCTCCATAGCTGACAACATTGTTCAGCAGAAACTCGTACTCGGAAACGGGGGCACGGAAGGTCATGGGCGTCCTTTAGCGGTCTTTCGGGGGCGTCCTGGCGCGGGCAGTCTTGGCTTCCCGGCACGGGCCTATTATGGTCAGTGGCTTGACCGATTACCTAATCGGACGCCTGTTTCAATCAACCAAAACGCCGCGTCACCCGGAATGCCCCTGCAAAGCACCGAAATTCTTGCCGCAACGGAAGCGGGCATTGCCCGTGCCGCGCAGCTTTTGCGGAAGGGCAAGCTGGTCTCCTTCCCCACCGAAACCGTCTATGGGCTTGGCGCCGATGCCCGCCAGGGCGAAGCGGTGGCGGCGATCTACGAGGCGAAGGGGCGGCCCTCCTTCAACCCGCTGATAGCGCATGTGCACTCGGCGGTGGCGGCGCAGCGCTATGTGGAGTGGACCGAGACGGCAGAGACGCTGGCAGAGGCCTTCTGGCCCGGCCCGCTGACACTGGTGCTGCCGCTGCGCGAGGGCCACGGCATTTCGCCGCTGGTCACCGCCGGGCTGGACACCTTGGGCGTGCGGGTGCCCGCCCATCCTGCGGGCCAGGCGCTGCTGCGGGCCCTGGACGGCCCGGTTGCGGCGCCCTCTGCCAATCCTTCCGGCAAGATCAGTCCGACCACTGCGGCGCATGTGAAGGCCGGGCTGGACGGGCGCATCGCCGCCATTCTGGACGATGGCGCCTGCGGGGTCGGGCTGGAGTCGACAATCGTCGGCTTGGCGGGGCCAGAGCCGGTGCTGCTGCGCCCCGGCGGATTGGCGGCGGAGGAGATCGAGGCGGTGCTGGGCCACAAGCTGGCGGTGCGCGATTTGCACGACCCGCTGACCGCACCGGGCCAGCTGCTGTCGCACTATGCGCCGGGCGCGCCTGTCCGGCTGAACGCCGACGCCCCGGCCGTGGGAGAACTCTATCTCGGCTTCGGCCCCGGCGCCTGCGACCTGAACCTGTCGGAGCGCGGCGACCTGGCTGAGGCGGCGGCCAATCTGTTTGGCCACCTCCACCAGCTGGACGCGCTAGGCAAGCCGATCGCCGTGGCGCCAATTCCGGAGCACGGGCTGGGCGAAGCCATCAACGACCGCCTCCGCCGCGCCGCCGCTCCTCGTGATTGAACGGCGGGATTGAGCGGCGGGCCTGGAACCGATCCAGTGGCTCCCGCCCCTTTGAGCCCCATCACAGATGGGCCGTAAAGCGTTGGGCCAAGCGCCGCGCAAGCGCGGCGCGGCCAGTGGCATTTCCAATAACTGCATCATGGGTTGCAAAGCTTGGCTGCGCATGGAAACCGCAATTGAGAATCCGGGCCGCCAGCTTCCGCGCCGTGCGCCCGCCCGGCGCCCGGCCCAACCTTTTTCCGGTCATCTTTGATGATAGGAACAAAGGGCGGGAGTGCTCCCCCTGCCCTGCAGAACATCGCCCCCGCAGCCGGGGGTCAGGCGTGACCCGCGCTGGCTGACAAAGTCAAAGGATCGACGCCCAGCGTTTTCAGCGCGGCTTCCCATTTGCTGTCATCGGCGAGGCCAAAAACCAGCTCGGGGCTTGCTTCCGCCGTGAGCCAGCCGTTCATCGCAATCTCCGACTCCAGCTGCCCCGGCCCCCAGCCGGCATAGCCCAGCAGCACCAGCAGCTCCTCTGGCCCCTGGCCGCCCGCGATGTCCTCCAGGATGTCCAGGGTCGCGGTCATCGAAAAGCCGCCCGGCACCTTCAGCGAGCTCACATCCGATTCGTAATCCGGCGTGTGCAGCACAAAGCCGCGCTGGGTCTCCACCGGGCCGCCAAAGCGCACCGGCAAAGCGGCCGCGGCACTGCCTTCGCCGCCCATGTCCAGCTGCTCCAGCAGATCGCCCAGCGCCACGCCGTCGGCGGGCTTGTTGACGATAAGCCCCATCGCCCCCTCCTCGCCGTGCGAGCACAGGAAAACCACCGCGTGCTCGAACCGGGGGTCGCCAATTCCAGGCATTGCAATCAAGAGCTTGCCAGTCAGATCCATGAATTTCCGTCTTTCTGCTGCCTCCCCCCACCATGACGCGCAGCCGCCCGGCACGCAAGGGGCGCAAATGCGCCGGGCGGTGAAGCCTCCGGCAAATTTGCCGCAAACACAGGGCGATGGGCAGCCTATGACCGGATCGTGACTTGGCAAACCGCGCTGCCGGGCGCATTTATTTGTGCATGAGTAAGATACTGACCAAAGCGGCTGCCTGCGCGGCGTCTCTACTGGCTCTGGCGGCAGGCACCCCTGCCCTCTCCGGCGCCGTGGACGGCGACATAGTGGAGATCGAAGTGCTGGACGGCGGCATGACGCCGCGCGGCACCTATATGGGCGCGCTGCGGGTCAAGCTGCAGCCTGGCTGGAAGACCTACTGGCGCGCGCCGGGCGACGCCGGCATCCCGCCCAGCTTCTCCTGGCGCGGCGCGCGCAACGTGGGCGCGCTGTCGATCACCTGGCCCGCGCCGGAAGTGTTCCTGACCTCCGGCTACCGCACCATCGGGTATCATGACCAGCTGGTGCTGCCGGTGGAGATCACCCCCAAGACCGCTGGCAAGCCGGTGCGCCTCAAAGGGCGGATGCAGCTGGGTGTCTGCAAGGATGTCTGCGTGCCTGCCGAGCTGAGTTTTGACCACCAGCTGGATGGCGATGCAGGCCGCAACCCGGCGATTGCCGCAGCGCTCGCGAGCCGCCCCTGGTCAGCCAAGGAAGCCGGCGTGCGCCACGCCGCCTGCAGCCTGCGCCCGTCTGAGTACGGCATGAAAGTCACCGCCCGCATCTCGATGCCCCCGGCTGGCGGCGAGGAGGTTGCGGTGATCGAGCCAGGCTCGCCCAACCTTTATGCCGGGGAGACCACCACACGCCGCGAGGGCGGGCTGCTGGTGGCGGAGACCGAGTTCCTGCCCGCCGATGGCAGCGCCTATGCCATTGACCGCTCGCAGCTGCGGATCACCGTTCTGGGCCGCAATCATGCAGTCGACATTCAGGGCTGCAGCGCCGGATGAGCCCTCCTGACAGCCCGCAGCGCCCGGTGGTCGGCACCATTGCCGTGGTTTGCCGCCATTTCGACGGCCAGGACCACGTGATCCTGGTGCAGCGCGGCAAGGAGCCGAACGCGGGCTGGTGGGGATTTCCCGGCGGCCATGTGGAGATGGGCGAGACTGCCCTGCAGGCCGCCGCGCGCGAGTTGATGGAAGAAACCGGCGTGTCTGCCCAGCCGGTTGAATATCTCACCAATGTGGATGTGATTGTCCGCGCCGAGCCGGGCGCGGTGCAGCGCCAGTACCTGCTGACCGTTGTCCTGTGCGAGCACACCAACGGCGAACCGCTGCCGGATGACGATGCCGAACAGGCGGAATGGATTCCCATCGCAGAGATCGAAAGCCGCGGCCTGCAGCTGCTGGATCAGGTGGGCGAAGTCGCCCGGCTGGCTCAGGCCCGCTGGCGGGCGCTGAACCGGTAGGCGGCACCCCCGGCCAGGTAGGCGAACAGCGCCAGCATCAGCGCTCCAGCCACACAGGCCAGCAGCCCGGCCCGCACGGGCTCCATTGCCGCCAGCACAGGCGCCGCCCGCAGCAGCGGATGCAGTGCTCCCGTGGCCATCGCCCAGCCCAGGGTCAGCACCAGCCAAGCCAGTTGCGCCAGCGCTGTCCCCAGCACCAGCCAGCGCAGGCGCCCAGCCCCGCGCCGCAGGGCCCGGCGCAGCGCTGTCATCGGCCGCGACAGGTCCCGCTGCATCGCCACCAGGGCCGGCACCACCAAGAGCACCAGGAACATGCCGAAGCCAAGCCCATAGACCAGGGTGATCACCGTCGGCTTGAGGAATTGCGCCTGCTGCGCGCGTTCGAACAACAGAGGCGCCAGCCCCAGCACCGTGGTCATCGTGGTCAGCATCACCGGCCGCAGCCGGTCCGCCGCCGCGTCGATGATTGAGGGCACCAGTCCGCGGTCCTCGGCGTATTGGTCGATGGTGGTCACCAGCACGATGGAATCGTTGATGATGATCCCGGTCATTCCCAGCAGGCCAACCACCGTGAACATGCTGAGCGGCACTTCCCACATGTAATGCCCCCAAATGGTGCCAACCAGGCCAAAGGGAATGATCGCCATGACTACCAAGGGTCGGGTCCAGCTGGCAAAAATCCAGGCCAGCACCAGGTAGATGCCGGTGAGACATAGGATCAGACCCGTGCCCGCCTCCTGCAAAAACGTCTGTTCCTGCTCCGCCAGCCCCGACAGGCGCCATTCCACCTGCCGCTCGCTGGCGATAGCCGGCAGGATCTCCTCCTGCAGCGCTTGCATCACCGCCTCGGCGCGGGCCGGGTCGTCTTCGGATATGTCACCGGTCACGCTGATCACCCGGATGCCGTTCTCGCGCCGGACGGTGGAAAACCCGGTGCGCTGGGTGACCGAGACAATATCGGCCAGCGGCACGTAGATCCCGCTGGGCGCCCGCATCAGGGTGCGCTCAAGGAAATCGGCGGTCAGTTCATTCTGCGGAAGCTCCACCCGGATCGACGCGCTGCGCGGCCCGTCGGGATAGGTGGCTGCTTCAATCCCGTTGAGCCGCGCCCGGAGCGCCTGGCCCAGGCTGCCGATGGTGAAGTTCAGCGCCTGGCCATGCGGGGTGAGGTCCAGGATCACCTCCTCCTTGTCATAGGCCAGGTTGTCCTCGACGGCCGAGACCTCAGGAAAGCGCAGCAGCGCGGTTTTCAAATCCTCGGCAGCGGCCTTGAGCGTCTGCACGCTGGCGCCTGCGAATTGCACGTCCAGCGCATCGCCGCCCGGGCCCGACCGCCAGCTGCGGAAGGAGATCGTCTCCACCATCGGGTGGCGCGCCACCTTCTCCTGCAGCTCCGCCACGAAGGCAAAACTGGAATAGGGCCGCAGGTCGGCGTCGATCAGCTCGATCGAGATCCCGCCCAGCATATCCGTGTCCTTGCCCTCAACCCCTGACAGGCCGCGGCCCGCATTGCCGCCGGTCTCGGCCATCACGAAGTCCAGCGGGTTACGCCCGTAGCGTTCGGCATACTCCGCCCCCAGCGCCTCTGTCGCGCGCTGCATCTCCCGCATCATCTCCATTGTATCAGCGCGGGTAGCGCCCTCCACCATGGCGAAATTGCCGGTGACCGAGCCGCGCTCCGGCGCGTTGAAAAAGCGCCATTGCACGTCGCCGTTGATGAACAGCGCTGCCTGGCTGGCGAGGATCGCCAGCGCGCCAGCCAGCACTGCGTAGCGCGCGGTGACGATCAGCCCCATCAGCGGGCGGAACGCATGATCGCGCAGCCAGCGGAAGCCGCGGTTCACCATCCGGTTCGGCCAGTCGTACCAGTGCCGCGCCTGCGCATGGGTCAACGCATGGGCCAGGTGGTTGGGCAGGATCAGGAAGCATTCCACCAGCGAGGCCGCCAGCACCGCGATCACGGTGAACGGAATGTCGCGGATCAGCTCGCCGAACCGCCCGCCCACGAGGGTCAGCCCAAAGAACGCAATGATGGTGGTGAGGGTTGCGGCAAAGACCGGCATCGCCATGCGCCGGGCGGCATTCTCGGCGGCCTGCACCGGGTTTTCCCCCAGCCGCCGCACCCGGAAATCGGCGTGTTCGCCCACCACGATGGCATCATCCACCACGATGCCCAGGGTGATGATCAGTCCGAACAGGCTGACCATGTTGAGCGTGATCCCGGCGGCATACATCAGCGCCACCGCGGCAAACATCGACGCCGGTATGCCGACGGCCACCCAGAACGCAATGCGGGTGTTGAGGAACAGGAACAGAAGGCACAGCACCAGCGCGAGCCCCATCAAACCATTATCGACCAGCAGGTTCAGACGGTCGGTAATGTGTTCGGCGCGGGTGCGGATCAGCTGGGCCGTTACCCCCTGCGGCAGACTCGCCTGCATGTCCGCGACCACCTCCTGCACCTGGCGCTGCAGGCGGATGGCGTTGCCCTGGTCAGAGCGGTCGACCCGGATCGACATTGCCGGATGCTCGCCCACGAAATAAGAGCGGTTGCGGTCCACCCCCTCGACCCGCACGGCCGCCACATCCTCGATAGTCAGAACGGACCCGTCGGCGTTGGTCCGCAGCACGATGGCTTCCAGCTCATCCGGCTGGCGCTTCTCGCTGCCGGTGCGCACCCGGGCATTGGCGCCGGTCACGTCGCCTGCAGGATCCGCATCAACCTCCGCCGCGATGGCCTCGGCAATCTCGCGCATGGTGATGTCATGGGTGATCAGCTTGGCAGTCGGCACTTCGACGATGGTTTCCGGCGCCGCAACCCCGCGGATGGTGGTGCGGGTGACACCGGCCTCGAACAGGCGGGTGATCAGCTCATCGGCAAACAGCCCCAGCTGCCCGGCCCCTACCGGCCCGGTGATCACCACGTCGGTCACCCGGTCGCGCCAGGCACCGCGGCGCACCTCCGGCTCCTCCGCTTCCTCCGGCAAGGTAGTAATCCCGTCGACGGCGCTTTGCACGTCATCGGCGGCCTGTCCCATGTCGGAGCCCGGCTCAAACTCCAGCGTCAGCGTTGCCAGCCCCTCGCGCGATGTAGAGTAGGTTTCTTCCACCCCGTCCACCGCCAGCAGCACCGGCTCCAGCACCTGGACGATGGCGTTGTCCACGTCCTCCGGCCCGGCACCTTCCCATTCGACGGAAACGGTAACCCGCTCAACGATCACATCCGGAAAGAACTGCGCCCGCATGTTGGGCATCGCAGCGGCCCCCAGCACCAGCATGATCACCAAGAGCAGATTGGCCGCAGTGCGGTGGCGGGTGAAGTAGCTGAACAGCCCGCGAGCCGGCCGGGGGAGCTTGCGGACCATGGCCCTCAGCCTCCCATCCGGGATTCAATGCGCGTGACCAGCTGCGCCGGCACCCGCGCCTCAGCCAGCTGTTGCAGCATCTTGGCCTTCATCTCAGACGGCATCGCGCTGCTGCCCTCGACAAAGGCCACCAGCCGGGCACGGCGCTCGTCGCTCAGCTCTATCAGTTCCGGCAGCGCCTGCACTTCAGCGCCCTGCCGCAGCGGCCGCACCTTGATGCCGGCCCCCAACAGCGGTGTCCGCCCGGTGACGACCTCGCGGCCCTCCAGCCCGGCGCCGCGGATCAGCACGTCGTCGCCCTGGCGGCGCACCAGCTCAACCGGGAGCGTCTCCAGCCGGTCTTCCTCGCCCAGGATCAGCACCGAGCCATCGGCCCCCAGCGCCGAGGCGGGGACCCGGGCCACTGCGGCAACCTCAGGCTCTGTCACCTTGACGGTCACAAAATCGCCCGGCTCGAACCCGGGAGCAGTGTCCAGACGCGCATAAACCAGCCGTCCGGTCTGCCCGTCACCCGCCGCACCGCTGGCGCGGGAGATCTGCCCGGCGGCGCTCAGCCCCGCTCCGTCGGCGTCCAGGGTCACCCGTACAGGCGCCCGCAGCAAATGCCCTTCGGTGTCCAGCAGCCGGGCGTATTGCGCAGTCGAGACCCTGAAGGCCACTTCCAGCAGGTCCGGATCGACCAGATCCGCGAGTTTTTCATTGGCAGAGACCAGCCGCCCCTGCACCAGGCTCACCGCCTGCAGAGTGCCGTCGAAACGTGCCTTGATTGTGGTGTCGTCGAGATCCCGCTGCGCCTCGTCCAGCGCAATCTGCGCGCGCGCCACCCGGGTGGCGGCCTGATCCGCCCGCGCCTCTGCCTGGCTCACCGCCTGACGGCGCGAGATCACCGCCTGGCGCGCCTGCACCGCCGCCAGTTCCGCGGTTTCCACCGCCGCTGCGGTGCCGACACCCCGGTCGGCCAAATCCACCTGCCGCTGAAACGCGCGCTCGCGCAGCTGCGCCTGATCCTGGGTGGCCTGCAGCTCATCCTGCGCCAGAACCAGCGCCCGGCCAGCATCGCGCTCCTCGGCGCGGGCATCCATCATGTCCGCCTCGGCCCGGTCCAGCGCCGCCTGAGCATCCGCCGGGTCGATCTGCACCAGCACCTCGCCTGCGCGCACGGTGCCGCCTTCCTCAAAATCCTCAGAGAGTTGCACCACACGGCCGCCGACCGCCGTGCGCAATTCCAGCGTGCGGCGGCTCTCGACCCGGCCAAAGGCGGTCAGCTCCGGCGCCACCGTCTGCAGCTCCGCCGTCACCACATTGACCGCAAAAATCCGCTCCCGCGCCGGGGGAGCTTTCTTCTCCACGTTCAGCTGCGCCTCGATTGCACTGAAAATCAGCTGCCCGGCATAAAGCAGCAGTGCCGCCGTGACCGCCGCCAGGAATACACCTGTCACACTCTGACGCAAAAAGCGCATGTTTCTCCCTTCCGGTGGCGGCTGCTGCCGGGACCGCGGGCGCGGCCTGCCAAAGCGCAAAATGCCTTGTGCCCGGTTGGAAATATATGATTTTCCGCACGGGTTTGCGAGGTTACACGCCGCAGCCGCTCACTTCCGGCGCAGATGTTCCTCCAATCTGGGCATGATTTCCACGAAATTGCAGGGCCGGTGACGGTAATCGAACTGTTTTGAAAGAATTTCATCCCAGCCGTCCTTGCAGGCGCCGGGACTGCCGGGCAGCGCAAACAGATAGGTGCCGCCCGCGACCCCGCCAGTGGCGCGCGACTGCACCGCGCTGGTGCCGATCTTCTGCATAGAGACCCAAGTAAAGACGGTGCCGAAGGCCTCGATCTCCTTCTCATAGACGTCGCGGTGCGCCTCCACGGTCACATCGCGCCCGGTCAGGCCGGTGCCGCCGGTCGAGATCACCACATCCACCTCCGGATCCGCCACCCAGGCGCGCAGCTGCTCGGCAATCTCTGCCCGCTCATCGGGGATGATCTTGCGGGCGGCCAGCACATGGCCCGCCTCACCCAGCCGGTCGACCAGCACCTGGCCGGAGCGGTCGTCCTCCAGCTTGCGGGTATCCGAGACCGTCAGCACCGCGATGCGGACCGGGATGAACTCCATGTTTTCGTCGATACGGGACATTGCCTGTCAGGTCCTCTCTGTACTCGCCAGCCGCAAGGCCAACGCTGCAAATATTTCCGCCGGGGCGCAAACGGGCCAGGCCGCATCAGCGCTCAAGGCTCCACGTCGAACCAGCTAACCGCGGGGCCCAGGTTGGCCACCTGTGTCCTACCTAGTGTGCCGCGGAAGCCCCAGCAATCATGCACATGGCCGCAGAGCAAGAGCCGCGGCCGGATACGCTCCGCCGCGGCCCTGACGGCGGTGGAGCCAACGGACTGCCCGCCAGAGGTCACATCCCCCAGCCCCTTGGGCGGGGAATGGGAAATCAGGATATCCGCGTGATCACAGGCCGCCAGCATCGCCGCCGCCTGCACCTCGCTCAGGTCGCAGGACCAGCTGCCAAAGGGCGTTTCCGGCACGCCGTACCCCAGCCCGAACAGGCGCAGGCCTTCAAACGCCACACCATCGCCATGCAGAACCGTGGTATTCGGGAAACCCGCGGCACGCAGCTCATCGCCGCTTTCGCCGTTGCCAGGCACCGCCACCATCGGCGCCTTCAGCCCGGCCAGCATCGCCACTGCCCGGTCCATACCGTGCCGGCAATTGCAGAAGTCGCCCGCTCCGATCACCAGATCCGCTCCGGCGCTGGCCGCCACTATATCTGCCGCATGGGAGGCCGAGAGATGCAGGTCGGAGAACGCCAGGATTTTCATCGCATTTCCTCAGGACAAGCTGCCCAGCCGCGCCTTCAGCTCCAGCAGGTCCGCCCAGGCCAGCCGCTTCTGCGACGGCTGGCGCAGCAGATAGGCTGGGTGGAACATCGGGATCACCGGCTTGCTCCAGGCCTGGTCCCATTTGCCGCGCAGCCGGGTAATCCCGCGCTTTCCCAGCACCGCCTGGCAGCTGATATTGCCCATCAGCACCAGGATTTCCGGTTCCGCCAGCGCCACATGCCGCTCCAGGAAAGGCGTCAGCATGGCAATCTCGGCCGGCAGCGGGTCGCGGTTCTGCGGCGGCCGCCAGGGCAGCACATTGGTGATATAAACGCTTTCCGCACGGCTGAGGCCTATCGACTCCAGCATCTTGTCCAAAAGCTGCCCGGCCCGGCCCACAAACGGCTTGCCCTGCAGATCCTCGTCCCGGCCCGGCGCCTCGCCGATGATCATCACCCGCGCGCCAGGCTGGCCGTCCGAGAAGACCAGGTTGCGCGCCCCGCGTTTCAGGTTGCAATGATCGAAGGCTGCCAGTGCATCGTGCAGGGCGGGCAACGACGCTGCCCCCTTGGCGGCCTTCTGAGCCACCTCTGCGGGGTTCACCTCCTTGGGCTTGGGCGGCGGCGCGGGGGCTGCCCCTGGCTTCGGCTTCGGCGCGGCCTGTTCCAGCGCATAGCGGTCGACCGGCGCGTCGCACAGCGCTTCGGTCGCGCCCAGCTCCGCCTGCCACTCCAACAGCGCCCGGGCGCTCCAGTAATCCAATGCCGATTCCATGCGCCCAAGCTACTCCGCCCAGCCGGCAAGCGGAACACCCCTCCGCCGCGATGCCGCAGATTCAAGCCTTTCATCTTTCGGAAAATACTCCGGGGAGCGCGAGGGGCCCGCCCCTAGCCAGCAATGCCTTGCCGCAACCGCCCGCCCCGCCTATAAGAACCGGCAAATCAAGCGGAGCCGCCCATATGTCCTTCGAACACCGCCACTTGCTTGGCATCGAACCGCTGAAGCCGCATGAGATCACCGCGATCCTCGATCTGGCCGACGATTATGTGGCGCTGAACCGCCGCCCCGAGAAGCACTCCGACGTGCTGGCGGGGCTTACGCAAATCAACATGTTCTTCGAGAACTCCACCCGCACCCAGGCCTCGTTCGAGCTGGCGGGCAAGCGGCTGGGCGCCGATGTGATGAACATGGCAATGCAGGCGTCCTCGATCAAAAAGGGGGAGACCCTGATCGACACCGCGATGACGCTCAATGCGATGCACCCGGATCTGCTGGTGGTGCGCCACCCGCATTCCGGCGCGGTGGACCTCTTGGCGCAAAAGGTGAACTGCGCGGTGCTGAACGCGGGCGACGGCAAGCATGAGCACCCGACCCAGGCGCTCCTGGATGCGCTCACTATCCGCCGCTCCAAGGGCAGGCTGCACCGGCTGAACATCGCGATCTGCGGCGATATCGCCCACAGCCGCGTTGCGCGGTCCAACCTGATCCTGCTCGGCAAGATGGAAAACCGCATCCGCCTCATTGGCCCGCCAACCTTGGTGCCGGCCCAGTTCGCAGAATTCGGCGCCGAAATCTATGACGACATGCGCGAGGGGCTTAAGGATGTGGACGTGGTGATGATGCTGCGCCTGCAGAAGGAACGCATGGACGGCGGTTTCATCCCGTCGGAGCGCGAGTATTACCACCGCTACGGGCTGGACGCGGATAAGCTCAGCCAAGCCAAACCCGACGCCATCGTCATGCACCCCGGCCCGATGAACCGCGGGGTGGAAATCGACGGGACGCTGGCCGACGACATCAACCGCTCGGTCATTCAGGAGCAGGTGGAAATGGGTGTCGCGGTTCGGATGGCGGCAATGGACCTGCTGGCCCGCAACCTGCGCGCCGAACGCCTGGCTGAGGCTGGGTGAACGGCGTGGATGGCGTGATCCATATTCCGGCGGGCGAGCGCGGTGTGATCCGGCTGTTTGCGCTCGACATGCGGCCCGAGCAGGCAGCCTTCCTGAAGGAGCCCGGCGCGCTGGCGCAGGTCCTGGGGATCGAGGCGCTCAACATGGATCAGGTGGAGGTCTTCCCGGTCTCCGACCTGGAGGATATCGGCCTGACAGGCTACCTCACCGAAGGCTGCGGCGTGCCGCGGGCGCAGGTGGAGGAAGACCGCGCGATGCTGGAAGCGCAGGAAGGCCATGTGCTGTTGATCCGCTCGCGCGCTTTTGAGGGCAAGGAAACGCGGCTGACCCCGGCGGATCAGATCAAGCTGACCGGCACCTATGGCGAGCGCCGGACCAACTGGAGCGCGCCGCCCGAAACCGCCGAAAGCGCCAAGCCCTATTCCGCCCCGAAACTGCCGCCGCGCGCGGCGCGGTCGCAGGCCCGCCGCATCGGTGCGGGGCTGTTTGCCGTGGTGATGCTGCTGATTGCACTGCTGATCTGGGTGCTCGTGACCTGATGGCGGCACAAGAATTCAGACCGGACCGCGGCGCCTATGTCCGCGCCCACGCCTGGATGGCAGCGCTTGGCATGGGCGGCGCCATGGCGGTGCTGTGGATCATGGGCAGCCCGCACATCTGGACCGGTGCCATCGGCGGCCTGGCGGCCATCGCCTTGCGCGGCTGGTACATGGCCAGCGAGGAACTGGCTGTGGTCTGGACCTTGACCCGGGAGACTCTCTCCGGCCCCGCGGGGCGTTCGGTTCCGGTCACGCAAATCGAAGCTGTCAAAACCATGGGCAGCTATGTGCAGGTGGTCACCAAGGACGGCGGCAAGCACCTGATCAAATACCAGGCCGACCCGGCCGCGACCCTCAACGCAATCGAAAGAGCCAAGGCATGAGCACTCTCTTCACCAACGCCCGCCTGATCGACCCGGAGGGTGGCAGCGACACACCGGGCATGGTGCTGGTCCTGAACGGGCGGATCGCGGCGGTTGAAAAGAACGTCACCGATCCTGACCAGTTGCTTCGCGCGCAAAACATCAGGCCGGAAGATGTGACCCTTGTGGATTGCGGCGGCAAATGCCTGGCGCCGGGGATCGTCGACATTGGTGTCAAGGTCTGCGAGCCGGGCGAGCGGCACAAGGAAAGCTATAAGACCGCGGGGCTTGCGGCAGCCGCTGGCGGCGTCACCACCATCGTGACCCGCCCGGATACCACCCCGGCGATCGACAGCCCGGAGACACTGGAATTCGTCACCCGCCGTGCCCAGGCGGATACGCCGGTGAACGTGCTGCCGATGGCGGCGCTGACCAAGGGGCGCGAGGGGCGCGAGATGACCGAGATCGGCTTCCTGATGGATGCCGGCGCCGTGGCTTTTTCCGATTGCGACCACGTGGTTCAGAACACCAAGGTGTTTCAGCGCGCGCTGACCTATGCCCGCTCCTGCGGCGCCCTGGTTATCGCCCACCCGCAGGAGCCGGGCCTGAGCAAAGGCGCGGCCGCCACCAGCGGCAAGTTCGCAGCGCTTTATGGCCTGCCCTCCGTCTCGCCGATGGCAGAGCGGATGGGGCTGGACCGCGACATTGCTCTGCTGGAGATGACCGGCGCCAAATACCATGCCGACCAGATCACCACCGCCCGCGCGCTGCCCGCGCTGGAGCGCGCCAAGAACAACGGGCTGGACATCACCGCGGGCACCTCGGTGCACCATCTGACGCTCAATGAGCTGGACGTGGCAGGCTACCGCAGCTTCTTCAAGGTGAAGCCGCCACTGCGCTCCGAGGAGGACCGCCTGGCAGTGGTCGAGGCGGTGCGTTCGGGGCTGATCGATATCATCTCCTCCATGCACACGCCGCAGGATGAGGAAAGCAAGCGCCTGCCGTTCGAGGAGGCCGCGGCCGGCGCGGTGGCGCTGGAAACGCTGCTGCCCGCGGCGCTGCGCCTGTACCATGCGGAACTGCTGGACCTCCCTGCCCTGTTCCGCGCCATGTCGCTGAACCCGGCCAAGCGGCTTGGTCTGGACAGCGGCCGCCTTGCCGAGGGCGCGCCCGCGGATCTGGTGCTGTTCGACCCGGATGTGCCCTTTGTATTGGACCGCTTCAAACTGCGCTCGAAGTCGCAGAACACCCCTTACGACGGCCAGCGGATGCAAGGCCGCGTCGAAGCCACCTATGTGGCCGGTGAGCCCGTCTACCGGAGGGACTGATGCCAGTTATTGAAAGCTCTGCTGCTGTTCTGATCCTCTGGGCAGTGATCGGCTACGGCCTTGGCTCCGTGCCGTTCGGGGTGGTTGTGACCCGGTTGCTAGGGCTCGGCAACCTGCGCCAGATCGGGTCTGGCAATATCGGCACTACCAACGTGCTCAGAACCGGCAGCAAGGCCGCCGCGGCACTGACGCTGCTTCTGGATGGCGGCAAGGGCGCAGCGGCGGTGCTGCTGGCCCGCTCCCTGGCTGGCGAGGATGCAGCGCAATTGGCCGGCCTTATGTCGTTCCTTGGCCATTGCTTCCCGGTCTGGCTGGGCTTCAAGGGCGGCAAGGGCGTGGCCACATTCCTGGGCCTGCTGCTGGCGCTGGCCTGGCCGGTCGGCATCGCCAGTTGCCTGACCTGGCTGGCGGCGGCGGCGGTCAGCCGGATTTCCTCGATGGGGGCACTGGTGTCGGCTCTGACGGCGCCGGTGTGGGCATTTGTGCTGGGCTATCAGCCGGTGATTGCCCTGTCGGTGCTGCTGGCGGCGATTGTCCTTGTCCGCCATTCGGCGAATATCGCCCGGCTGCGGGCAGGCACCGAACCCAGGATCGGGCAAAAGTGACCGCCGCAGAGCTGCAAGCCTTTCTTGCAGCTTTTGACGCGCTGCCGCTCGGGGCCTTCACCGGTGTTGCCGATGGGAGAAAATACACTGTCACCCGGCAGGATCTGGCAGCAGGCAAGGCACAGAAGCTGGTGGCGCGGGAGCTGGGCGGCACCGATTACATCAGCCTCAACCTCTACCGGCTGGCATCCGGCGCGCGGCTGAAGCCCTGCGAGATGCCCGCGGAGAAAGTGATCCGCTTCGTCCTCGCACTGGAAGTCACGGGATGAGACGCTCCAGCGCCCGGCCGTTGGACCAGGTGCCGTGCAGCTCGCCGCTGGGCATTCGCACATAGACCACCGGATAGGTGTCGCCCCAATTCACCAGAACCACGTCGCCATTGCGGGTGCCGCTGCCGGCAAAGCTTCGGCTGCCAATCTGCCACTGCATCTCTATCGCCCCGCCGTTCTCACTGATCTGCACGGTGCCTGAGTAACTGCTGCCGTCCGGGTTGCGGCCCTCCGCGCGGTAGCTGCCGCCGATGTCTTGCGCACTGACCGGCATTGCCGCCGCTATCAAGACCGCGGCCAGCCCGCAAAACAATGCGCGGCGGGTGGGGGATGGGTGTGTCATGCTGACCTCCAGTTTGCCTGTCCCAACTCTGCCCGGCGCATTGCGGCCTGTCACCTGTTCTGCGCAGGAATGCACAGGCCGCTGCCGCCGGGCGCACAGTCAAATTGAGTTGTTTTGAACGTGATCGCATGGCTCTCCACATCGGTGCCGTGACCCGCAGCATACCGCGGCACACATGGTGAAACGCCGGCCGGGCAAAAAATTGGGAACGCCGCGGCCGGGATTTGAAAGGACGGGACCATGAACAAAGTAAAAGCACTCATCAGCGGTGTGGCACTGTCGGTTGCGATGGCAACCTCGGCCCTGGCGGCGGGCGTTGATATCAACGCATCCTCCACCGGTCTGGCCATGCAGGGCTACGACCCGGTCGCATATTTCACGGACGGCGCCCCCACCAAGGGCAGCTACAAAATCACTTCCATTTACAATGACGCAACCTACCGCTTTGCATCGGAAGAGCACAAAGCGGCCTTTGAGAAGAACCCCGAGGCCTACGTGCCGGCCTATGGCGGCTACTGCGCTTTCGGCACCGCAATGGGCTTCAAGTTCGACGGTGACCCGAACCACTGGAAAATCGTCGACAACACGCTGTACCTGAACCTGTCGCAGGACATTCAGGACCGGTGGGAAGGCGATATCCCGAACTTCATCCAGAACGCCAACGCCAACTGGACCGACATCGCCGACAAAGACCCGGCGGAACTGCAGGCTCAATAAGGCATTAGCCACCACTCACGTGCGAGCAGCCGGCGGCAGGATACCTTGCCGCCGGTTTTTTGTTTAGCTGGCCTTTGCTCATACCGCGCCTCTGCCTTGCCCTGGTCCAAATTCCGCCGCAGTCTCAGCGCAACCCAGGGGAGATTATTTTTAAACAGGTTTCAGATGATCTCCCGCATTCTTTCCGCGTTTGAAAGCTTTGCCTTCAAGTTCCTCGACTTTGACGGCCGCGCTACCCGACTGGAGTACTGGTGCCTTATCCCATTGGTCTGGCTGTTTATTTTCCTGATGCTGCCTGGTGATGCCACTGAGGTATGGAGGCATCTCCTGCGGGGTGAGGTACCGCCGCTGAACCCCTTCCACTATGGCTCGCTCGGGTTGTTCCTGTTCACCTTTGTCCCGCGGCTGTCGCTGACCGTCCGCAGGCTGCATGATGCCGGGCGCAGCGGAAAATGGGCCAAGCTTCCGTTCACTGCAGTTTCGCTGGGGCTGGTGTTGAGCGTTGGCCTTCTGACAGCAATTCCGATGAGTGATCCAAGCGGCCTTGGCCCCGGTCTGATGATTGCCGGATCGCTGACGGCCTCCCTGTCCGGCAGCTTCTGGGAGGCGCTGTTCAATCTGGCAGCCTTCGCCGATGCACTGGACTGGGACGCCATTCTGGCCACACTGATGGGCGTTGCGGCTCAGGCCGATCCGGGGGCAGTTCTCGACGAGACCGGAGCCATTGCGGCGCATGACCCGCTGCTCGGGTTTCAGTATCTGTTCCAATTTACGCTGATCGTGCTTGGGCCGATCATCGCCCTTCTGCTGCATCTCTATTTCATGCTGCTGCCCTCGCAGCGCGGCGAGAACGCCCACGGCACCAGCGCGCTGATATCCCGCACGCGCAGATCCCGCAGCGGCCAGGAGAATGCCTACGCGGGCTATGCCTATCTGACCAAGCGCACCGAGGAAGAGGAATGGCAGTTTCAAGCCGCCCGCAAGGCGCAGGTTAGGGAATTGTATTAGCGCCGGGTGCTGGGCAAGCCGGACAGCTGAGCGCGAATTTGGAAACCGAAGGGCCGCGTCCTAAACGCGGCCCTTGCAGTTTTAGTAAGCGAATTCGCTGTAAATGCGGCTGAGGTCCCCGTCCCAGGCACCGTGGTAACGCTCCAACAGCTCATCCGCCGGGACCTTGCCGCTTTCCAGGCTGTCCTTCAGCGCATTGAGGAAATGGGTCTCATCCGGGACCAGGCCGCCTGCGCCGGGCTTGTGCCGGGCCTTGAGGCCGCTTTCCGAAATTGCCACCACCTCACGCGCCAGTTCGTGCATGCTGATGCCGTTCACCTTGGCCTGCAGCCCCTGTTCGGAGGCCGCCACCCGCAAGCCCTCACGGGTCTCGGCGTCCCAACCCTTGACCAGATCCCAGGCCGCGTCCAGCGCGCTCTGGTCATAGGTGAGACCGACCCAGAAGGCTGGCAGCGCGCACAGGCGGCGCCAGGGGCCACCATCGGCGCCGCGCATCTCGATGAATTTCTTGATGCGGGCCTCGGGGAAGATAGTGGTCAGGTGGTCCGCCCAGTCGCTCAGCGTCGGGGTTTCGCCCGGCAGAGCGGGCAGCTCGCCCTTCAGGAAGTCGCGGAACGACATGCCCAGCGCATTGATGTACTCGCCGTTGCGGTAGACGAAGTACATCGGCACATCGAGCGCATATTGCACCCAGGCCTCGAACCCGAAGCCCTCTTCGAACACAAACGGCAGCATGCCGGTGCGGTCGGCATCCAGCGAGCGCCAGACGCGGGAGCGCCAGGATTTGTGGCCGTTCGGCTTGCCGTCCAGGAAGGGGGAATTGGCAAAAAGCGCCGTGGCGACGGGCTGCAGCGCCAAGGCCACCCGCAGCTTTTGCACCATGTCGGCCTCGGACGAGAAGTCGAGGTTCACCTGCACGGTGCAGGTGCGGCGCATCATGGTGGTGCCCATGGTGCCGACGTCCTGCATGTAGCCGTCCATCAGTTTGTAACGGCCCTTGGGCATCAGCGGCATATCTTCATGGTGCCAAACAGGGGCCGCGCCCAGGCCGATGAAGCCGACGCCGATCTTGTCGGCGATGTCCTTGACGTCGCGCAGGTGGGCGTTCACCTCGTCGCAGGTCTCGTGGATGGTTTCCAGCGGCGCGCCCGAGAGTTCCAGCTGGCCGCCCGGCTCCAGGCTGATGTTGGCGCCGTCCTTGGTCAGGCCGATCAGGTTGCCGCCCTCAACCAGCGGCGCCCAGCCGTGACCGTCGCGCAGGCCTTCCAGCACCGCTTGGATGGAACGCTCACCGGCATAGGGCAGCGGCTTCAGCGTGTCCTTGCAGAACCCGAATTTCTCATGTTCGGTGCCGATGCGCCAGTCTTCCTTGGGCTTGCAGCCGTCGGCAAGATACTGGGCAAGCTGCTCGTGGTGTTCGATCGGCCCGCCGCCGGACTGGGGAATGGACATGCCTGGCACTCCGTCCTGTTAGGTCAGTGTTGAAGGGTCAGTCGTGGGCGGAATCGCCGCCGGTGTCAATGCAGGCGCAGATGTTCCGGCCGGCTGGAATTGCGCTCCCAGATCACGACCTGGTGAGCGCCTTTGCGCCGCAGTTCCGTCAGCATGCGTTCGGTTTTGAGCCCGGGCAGCGCGGCAAAGACGTCAAACAGCGCCTCATAGCCTTCGGCATTTACCGGGATCGCCAGCGGTGGCTGGCCCGGCTGCTCCAACAGCCAGTGCGGTGGTTTGGAGGAGTGATCAAGCGCCAGGCGTTCCAGTTCTGAGGCCGCCACTGCACCGCCGGTCAGCGGCCCGAAATAGGCAATCTGCCCCTCATCCACCTGCACCACGCCGGGCCCGCCTGTACCGCGCCGGAAGCGCATCCGCTGGGCGCCGATGACCGCAGTCACCAGGCCGGTGGCCACAAAGGCCCAGCCGGTGATGGCGGTGAACCCGACTGAGGAAAACGCCCATTTCAGCCCGAGCAGAAACATCATCGCTGCGGCCAGGACTTCGCGCCATTGCCACAGGGCGGCGCGGGCTTCAGGGCGGATGAAACTCATATACTTGCCTCATAAAAACGTCTGGCAGGCGCTGCGGCCTGTCTTGACCCTTATGTGTGCGGCCCGGCTTGCGGATGCAATGGGCAATGCTGCAACTGCTGCCCCGCCCTAGCCGCCATCGACGGTTACAGGCCCGGAAAACTCGACAATCCGGTAGTCGCCGATGCGCTCGAAACCCAGTTTCCGGTAAGCCCGGACGGCGGCGGTTCCCGCGGCAAACAGAATCGCCTCCTGCACGCCGCACCCATGCGCCTCTGCCAGGTGCAGCGCCACGGCGCGGCGGGCAAAGCCGCGGCTTCGCTGGCCCGGCGGCGTGTAGACTCCGCCGACCTGCACCACCTGAGGCAGCACCGCGTTGAAGGCAGTCATTGCTACCGGCAGCCCGCCCAGTTCCAGGATCCGCCCGCGGCCGCTGTGCACCAGCGCCTCCGCCCGCGCGGTGGAGCGCTGGCGGATTTCCGGCAGGTTCTGAGAGCCGAAGATCTCCTTGTCATAGGCATGGCGCCATTCCGTGATCAATGGCACGTCCTCAGGATGCATCGGCCGAAGGCTGCTGCCGCCGGAGGGGATCTGCAGATCCTTCAGCTGCAGCCGGAAATGAGGCTCCTCCTCGGAGAAGCCGATCGCGTCCCGGTCCAGTTCCAGCGCGGTCAGCAGGGTCTCCGCCTGCCCCGCCTCCCCCGTCAGCGACGCGATCTGCCGTCCGGCCAGCGCCTGACGCAAACCGGGGGCCATTGCGGGAGCGAACTCCGGTGCCTCGAACATGAAATAGCCAGCCTCGGTCAGGCCGAATACCCCGGAGACCTGCCCCCCGGCTTCGCTGAGCCAGACAGTGGTGGCCTTAGGATCGCCAGTGGCGTTCAGACCGTGGTCGCGGATGTTGCCAGACAGAAACATGGAGGTTGCCGCGCGCGGCGCCAGAAACCCCTCGATGGCCTGCAAATCTCCCTGAGATGCTATGCGAATCAATTTGCCCTCCATTTCCGGTTCCCGCACACGCATTGCCCGCCGGAGGCAGGCCCGCGCCAAGCATCCCTTGCCGGCGGGGGCCGTGGCAACTCCGGGTTGCGGCCAATTTAACAGGAAGGGGTTTCCAGACTCTGATCCGGGCGGAACTGACATCTCATTAGGCGCGGTTCAATCGCTCAGGCTACCGCTCCTGGCAACACCAGCATAAGGGGCTGTAACCGTTTCAAACTGCATCGAGGAACAGTCCAGAAGAAGCTCGCGCCCAACGGCAGTCTTGCGGAAAAGCCTGGCTCCGCTGCACTCGTAGCACTCCAGCAAGCTGGAAATCTTTCCGCGCTTCTCGTCAACCTCTTCTCTCAATGCTGCCTGGCTTTCGTACGAAATGCCCGCGCATTTACGGTTCATGCAGTGAAACCAGTTTTGCCGCCTGGTGTCCTGCTTTAGTCCGCAACTCAGCTCAATCACCCCAGCGTCATTTATCGTATGACGAAATGTTAGTGTTTCCGCGTCCAGAAAGTACCCGCCAGCCTCCAAGTCGAGCAGTCCAGTATGGCATTCCAGAGCCGTGAAATAGGGTGCAATGCTTAAAGCCGTGAAGACATCAGGTGTACCCCTGTGCATCGCGCTGTAGATGAAGTACTTGCCGTCGGGGGACAAAGCACAGGCTGTTTCAAAGACCCTTGTCTTAAGCCATTGCCCCGGCGCAAATTTATTTCCGTCTGTATCCCAGGCAATCAGTCGGTACAGGCTATTCTTAGCGCGGTAGAGTACGACAGCTGACGAATTCTCCGCCGCAAAAAACAAATGTAATTCGCGGCGCGGTTCATTCATTACCAGTCCCCCAGCGCCTGCTGCCAAAGGGTCATGGCCGCCACCGCCGCAGTGTCTGCGCGCAGGATGCGGGGGCCAAGGCTGACCACATGGGACTGCGGCAGCGCGTGCAGGCGTTTGCGCTCAGACTCGGAAAAGCCGCCCTCGGGACCGATCAGGATGGCCCAGGGCGCGCCCTGCCGGGTCTGCGCCGCCAGTTGCAGAGCTTTGCCCACTTCGGCCTCGTCACAGAACATCAGCTGACGGTCCTGCGGCCAGGCATCCAGCAGGCGCGGGAGCTTTTGAAGCTCCGCCACCTCCGGCACATAGGTGCCGCCGCATTGTTCCGCTGCTTCAACGGCATGGGCCTGCAGCCGGTCCTGGCGGATGCGTTCGGAATTGGTGAATTCGGTCTGCACCGGCAGGATGCGGGCGGCGCCCATCTCCGCCGCCTTTTCAACGATGAAATCGGTGCGCGCTTTCTTGATCGGGGCAAACATCAGCCACAGATCCGGCGGCAGCTGCAGAGGTTTGCTCTGCTCCTGGCACACCAGTGTGCCGCCGCGCTTGCCGGCCTCCGCCACTTCAGCCAGCCACTCGCCGTCCTTGCCGTTAAACAGCGCCACAGGGGCGCCGGCAGACAGCCGCATCACCCCGAACAGGTAATGCGCCTGATCCCGGTCCAAAGGAACCGTTTGCCCTGCCCCCAAGGGGTGCTCTAAATACAGTCTGATTTTTGCACTCATGGGGTCCTACATATGCAAGGCCAGAAGCCAGCGCCAGAGGGTCAGGTCGCGGATGCGGTCACCGGAAATTGGGTCGACACACATGCCCCGGAATGGACGCGCCCCTACCTGCGCCTCAGCCGCGCTGACCGGCCGATCGGCACCTGGCTGCTGCTGATCCCCTGCTGGTGGGGGCTGGCGTTGGCCATCCTTGCGGACCAGACACCGCGCTGGCAGGACCTGTGGATCGCCATCGGCTGCGCCGCCGGCGCCTGGCTGATGCGCGGGGCGGGCTGCACCTGGAATGACATCACCGACCGAAAGTTCGATGGTCAGGTGGAGCGCACCCGCTCGCGCCCGATCCCCTCTGGCCAGGTGACGGTCAAGGGCGCCCTGGCCTGGATGGGGCTGCAATGCCTGGCTGGCCTTGCGATCCTTCTGACCTTCAACCAAGCGGCCATCGCCATGGGCATCCTGTCGCTGCTGCCGGTGGCGGTCTACCCCTTTGCCAAGCGGTTCACCTGGTGGCCGCAGGTGTTCCTGGGCCTTGCCTTCAACTGGGGCGCCATGCTGGCCTGGGTGGCGCATACCGGCTCCCTCAGCTGGCCGCCGGTGCTGCTGTATCTGGCCGGGATCGCCTGGACGCTGTTCTATGACACCATCTATGCCCATCAGGACACCGAGGACGACGCGCTGATCGGAGTGAAGTCCACTGCCCGGCTGTTCGGGACGCAGACGCCGATGTGGCTGCGCCGCTTCATCGTCGCCTTTGTATGCCTTATGGCGATGGCGGTGATCGGCGCGATGCTGGACAGTGCCTCGGTGCTGGCGCTGGTGCTGGCGCTGGCCGCCCCTTGGGCGATGGGCTGGCATATGACCTGGCAACTGCGCGCCTTTGACGCGGAGAACAGCCAGCGGCTTTTGCAGCTGTTCCGCCTCAACCGCGATACCGGCCTGATTCCGCTGATCTTCTTTGTCCTGGCCATGTTCGTGTGATTGAACCGCGGCGCCGTGCAGGGTAAGAGCCTGTAACGCAAACTGGGAATGTACCGCCGTATGCGCTTGTCTAAGCTGATGATCCCGGGCCTGGCCTTCGCCGCCGCAGCGGGGCTGAGTCTTGTTGCCGCCGGATTTGCCGTCACTGCCGTGGAGCGGAACACCGAGCGCGGGGTGCGCCAGGCGCTGGACGGCGGCGGCTATACCTGGGCTGAGGTGACGGCGGACGGGCTGCAGGTGCTGCTGGAAGGTACTGCACCTGATGAGGCCACCCGGTTCTCGGTTAAATCCCTGGTCGGCACGGTCGTCGATGCGGCCCGGATCGTGGACGGGATGGAAGTGCCTCCTGCCGATGGCCTGGCGCCACCGCGGTTCTCGGCGGAAATCCTGCGCAATGATGGCGGTATTTCCATTATCGGTCTGATCCCAGCGGGTTCCGGCCGCAAGGCACTGGTCGAGGATCTGGAGGATCTGGCCGGCGCGGAAAACGTGGCCGATTTCCTGGAAACCGCAAAATACGGCATTCCCGAAGGCTGGCCTGAGGCGATGGGCTTTGCGGTGGAAGCGCTGAAATTGCTGCCGCGCGCCAAGATCTCGGTTGCGGCGGGAGAGGTCTCGGTGACCGCCATCTCCGGCAGCGAGGAAGCCAAGGCGCAGCTGGAAGAACGGCTGGGCCGCAGCGCGCCGCCGGGATTGCGGCTGGCGCTGGACATCGCCGCGCCGCGGCCCGTGATCACGCCGTTCACCCTGCGCTTCCTGCTGGACGGCGACGGCGCGGAATTTGACGCCTGCTCCGCCGAAAGCGAGGAAAGCCGCGACCGCATTCTGGCCGCCGCCCGAAAAGCCGGGCTGCAGGGCGAAGCGGATTGCGTGATCGGCATGGGCGTGCCCTCGCCGAACTGGTCCCGCGCCGCAGAGCTGAGCATTGCCGGGCTGGCAGAGCTGGGCGGCGGATCGGTCACCATCGCCAATGCGGATATCACCCTGGTGGCCCCGGAAGATACGCCCGAAGAACGTTTCGATCACGTGGTTGGCGAGCTGGAAAGCGCCCTGCCCCGGGTCTTTGCCCTGCACGCAGTGCTGCCGGTGCCGGAGGCGCAGGATGCAGGCGGCGTGCCGGAATTCACCGCCACCCTCAGCCCCGAAGGCCAGGTTCAGCTGCGCGGCCGCCTGTCCGATGCCGCCCTGCGCAAGGTCGCGGACAGCTATGCCAAAGCACGGTTCGGCTCCGGTAACGTGCATACCGCGGCCCGGGTGGCCGCCAACTTGCCCGCGGACTGGCCGGTGCGGGTGCTGGCGGGGCTGGAGGCGCTCTCCTATCTGCAGCGCGGCGCGGTCACGGTGACACCGGGCAACGTGGAACTGCGTGGCATGAGCTACCGCAAGGACGCGCCGGCAGAGATTGCCCGCTTCCTGTCGGCCAAGCTGGGTGAGGCCGAAACCTATGGCCTTGACATCACCTATGAGAAGCCGCCGGAACCCAAGGACAAGCCGCTGCCGCCGGAACTGTGCGAGGCACAGCTGGCCAGCGCTCAGAGCGAGGGCAAGATCACCTTCGAGCCGGGCTCAGCCACCATTGCGGCGGACAGCGCTGGAACTATGGACCGGATCGCCGGCATCCTCGGCCGCTGCGGCCCGGTGCGGCTGGAAATCCAGGGCCACACCGACAGCCAGGGCCGCGAGGAGATGAACCAGAACCTCAGCCAGGCGCGGGCGCAGTCGGTCTTGAACGAGCTGCGGGCGCGCCGGGTGGTGACCTCGACCTTCGCCGCCAAGGGCTATGGCGAGAGCACGCCGATTGCCGACAATGGCACCGAGGACGGCCGCGAGGCCAACCGCCGTATCGAATTCAAGCTGATCCGACCGGCAGCCACGGCAGAATCTGCGGAAGACAGCACCAGTGACGAGCCTGCTGGAGAAGAACCCGACGAAGGCGCAGAGGGCGCACAGGAGACCACAGAGTAATGAACAGGACTGAGTTCATCATCACCACCGCGATCATCCTGTTTGCGGCCTTCGCCATGGGCTGGTTCGCCAATTGGCTGGTGCACCGCTTCACCCGGGTACGCCAGAGCGACGTGGCTGACCTCGACCGGATGAGCCAGGAGCTGCACGAGGCGGAGGAGACCCGCGACCAGGCGATTACCTACCTGCAGCAGCGCGAGGCGGAGCTGACCAATCAGCTGACCCAGACCGAGGCTGAGTTGCGCGCCGCGATGGATGGCCTGCGCGAAGCCCGCCGCGAGGCCGAAGAGCTCCGCAGCCAGATCCCGCACTGACTCTATCGCTGCGGCGCACTCCCGCGCCTGCAGGCCGCGCTGGCTGCGCAAGCACAGCCTGAGCAGCCTTGGGCGTGGCGCCGCGCTTACGCGCGGCGAGGGCCGCTTCGCACCGCCTGCGGGT